>JBFGWM010000119.1:0-8594 GCA_041588495.1 Pseudomonadales bacterium | reverse complement strand
GATCATCCGCCTCGGCGGCCGCCACCCGGAGCCGGCCGGCCTCGACCTGCTCGGGGTGCTGGTCGGATCAGAGGGCCTGCTCGCCGTGGTCACCGAGGTCACCGTACGCATCCTGCCGCGGCCGCAAACCGCCCGCGCGATGCTGCTCGGGTTCCCCAGTGTCGAGAGTGCCGGCCAGTGCGTGGCCGACGTGATTGCCGGGGGCATCATTCCGGCCGGAATGGAAATGATGGATGCCCCCGCGACCCGCGCGGCGGAGGCTTTCGTCAACGTCGGATACCCGCTGGACGCCGAGGCCATCCTGATCGTCGAGCTGGACGGACCGGCAGAGGAATGTGATTACCTGATCGACGAGGTGTCGCGGATTGCGCAGCACAACGGCGCCAACTCGGAGCGTATCTCCGGCAGCGAGGAGGAGCGGCTGGCCCTGTGGGCCGGACGCAAGGCGGCGTTTCCCGCCGTGGGCCGGCTGGCGCCGGATTACTACTGCATGGACGGCACCATTCCCCGGCGGCGGCTGCCGGAGGTATTGCGCCGTATCAGCGAACTTTCGGCCGAGTACGGTCTCCCGGTCGCCAACGTGTTTCACGCGGGCGACGGCAACCAGCATCCGCTGATCCTGTTTGACGCCAACGAGCCCGGGCAACTGGAACGGGCCGAGGAATTCGGCGCGGACATCCTGCGCCTGTGCGTGGAGGTGGGCGGCGTGCTGACCGGTGAGCACGGCGTCGGCGTCGAGAAGCGGGACCTGATGCCGGAGATGTTTTCCGAGACGGACCTGGCCCACCAGCAGCGCCTCAAGTGCGCCTTCGACCCCGAACTGCTGCTCAACCCGGGCAAGATGTTCCCGACCCTGCATCGGTGCGCGGAACTGGGCCGGGTGCACGTGCATCGTGGCAGGGTTCCGTTTCCCGATCTCCCGCGGTTCTGACATGACCAGCCCCGAAGTCATCCGGCCTGCCGATGTCGATGCGCTGTGTGAGGCGGTGCGCTGCGCGGGCGCGGATCAGCAGGTCCTCGAAATTCGCGGCGGCGGCAGCCGGCAGGCCTTCGGGGCCCCGCGGGCAGACGTGACCGTGCTCTCCATGGCGGAATTCAACGGTGTCGAGGACTACGATCCGCCGGAACTGGTGATCACCGTCGGCGCGGGCACGCCGCTGCGGGACGTCGAGGAACTGCTCGCGGCCGAGGGCCAGATGCTGGCCTTCGAGCCGTTCGACCCGGCGCCGGTTTACGGTGGCCCTGCCGGGGGGGCGACCATCGGCGGGATGGTGGCGGCCGCAACGGCCGGCTCGCGGCGCCTGGTAAGTGACTCGGTGCGGGACCATTTCCTCGGCTTCGAGGCGGTTTCCGGGCGCGGCGAGCGTTTCGTCGCGGGTGGGCGCGTGGTCAAGAACGTTACCGGTTACGATCTGTCGAAACTGATGGCCGGCAGCTGGGGGCAGCTCGCCGCGCTGACCCGGGTGACCCTCAAGGTCCTGCCGCGCCCCCGCGAGCTGGTTTCCCTGCGCGTCGCCGGCCTGTCTACGGACGAGGCGGTTTCGCTTTCCGGCGGTATGCTGCGTGCCTGCACCAGCGTCGCGGCCGCCGCATACGTGCCTGCGGGTGGGAAAGCAGGCGAGTCATCGTTGGTCCTGCGCCTCGAGGGTTTTGCGCCCTCGGTCCGCGCGTCCGTGGAAACCCTGCAGTCCCTGCTTCCCGCCGGGCGGGCGGCGGAAACGCTGGACGCGGTGCAGGCTGACCGATTCTGGTCAGACCTGCGCGTTCTGGCAGCTTTGGATAGTGCGCTGCCCCTGTGGCGGTTCTGTGCGCCCCCGTCTGCCGCGCCCGGTCTTGCCCGTGAACTCGCGGGACTCGGCGCCGACTGGCTGTGGGACTGGGCGGGCGGCCTGGTCTGGGCGGTGACGGACGTGCCCGCGGACTCCGTTCGTGAGACGGCGCAACGGGCGGGCGGGCACGCGACCCTGGTGCGCGCGCCGGAAGCCGTGCGCAGGGTCACGCCGGCCTTCCACCCGCAGCCCGATCCGGTCGCGCGACTGGAGGAGCGGGTTCGCCGGTCCTTCGACCCACTTGGCGTGTTCGAGTGCGGACGCTTCCGGCAGGCATTCCATGAAGACTGAATTCACGCCGGTCCAGCTGGCCGACCCCGATACCGCGGTTTCGGCGGGCGCCATCCGCAAGTGCGTGCACTGCGGCTTCTGCACCGCGACCTGCCCGACCTATGTCCTGCTTGGCGACGAGCTGGACAGTCCGCGGGGCCGGATCTACCTCATCAAGAACATGCTCGAACAGGGGCGTGCGCCGACCCGCGAGGACGTGCGTCATATCGATCGCTGCCTGTCCTGCATGGCGTGCACGACAACCTGCCCCTCGGGCGTCGATTACATGCACCTGGTGGACCACGCCCGCTCTTACATCGAGGAGAACCATCGGCGGCCGTTGCCGCAGCGGCTGATCCGCGCGCTGGTGCTGTCGGTACTGCCGCATCCGGGCCGCTTCCGCGTTGCGCTGCACCTGGCGCGCTGGACCCGCGGCATGGCCGGGCTTTTTGCGCGGATCACCGGCATGCGTTCGCTGGGCGCGATGCTGCGGCTCGCGCCGCGCCGGCTCGAGCGGGCACCGCGGTCGGAGTCCTCCATTGTCCAGGGTGAGAAGGGCCGGGTGGTGCTTTTGCAGGGATGCGCGGAGCCGGTGTTGCGGCCGCGGTTCCGCGAGGCCACGATGCGACTGCTCAACCGCCTTGGTTACTCGGTGGTGCTGGCCCGGGAGGAGACCTGTTGTGGAGCGATGCATCATCACGCGGGCAACACGCGTGACAGCCTGGACGCCGCGCGCCGCAATATCGTGGCCTGGGAGCGCGAGATCGCGAACGGCGGGCTGGACGCCATACTGACCACCGCCTCCGGCTGTGGAACCACCCTCAAGGACTACGGCCACATGTTGAGGGAGGACGCGGAGTACGCGGAACGCGCGCGGAACATCTCGGCCCTGGTCCGTGACGTGAGCGAATTCGTGGCCGCGGTCGAAATGCCGCCGCCTTCGGAGCCGAAAAATCTCGTGGTCGCCTACCATGCGGCCTGTTCGCTGCAGCACGCACAAAAGGTCACCGTGCAGCCGGTGGACCTCCTGCGCCGGGCCGGGTTTACCGTCGTGCAGCCGGACGAGAGCCACCTGTGCTGTGGTTCCGCCGGGACCTACAACATCCTGCAACCCGAACTGGCAGAAAAACTCGGCGAGCGTAAAGTCCGCGCCATCGAGCGACTGGAGCCCGATGTCATCGCCACCGGCAACATCGGCTGCGCGATGCAGATCGCGGCGCGCTCCGGGATACCGGTGGTACACACGGTGGAACTACTGGACTGGGCGAGTGGCGGGCCCTGCCCCATGCCTGGTTCGCCATCCGCTCAGCCGCACAGGGACTGACAGTCGGCGAGGGTGACCCGAACGGGGTCGTCGCCAAGTTCCTCCACGACAAGGTCCGCCCCGGTGCAATCCTCGCCCTGCGTATAGAAGCCCGGCGTCACGATGCAGCGCATGCCCGCGGCCAGCGCGGCTTGCAGGCCGATCTGGGTGTCCTCGACAACCACGCATTGGGCAGGGACGACGCCCAGCCGTTCTGCGGCAAGGCTGTAGATCCCCGGGTCGGGTTTCTTGGCGGGGACCGCGTCGCCGGCAAACACGGGCAGGTGGGCGCTGCGTTCCGCTCCCAGCACGGCGTTGATGACGGACTGCACCGCGCGTGTGCTCGAGGTGGAGCACACCGCAAGCCGGAGCCCGGCGGCGATGGCCTCGTCGACCAGCCGCGGCACCCCGGGTCGGGGCTCCAGCAGGCCGGAGTCGATGATTTCCAGGAACAGGTCGGTCTTCGACCGGTGCAGTTCGTCGATGAGTTCCCCGCGGTCCGCGGAGTCGACCGGCCAGCCGTGGCCCTCGAAGAAGCGCGCCATGCGCTCCTTCCCGCCAGCGGTCCGCAACAGTTCGCCGTAGTGTTCGACGGACCATTCGATGTCGAGTCCCCGCGCCCGAAATGCCCGGTTGAAGGCGACGCGGTGCCCGTCGCGCTCGGTTTCCGCGATGACGCCGTCGCAGTCGAGGATCAGTGCCTGCAAGAGACTTTCATTCCACCTGGCTCAGAAGATGGACGACCCGGTACGGGTGGTCAGCAGTTCGAGGGCCTTCATGCCCTTTGCCGAGTTCCCCCGGGCGTTCAGGCGCGGGCTCCACACGGCAATGCTGTACTGGCCGGGATGGACCGCGACGATCCCGCCGCCGACGCCGCTCTTGCCCGGCAGGCCGACCCGGAACGCGAACTCCCCGGCCTCGTCGTAAAAGCCGCACAGCAGCATGATGGCGTTGATCCGCTTGGCCCGGCTCACGCTGAGAATGCGCTCCCCGGTGAGGGGGTCCTCGCCCTGGGCGGCGAGGAACAGGAAGGTGCGCGCCAGCTCGGTGCAGGACATCTCGATCGAGCACAGGTCGAAGTACAACTCCAGCACCTGCTCGGTGTCGTTGACGATGTTGCCGTAGGCCTTCATCAGGTTGATGTGGGCCCGGTTGCGGAAGCCGGTACGTTTCTCGGATGCCGCGACCTGTGCCGAGAAGCCGACATCCGCCCTTCCGGAGAGCTTGCGCACGAACGCGAGAATCTCCGCGCGCGGGTCTTCGAGGCGGCTGGCGAGTACATCACAGACCACCAGCGCGCCGGCGTTGATGAACGGGTTGCGGGGAATGCCGTTCTCGGTTTCCAGCTGGACCAGGGAGTTGAACGCGGTGCCGGACGGTTCAACGCCGACCCGGTCCCACAGGCGCTCCTCCTCGAGTTCGAAGGCCAGTGCGAGTGACAGCACCTTGGCGACACTCTGGATCGAGAACCGTTCCCCGCAGTCGCCGGTGCCAAAGCCCGCGCCGTCGATGCCGGTGAGAAACATGCCGAAGCGGTCCGGGTCGACACCGGCCAGTTCGGGAATATAGGAGGCGACCGCGCCGGGGTCCTCCATTCCGCAGACCTCTTCGGCGATCTCTTCGAGGATGACCTGGTAATCCATGGACCTGCTTCCGCTCCTGCGCCTGGGACGTCCCGTGGGCTGGCCCCCGGCTTGTCTGCCTGTCACTCATTCTAGGGCCCCGGGCCGATTGTAGCGACGGATCGGGGCAGGGGTCCGCTCCGTCGCGGGGTCGAGTTAGCGGTTACACTTTCGTAAGTACCGTACCGCTCCTGACCCGAGGCCCCGTCGCCATGCCGAAAGATCCCGCCACGTTTTCAGCCCGGTTGATGTGGGTGGTGGTGGGCGTGTTCGTCGGACTGCCTATCGCTGCCGCGATCGTCGGTATCAAGCTCGGCCAGTTCAGGGCGATGGACGAGGCTTCGGCGGGGATGACGGCACCCCCGGAACCGGTGAACGCCTTCGAGGTGCGCGAGATGCTGTGGCATTCGCGGCTCACGGCAGTCGGATCGGTGGCCGCGATCCGGGGCACCGTCGTGCGCACCGAGAGCGAGGGAGTGGTGCGCCGTATCGGCTTCACCCCGGGTGCGCGGGTGCGCGCTGGGGATCCCCTGGTGGAACTCGACGACACCCTTGAGCAGGCCCAGTTGCGCGAGGCCGAGGCCGCGGCGCGGCTGGCCCGGGTCACCCTGCAGCGGGCCCAGGCGCTGGGCAAGACCCGGAACATCGCGGAGGGCGAGGTGGACCGTGCGCAATCTGGCCTGGACCAGGCCACCGCGCGGGTCGGCTATTTCCGCGAACTGATTGCCCGCAAGACGGTGCGGGCTCCGTTTGACGGCATGCTCGGCATCAGTCGCCTGAGTATCGGCCAGTACCTGTCGCGGGGCGCCCAGGTGGTGTCCCTGCAGTCCCTGGACACGGTCTACGTGGATTTCTCGGTGCCCCAGCAACGCCTCGCCGAACTGGCCGCGGGACTCGAGGTGACGGTGTTCGCGGACGCCTACCCCGGCACCGGGTTCAACGGGCGGGTCAGCGCCATCGATCCGGATATTGATCCGGCCACCCGCAACGTCCGCGTCCAGGCGACCCTGGCCAACCCGGAGCACCGCTTGCGGCCGGGCATGTTCGTGTCCCTGGAGCTGCGCCTCGATCACCAGGAAACCGTGCTGCTGATCCCTTCCACCGCGGTGGCCCACGGTCCACACGGCACCTCGGTTTTCGTGATCGAGCCGGCGGCGGAGGGCGGCCAGGCCACGTTGCGCCAGCAGATGGTCCGCCTCGGCCAGCGCCGGGGTGATTTCGTGGTCGCCACTGAGGGCCTGGCTGCCGGCCAGCAGGTGGTGTCGACCGGCGTGTTCAAGTTGTGGGGCGGCATGCCGGTGGTGATCGACAACAGCCTGGCGCCCGAGTTCAGGCTCGAACCCACCCCCGGCAATACCTGAGCGGCGCCTTCCATGAGTGCGATGACCGACATCTTCGTGCGCCGCCCGGTACTGGCCCTGGTGGTGAATGTCGTGATCATCATCGCCGGCATCCAGGCCTGGAATTCTCTCAGCATCCGCCAGTATCCGCGCAGCGAGAACGCGTCCATCGTCATCACCACGCCCTACATCGGCGCCAGCGCCGACGTGGTGCGTGGCTTCATCACCACGGCCATCGAGCGCGCCATCGCCTCTGCTGACGGCATCGACTACGTGGAATCCAAGAGCCTGCTGGGCCTGTCCATGGTCACCGCGCGCCTCAAGCTCAACGTCGATGCCACGACGGCCCTCGCCGACATCACCGCCAAGGTGAACGAGGTCCGTAACGAGCTGCCCCCGGAGGCCGAGTCTCCTGCCATCACGGTGCAGTCTGCCGACTCCCAGTTTGCCGCGGCCTACCTGAGTTTCTCCTCGGAGATGATGTCCCAGAGCGAGATCACCGATTACCTGTTGCGGGTGGTGCAGCCGCGGCTCTCGGCCCTGGCCGGGGTGCAGCGCGCGGACATCTTCGGCGCGCGCCGGTTTGCCATGCGGGTGTGGCTGCAGCCGGAGCGCATGGCAGCACTGAACCTGAGCCCGGCCGACGTGCGCCGGGCGCTGGCCGCAAACAACTACCTGTCCGCGGTGGGCAGTACCAAGGGCAGCCTGGTGCAGGTCAACCTGACCGCCAATACCGACCTGCACACGGTCGAGGAGTTCCGCGAGCTGGTCGTCCACCGCGAGAACGACACCGTGGTGCGACTGCGCGATGTCGCCGAGGTGGAACTGGGCGCCGAGGACTACGACACCCGGGTCAGCTTCAATGGGAACACGGCGGTGTTCATGGGCGTCTTCCCGCTTCCCAATGCCAACACCATCGAGGTGGTGAAGCGGGTGCGGGCAGACCTCGAGGCGCTGCAAAAGGACCTGCCGCCCGGTCTCAGCGCGGGCATCGGTTACGACACCTCCGAGTACATCGACAACGCCATCCACGAGGTGGTCGGCACGCTGATCGATACCCTGCTGATCGTGATCATCGTGATCTTCCTGTTCCTCGGCTCGTTCCGCTCGGTGCTGGTGCCGGTGGTCGCGATCCCCGTTTCGCTGATCGGTTCGATCTTCCTGATGCAGATGTTCGGCTTCACCCTCAACCTGCTGACGCTGCTCGCGATCGTGCTGTCGGTGGGCCTGGTGGTGGACGACGCCATCGTGGTGGTCGAGAACGTCGAGCGTCACCTGCGCGAGGGCCGTACCCCGCGCGAAGCGGCCCTGATTGGCGCCCGCGAACTCGTGGGTCCGGTGATCGCCATGACCATCACCCTGGCCGCGGTTTACACGCCCATCGGATTACAGGGTGGCCTGACTGGTGCGCTGTTCCGTGAGTTTGCGCTTACTCTTGCCGGTGCCGTGACGATCTCCGGTATCGTCGCCCTGACATTGTCCCCGATGATGAGCGCCAACCTGCTGAAAAGCGCGGCCGACGAGGAGCGCGGGTTTACCGGGACGGTCAATCACGCCTTCGACCGCCTGCGCGACGGCTATGGACACGTGCTGGCGCGCACGCTGCACGCGCGCCCCGCGGTGTACACGGTGTGGGCGATTCTCAGCCTGATGGTGGTGCCCATGTACATGTTTTCGCCCAAGGAACTTGCGCCGGTCGAGGACCAGGGTTTCATGTTCGGCATCATCAACAATGCCGCCAACGCCTCGGCCGACCAGAAACAGCACTTCGGGCGCGCGGCCGAGAAAGTGTTTCTCGACGCGCCGGAACGCGAACTGACCTTCCAGATCCTGCTGGCGCCGTCGGCACCCTTCGCGGTGGCGCTGGGCGTGGGCGGGTTCAGCGGCATGGTGGTGAAGCCGTGGGACGAACGGGACCGCTCCATTGCCGAGATCGTGCCGGACATCCAGGCCGGGCTGTCCAAGATTCCGGGCCTGCAGATCTTTGCCAGCCAGCCGTCCGCCCTGCCGGGCGGCAGTAATTTCCCGGTGGAGTTCGTGATTGCCTCCACCGCGGAGCCCGAGGAGATGCTGCCAATTGCGGAAAAACTGCAGTCGGAGGCGATGGCCAGCGGCCTGTTCTATTACCCGCCGATCCTCGACCTGAAATACGACCAGCCGCAAACGGAGATCGTGATCGATCACCAGAAGGCCGCCGCACTCGGTCTCAGCAACGCCCAGATCGGCGCGG
>JBFGWM010000118.1:0-8651 GCA_041588495.1 Pseudomonadales bacterium | reverse complement strand
TACACGCCGGAACTGCGCGAGGAACTGCTGCCCTACCTCAAGGTGCGCGAGGACGGCCCGCTGCTGAAAAAGTGGCTGAAGACGATTCCGGACAGCAACGAGAATTCGGTGTTCTTCCTGGTCGATCTCAACCGCCTGCTGTTCGAACACATCGATTACACGGTGCGCATGGAGCCCGGGGTGCAGTCCTGCGAGACGACCCTGGAGAAGCGCTCCGGCTCGTGCCGCGACAGCGGCTGGCTGCTGGTGCAGATCCTGCGCCACTTCGGGCTGGCCGCGCGTTTCGTTTCCGGGTACCTGGTGCAGCTGACCGCTGACGTGCCCTCCCTGGATGGCCCCTCCGGCCCCAGCCAGGACTTCACCGACCTGCACGCCTGGGCCGAGGTCTACATCCCGGGCGCCGGGTGGATCGGTCTCGACCCCACTTCCGGCCTGTTCGCGGGCGAGGGCCACATCCCCCTGGCCTGCACGCCCGACCCGGCCAGCGCCGCCCCGGTCACCGGCGCCACCGACCCTACCGAAGTGGCATTCAGTTTTTCCAACGAGGTCACGCGGATTCACGAGGACCCCCGCGTCACCAAGCCCTACAACGACGCGCAATGGTCCGACATCCTGGCCCTCGGCGACCGCGTGGAGGAGCGCCTGGAGGCGGGAGACGTGCGCCTGACCATGGGCGGCGAGCCGACCTTTGTCGGCATCGACGACCCGGACGCGCCGGAATGGAACACGGCCGCCGACGGGCGGCGCAAGCGCGAACGCGCCGAGGACCTGTTCTGGCGCCTGCGCGAGGAGTTCGCCCCGGGCGCGGTCATGCACTACGGCCAGGGCAAGTGGTATCCGGGTGAACCCCTGCCGCGCTGGGCCATGAACTGCTTCTGGCGGGTTGACGGCGAGCCCGTGTGGCGCGACCCGAAGCTGCTGGCAACCCCGGCGAAAAAGGGCAAGCACACGGTTGCCGCGGCCCATGACTTTGCCGTGGCCCTCGCCGAACGCCTCGGTATCGGCACCGACTACGTGATGCCGGCCTGGGAGGATGCCCTGTATTTCCTGTGGAGCGAGGGCCAGCTCCCCGAGGGGATGGATCCACTGAAGGCGGACCTTGGCAAGAACCTCGAGCGCCAGAAACTGCGCGAGGTGCTGCGCCACGGCATGGGCGAGCCGGTGGGCCACGTGCTGCCCCTCGGTTGGGATTTCGGCGCAAATGCCTGGCGCAGCTGCGCGTGGCGGTTCCGCGACGGGCGACTGTTCCTGGTTCCCGGCAACTCGCCCATGGGCCTGCGCCTGCCCTTCGAAGCGCTGGAAAGCAGCGACGAGGAAAAACCACCGCCCCAGGCGGCCAGCCAGTTGCAGGAAACCGCTGAACTTCCCGCGCGCGACCAGCTCGACGCAACTGCGGGGGCCCCTGCGCGCCGGCGCAGTGATGCCGGCAAGTCCGCGAACTTCATCCGCACCGCCCTCTGCGTGGAGGTCCGCGACGGCAACCTGTTCATGTTCCTGCCGCCACTGACCAGCCTCGAGCAATGGGTGGAGCTGCTGGCGTCGATCGAGAACACGGCCGCCGCACTCGACCTGCCGGTGGTGCTCGAGGGTTATCCGCCGCCTGCCGATGCGCGCCTGCGCAAGTTCGCGGTGACCCCCGATCCCGGCGTCATCGAGGTCAACATCCACCCGGGCAGCAACTGGCGGGAAATGGTCGCCAACACCGAGGCGCTGTATGAGCACGCGCGCCTGGCGCGCCTGACCACCGAGAAATTCCTGGTCGACGGCAAGCACACCGGCACCGGCGGCGGTAACCACGTGACCATCGGCGGCGCATCGCCCCTGGACAGCCCCGTGTTGCGACGCCCGTCACTGCTGGTCAGCCTGGTCACCTTCTGGCAGCATCACCCGGGTCTCTCGTACCTGTTCTCGGGCCTGTTCGTCGGTCCCACTTCGCAGGCGCCACGTGTCGACGAGGGTCGCGACGAGCAGCTCTACGAACTCGAACTGGCTTTCAGGAGCATTCCTGATGGCGACGTCGACCGGCCCTGGCTGGCCGACCGCGCACTGCGCCACCTGCTGGTCGACATCACCGGCAACACCCACCGCAGCGAGTTCTGCATCGACAAGCTGTACTCTCCGGATTCGGCGGCGGGACGCCAGGGGCTGGTGGAGTTCCGCGCCTTCGAGATGCCGCCCCACGCGCGCATGAGCCTGGTGCAGATGCTGCTGCTGCGCGCCCTGGTGGCGTGTTTCTGGGAGCAGCCCTACCGTCACCCGCTGGTGCGTTTGGGCACCAGCCTGCATGACCGCTTCCTGCTGCCGCACCACGTACGCAATGACCTGCACGACGTGCTGCACTACCTGCGCGAACGTGGGTTCGACTTCCGCCCGGACTGGCTGGACCCGTTCCTGGAGTTCCGCTTTCCGCACTACGGAGAGATCCGTGCCCGCGACGTGCACCTGGAACTGCGCATGGCCATCGAACCGTGGCAGGTGCTGGGCGAGGAAGTCACCGCCTCCGGCACCGCACGTTTCGTCGACTCATCAGTGGAGCGCCTGCAGGTGCGGGTCTCGGGGATGACCGCGGGTCGCTATATCGTGTGCTGCAACGGCCGCCCGGTGCCCATGCACAACACCGGGGTGGAGGGAGAATACATCGCGGGCGTGCGTTACCAGGCCTGGCAGCCGGTTTCCTCGCTGCATCCCGAGATCCCGGTGCAGACGCCCCTGGTGTTCGACCTCGTCGACACCTGGAACGGGCGCGCGGTCGGCGGCTGCACCTACCACGTCGGACATCCCGGCGGACGCCACTACGACGTGCCCCCGGTGAACGCCTGGGAGGCCGAGGGACGTCGTATCAGCCGCTTCTGGCACCACGGCCACACGCCCGGCACGGTGCGCGTCACCGAGACGCCGGGCAGACCCGGGCTGTTCGTGCCCGAGGGGAGCGGCACGGGGCCGGTGCCGGTTGCAACCACGGACCGCAATCCGGAGTATCCTTATACCCTGGACCTGCGCAGGATGACGTGATGTCTGCGACTGCCGAACCGCCGGTTCCGGGCCTGGCCTGGGGTGAAGGTCGTGCCGGCCCCTATGCCGAACCGCCTTCCGGGGCAGACGAGATGTGGGACACCGCCGCGGGCAAGGTACGCCCCGGCTGGCTCCCGGTGCTCGAGTCCCTGTCGCGCATCCCCGCCGCCGAACTGGAAAAGCGCCGCCAGGACATCCGTCGCGAACTGCGCCAGAACGGCGTCACCTACAACGTGCACGGCGACCCCAAGGGCCTCAACCGCCCCTGGGAAATGGACCCGGTACCGCTGGTCATTCACGGCGCCGAGTGGGAACAGATCGAGACCGGCCTCACCCAGCGCGCGGAACTGCTCAACCTGATCCTGCGCGACCTCTATGGCCCGCGCACCCTGATCCGCAACCGCCTGCTGCCGCCGGAACTGGTGTATGCCCACCACGGCTTCCTGCGCGCCTGTGATCAGCTACTCCTCCCTGGCCATCACCAGTTGCTGCTGTATGCCGCCGATCTCGCGCGCGGACCCGACGGGCGCATGTGGGTCATCAGCGACCGCACCCAGGCGCCGTCGGGGTCCGGCTATGCGCTGGAGAACCGGTCCTGCATGGCCCGCGTGTTGCCGCACCTGTTCCGCGAGTGCCAGGTACACCGCCTGGGCGGATTCTTCCAGCAGTTGCGTGAAACCCTGCTGAGCGCGGGATCCGGCCTGACCCACCGCGACGAACCGCGCATCGTGCTGCTGACCCCGGGACCGCTCAACGAGACCTACTTCGAGCACGCCTACCTGGCCGCGCACATGGGTTTCACCCTGGTCCAGGGTGATGACCTCACCACCCGCGACGGCCACGTGTGGCTGAAGACCCTGGACGGTCTGCAGCCCGTCGAGGCCATCCTGCGCCGCATCGACGATCCCTGGTGCGACCCGCTGGAACTGCGCGAGGAATCGCGCCTCGGCATCACCGGCCTGGTCGAGGCGACCCGCCGCAACAACGTGTTGATCGCCAACCCACTGGGCAGCAGCCTGCTGGAAAACCCCGGCATGTTCCCGTTCCTGCCCGGCATCGCCCGCCATTTCCTCGGCGAGGACCTGCGCCTGCCGAGCGCCGCCACCTGGTGGTGCGGACACCGCAAGGAGCGCGATCACGTGCTGGCCAACCTTTCGGAAATGGTGATCAAGCCGATCCACAACCAGGCCCAGACCGTGTTCGGCTTCCGCCTCAGCGAGGCCGAGCTCGAGCACTGGCGCAGGCAGATCCGCAAGTATCCGTACCTGTTCGTGGGCCAGGAGCACGTCGGGTTCTCGACCACCCCGACCCTGATCGACGGACGCCTGGAGCCGCGCCGCGCGGTGCTGCGCAGTTTCCTGGTCGCGCGCAACGCCGGGTACGCGGCGATGCCGGGGGGACTCGCCCACATCTCCCTCGATCCCGCTGCAGTCAGCATCAACAGCCGCACCGGCGGCGTGAGCAAGGACGTGTGGGTGATCAGCGACGAGGCGGAACACTTCACGCCGTCGTGGCGCCGTGCGCAGCTGGTCGCGAGCCAGCAGCCAAGCAGCGACAGCCTGCCCAGTCGCGCCGCCGAGAACCTGTTCTGGGTCGGCCGCTACGCGGAACGCGCCGAGGGTTCCACCCGGCTGCTGCGCGCCATCCTGCAGAAACTCAACGAGCGTGACGAGCACGCCGAGGCGGCCGACGCCGCCTGCCTGCTCTCGCTGCTGCAGGCCCTGGCCATCCAGACCGGCAACGAGATTGACACCGAGTTCGCCGAACTGGGCCTGCAGGACGCCAGCCAGGGCCACGAGGCCATCCTCAAGACCGCTATCAGCGTGACCCGCCAGGGCGGCCTTCCGGACATGCTGCAACGCCTGCTCGACGCCGCCTTTGCCGTACGCGACCTGTGGTCCAGCGACACTTGGCGGGTCATCGACCGCATCCGCCAGGACCTGCGCGAACTCACCACCAGCCCCATTGACGCGATCAGTGGCATCCAGAGCAGGCTGGACGATTTCATCACCTCGCTGGTCGCCTTCACCGGCCTGACCATGGAGAGCATGACCCACGAGCACGGCTGGATTCTGCTCGAACTCGGGCGTCGCCTGGAGCGCGGCACGCAGATCGTCACCCAGGTGCGCGCCTGCCTGGTACCGGGACACGGCGAGATCGTCGAGCACCTGCTGCTGGAGAGCCTGTTGTCCTGCAACGAGAGCCTGATCACCCACCGCCGGCGCTACCGCTCGGTGCTGGAAATGGAATCGGTGCTGGAGTTGCTGCTTCTCGATCCCACCAATCCGCGCTCCCTCATCTACCAGGTGGAACAACTGCGCGAGCAACTCGCCGACCTGCCGCGCGATCGTCCGCGGGAGAAGTCCCGGGAGGAAAGACTCGTGCTCGACGCCGCAACCACCCTGGAGCTGTGCGAAATGGAGAAACTCCTGCGCAGTGAGCAGCTCACCGGACGTCACCCGGCCCTGGAGGAACTCCTCGACCATGTCGGCGCGCGCCTCAGCCAGGTCTCCGACACGCTCACCGAGCGCCTGTTCGCGCATACCGCGGCAGTGCAGCAACTGGTCACCACGCGCACCGGGGAGGAGCTGTGAACTACCGCATCTCACACCGCACCCGCTACCAGTACTCCGAGCCGGTGGCGCTGTGCCAGAACATCGGCCGCCTGTTCCCGGCAAGCGACCCGCAACAGGAATGCCGGCGCACCCAGTTCCTGATCGAGCCGGCGCCCGCCGCATACCGGGAATACACCGACTATTTCGGCAATCACGTGTGCTACTTCGACATCCAGCAGCCGCACACGGAACTCACCGTCACCACCATCTCCGACGTGGTCCGCCACGAGGGGATCGCGGCGAACCCGGGCGTGACCGAGCGCTGGGAAAATGGCCTCAGGCAGTTGCGCAGGGGCGAGGACGAGACCTCGCTGGAGTTGCGCCAGTACATCCTGCCCTCGCCCCTGGTGCCGTTCCTGCCCGCGGCGCGGACCTACGCGCGCCGGCACTTCGTCAAGGACCGACCGTTGTACGAATGCGTGCAGGCCCTGATGGCGGGCATCTACACGGATTTCACCTACGAACCGGGATTCACCGACCTGGCCACCCCCCTCGACGAGGTGCTGGACCACAAGCGCGGTGTCTGCCAGGACTTCGCCCATGTCGGCATTGCCTGCCTGCGCGCGATGGGCTTTCCGGCACGCTATGTCAGCGGTTACATCGAAACCATCCCGCCGCCGGGTGAGGAAAAGCTGCAGGGCGCCGACGCCTCCCACGCCTGGTTCAGTGCCTGGATACCGGAACACGGCTGGATGGACTTCGACCCCACCAACAATTCGGTGCCCGCGGCGCAGCACGTGACGGTTGCCCACGGTCGCGACTATTCTGACGTGGCTCCACTGAAGGGCGTCCTGGTCGGCGGGGGCGAACACGAACTGGAGGTCGCCGTGGACATGCGTCGTCTCGATGACGAAGAGTCCGGCACACAGACATGACGGCAAGGAGCTGCTCAACATGACCGAGAGCAAGACCCGAGCCCGGGCCAAGAGCCCGGAAGCGAAAGACAGCAAGCCGGCCGCGGCCACGCCCAAGGCAAAACGCAAGACCAAGGCGAAAGGGGTGGCGTCGAAAGGGGTGGCGGCAAAAGGACTGGCGGCCAAGCGTCCGGCGAAGCGGACCCGCAAGCTTTCGGTGGACTGGAAGTACTACGAGACCGCCGGCTTCTACGACGAACTGATCGAGGCACCCGGCAAACCCCGCCCGGTGGCGCGCAACCTGGCGAAACACTTCGCGTCACTCACCGAACAGGAGATCGCCACCTGCAAGACCGGCGCCGAACTGTCGATCAAGGAGATGGGCGTCACCTTCACGGTGTACAGCGAGGAAGGCGGTTCCATCGACCGCACCTGGCCCTTCGACATCATTCCGCGGATGATCCCGCGCAAGGAGTGGGAACGCATCGAGGCCGGTCTCAAGCAACGCGTGCACGCCCTGAACCTGTTCATCGATGATCTCTACCACGACCAGAAGATCATCAAGGATGGCGTGTTCCCCGCCGAACTGCTGAAGAATTCGAAGAATTTCCGTCCCCAGTGCATGGGCGTCAGCCCGCCCCTCGGCATCTGGGCGCACATCTGCGGTTCCGACCTGGTTCGCGACGGCGACGGCACCATGTACGTGCTCGAAGACAACCTGCGCGTGCCCTCCGGCGTGTCCTACATGCTCGAGAACCGGCTGGTGATGAAGCACGTGTTCCCGGAACTGTTCGGCAACTACAGCATCCTGCCGGTGGACAACTACGCCTCCCAGCTGTTCGACACCCTGGCGGCGCTGTCACCGCGACCCGCCGACTACCCCGAGGTCGTGGTGCTGACTCCGGGCATCTACAACTCGGCCTATTTCGAGCATTCCTATCTCGCACAGCAGATGGGCTGCGAACTGGTTGAAGGCCGCGACCTGGTGGTCGCCGACGACGACTGTGTCTACATGCGCACGGTGTCGGGACTCTCGCGGGTGGACGTCATCTACCGGCGCATCGACGATTCGTTCCTCGACCCGGAAGCCTTCAACCCGGATTCCATGCTCGGCGTTCCCGGACTGATGCGGGCATGGAAAAAGGGCAACGTGGCCCTGGCCAACGCGCCCGGCGCGGGCGTGGCCGATGACAAGGTGGTCTACGCCTACGTGCCCGACGTGATCCGCTACTACCTTGGCGAGGAGATCATCCTGCCCAACGTGCCGACCTACCGCTGCTACGACGCCGAACAGCGCAAGTACGTGCTCGAACACCTCGACGAACTGGTGGTGAAACCGGCCAACGAGTCCGGCGGTTACGGCATGCTGATCGGCCCGCGCTCGACGCGCAAGGAACAGGCGCAGTTCGCCAAACTGATCAAGGACAACCCGCGCAACTACATCGCGCAACCGACGCTGCAACTGTCCACCGTTCCAACCCTGATCGACAAGCGCGTCGAGCCCCGCCACGTGGACCTGCGCCCGTTCATCCTGTCCAGCGACCGCATCCACGTCACCACCGGCGGGCTGACCCGGGTCGCCCTGCGCAAGGGTTCCCTGGTGGTGAACTCCTCCCAGGGCGGGGGAAGCAAGGACACCTGGATCGTCGACGAGGAGGCCAACTGATGCTGTCGCGAGTAGTCGAAACCATCTACTGGACCGCACGTTACATCGAGCGCGCGGAGAACCAGGCGCGCCTGATCAACGTCACCTCGAACCTGCTGCTCGACCTGCCGCGCGGCATCGCGCCCGGGTGGGAGCCGCTGATCGCGATCACCGGCGGCGAGCAGGGGTTCCGCGATCGCCATGCCGACGCCGGCGAGCGCAACGTGGTGCGCTTCCTGATCGCCGACCTCGACAACCCGGGGTCCATCCTCGCCTCGCTGCGCGCGGCACGCGAGAACTGCCGCACCATCCGTGACGTCATCCCGCGCGAGGCGTGGGAGATGCTCAACGAGCTCTACCTCTACGCCCGCGACGAGGTCAATGCCGGCCTGACCAAGAAGGGTCGCCACGCCTACCTCAAGCACGTGATCCAGAGCGTGCAGATGCTCACCGGGCTGCTGGTCGGCACCATGAACCACGACGCCGGCTACCAGTTCATGCGCATCGGCCGCAACCTCGAGCGCG
>JBFGWM010000117.1:0-8750 GCA_041588495.1 Pseudomonadales bacterium | reverse complement strand
CAGGATCGCGCAGGTCCTGATGATGTTGGCGGCCTTTGTGTTGAACAGGCCGATGGTCTGGATATGCCGTTTCAGTGCGGTCTCGCCGAGTTCGAGCAGCGCAGAGGGGGTGTGCGCGCGGGGAAACAGCCGGGCGGTGGCCTTGTTGACGCTGACGTCGGTGGCCTGGGCGGAGAGGATCACCGCGATCAGCAGTTCGAACGGCGAGGCGTAGACCAGTTCCGTGGTCGGGGCGGGGTTTTGTTCACGGAGGCGGGCGAAGATCTGCTGACGCTTCTCCCGGTTCATCCAATCTCCCCGGTGGTGCGTACGCGCTTCGAGCCCTTGGCCGGTTTCACCCGCCTGGCGTCGGCACGGGCCTTCATTTCGCGGTCGATGGCGTTCTTGAGGGCGATGATGAATCCCATGCCGATGAAGGCGCCGGGCGGGAGTACCGCGAGCAGGAAGCCCGGATAATCGGTGAATACCTCGATCTTCCACCGTTGCGCGCCGTCACCGAACAGCAGGTGCATGTCGGCCAGCAGGGTGCCCTGCCCGATGATCTCGCGCATCGCGCCGAGCAGGACCAGCACCAGGGCAAACCCGAGGCCCATCATGAACCCGTCGAGGGCGGAAGGGAGCAGCGGGTTGCGCGACGCAAAGCCCTCGGCGCGGCCGAGGATGGCGCAGTTGGTCACGATCAGCGGGATGAAGATGCCGAGGATCTGGAACAGTTCATAGCTGTAGGCCTCCATCACCAGCTCCACGCAGGTGGTGAACGAGGCAATGATCATGACGAACGCCGGCAGGCGGATCGTCGGTGAGACGGTATTGCGCACCAGCGAGACGGCGACGTTGGAGCCCGTGAGCACCAGCATGGTCGCCGCGCCCAGGCCCAGGGCGTTCACCACCGAGCCGGTCACCGCCAGCAGGGGACACAGCCCCAGCAACTGCACAATGGCCGGGTTGTTCTTCCACAGGCCCTGGAGGACGATCTCGCCGTACGCATTGTTGTTCGACATGCCGTCTACCCCGCCTTGCCTGCCGTCGCATCCGCGACGCGATCCGTTTCGATATCCCGCGGCGGGACCAGGAAATGCTCCCGTTCCTGCTCGAAGAATTTGAGCGTCCGGTGCACCGCCGCCACCACCGCGCGAGGCGTGATCGTCGCCCCGGTGAACTGGTCGAACACGCCCCCGTCTTTTTTCACTTTCCAGCCCGCCGGCTTCGGATTCTGCAGGGACCGGCCCGCGAAACCGAGCATCCAGTCGGACTTGCGCAGGTCCACCTTGTCGCCGAGGCCGGGAGTTTCCCGGTGGGCGAGGGTGCGCACGCCGATCAGGGTGTTGTCGGGGCGAATGGCGACCATCAGCGTGATGCGGCCGCTGTAGCCGTCCGGCGCCGTGGCGGGCAGCACCACCCCGACGATCCGGCCGTCCTTGCGGGCGATGTAGGCCACCGCGGGTTCCTCGTTGGCGAGGGGACCACCCGGGGCCACCGGTACCGTGTCGTGGAGCACGTCATTGTCGTGCCGGTCCGGCGGGATCAGCGCCGCCAGGATCTTCTGCTGGGCGAAGTTCACGTTCTCGGCGCGTTGTTCGGCGGTGCTGAACTCGGTCCACGCGATCAACGCCGAGGTGGCCATGGCGAACAAGCCGAGCACGATGCCCGAGCGGGTAATGAGCAGTGTGTTCATGCCCCGCTCCCCCCGCTCTCCGTTGACGCCTGGGCTTGCGGGGCCGCCTCTGCTTCGACCTCGCGTTTCTTGCGCACGTGTCCGTAGGTGCGCGGTATCGTGTAGTGGTCGAGTAGCGGCGCCGCGAGATTCATCAGCAGCACGCCGAATGCAATGGCGTCCGGGTAACTGCCCCAGGTGCGGATCACGAAGGTGATCACGCCCACCCCGATTCCGAACAGCAGGCGTCCGCGGTTGCTGGTGGCGCAGGACACCGGGTCGGTGGCAATGAAAAATGCGCCGAGCATGGTCGCGCCGCCGAACAGGTGCACCAGGGGCGAGGCGAAGCGGTCCGCATCGTTGGCGTGGAACAGCAGCGACAGTACCGCCAGCGCCCCGATCAGGCCCGCCGGGGTGTGCCAGGTGATGTATCCGCGCTGCCACAGGTAGATGCCGCCGGCCAGGAATCCGAGGTTGACGATCCACCAGCCGCGACCGGCGAACTCGCCGAACACCGGCAGGGCAAAAAGCTCCTCCTCGGTGAGCGATTCGGCGTAGATGCGCAACGTGTCGAGGGGCGTGGCCATGGTGAACGCGTCCACCGTCTCGCCGCTGAGCACCTGCCCGGTGAAGATCGCACTGAAGGCGTCGCCGAGGCCGAGCTCGGCGCTGCGTCCGAGTCCTTCCGGGGGCAGCCAGGCGGTCATCTGCACCGGAAAGCTGATCAGCAGCACCACGTAGCCGACCATCGCCGGGTTGAACAGGTTGTAGCCGAGCCCCCCGTACAGCTGCTTGGCGACGATCACCGCGAACGCCGTTCCGGTGATGGTCACCCACCAGGGGACGAAGGGCGGCAGCGCCAGCCCCAGCAGGATGCCGGTCAGCAGGGCGCTGAGATCGCGCAGGTAAAACATCACCGGGCGTCCGCGCAGGCGCAGCACCAGCGCCTCGCTGGCCAGCGCGGTGAGTCCGGCGAGGATCACGTTGATCGCCACCCCGCCGCCGAACTGCCAGGTCAGGGCCAGGAAGCCGGGGATCGTCGCCAGGATCACGTGCAGCATCACCGACCCGGCGCCACTGCCGCGGGTGGTATGCGGGGAACTGATATTGACGAGTGCCATCAGCCTGCCTGGTTGTCGTTGTCGGGCGCGGCCGGGGTGGCCGCCGCCTCTTTTTTCGCCCGCACCCGTTCCACCGCGGCCTTCACCTCGTCGGCGCGGGGATCGGCGGGTTTCTCACCACGTGCCGCAGCCGCCTTCTTCTCGGCCTGGGCGCGGGCCGCGGCTTCGCGGCGCGCCTTGCGCCGGGCCTCCTTCTCCTGCTCCTCGCGGGCAAGGCGCTCCTTGCGCGACTCGAAGCGTTCCCGCGAGCGCTCGGCCAGGATCCGTTCGTGCTCGGCCTTGCGGATCTCGCCCTTGGCGAAGCGGTAGTACTGTACCAGCGGAATGTTGCTCGGGCACACGTAGGCGCACGCGCCGCACTCGATGCAGTCGAACAGGTTGTGGGCCTCGGCGCGGTCGAACTCCTTGGCCTTCGAGTACCAGTACAACTGCTGCGGCAGGAGGTAGGCCGGGCACACCTCGGCGCACATCCCGCAGCGGATGCACGGTTGTGCCGGGGGCGGCGGCGGAAGCTCCTCGCGGGTTGCCGCGAGGATGCAGTTCGTGGTCTTGATCACCGGCAGGTTCTCGTCGGTCAGGGTGAAACCCATCAGCGGGCCGCCCATGATCAGCCGGTACAGGGCGTCGCGTTGCACGCCACAGTGCTCCAGGAGCGAGCGGATCGGCGTGCCCAGCAGGACTTCCAGGTTGCGCGGCGTGTCCACCGCCTTGCCGGTCACCGTGGTGATGCGCGAGATCAGCGGCTCGCCGGAGTCCACCGCCTTCCACACCGCCGCGGTGGTGCCCACGTTCATGCACACGATGCCGATGTCGGCGGGGATGCCGCCGCGCGGCACCTCGCGCCCGGTGAGAATCTGGATCAGCTGTTTCTCGCCGCCCGAGGGATACTTGGTCGGAATCACCACGATCTGCACCGGGCTGTTCGCCGCCGCCTTGCGCAGCTCCTCGATGGCCTCCGGCTTGTTGTCCTCGATGCCGAGCAGGATCTCCCGCGGTTGCACGAGGTGGGCGATCACCTCCGCGCCTTTCACCACCGCCTCCGCGTACTCGAACATCAAGGTGTCGTCGGCGGTGATGTAGGGCTCGCACTCGACCCCGTTGAGGACCAGGAACTCGATGTCCGAATCGGTGCCGCTGCCCAGCTTGGCGGCGGTGGGAAAGCCGGCGCCGCCGAGGCCGGCAACACCGTGGTCGCGGATGTAATCCAGCAGCTCTCGTGGTGCCACGGCGCTGAAGTCGTCGATGCCGCGATGCTCGGTCCACTCGTCGCGGCCGTCCGGCTCCAGGACCACGCACAGGTCGGTGAGTCCCGACGGGTGCGGAATCGTGTGCTCGGCAACTTCCAGCACGGTCCCGGAAGTCGGTGCGTGCACCGGAACACTGATGAACCCGTTGGCGGATGCCAGTTGCTGACCCTTGAGCACCCGGGTTCCGGGCTCCACCAGCGGTTGTGCCGGTGCACCGATGTGCTGCTGCAAAGGCAGCACCAGGCGATCCGGGAGCGGCGCGTCCTCGAGGGGACGCTCGGTGGACTGCACCTTGTTCTCCGGCGGGTGGATGCCCCAGGAATATTCGAACACGGGTCGCTTCATGACTGCAGGCCACCCCGCAGGTCGGTTGCGATCAGGCGGTGTCCGGGCTGGGGCAGGTCCCAGTGCCAGCTTTTCGGGGTGGTGCGGATCGGGATCATGTCGATGCAGTCCACCGGGCAGGGTTCCACGCACAGGTCGCAGCCGGTGCATTCGTCGACGATGACCGTGTGCATCTGCTTGGCGGCGCCGAGGATTGCGTCCACCGGGCAGGCCTGGATGCACTTCGTGCAGCCGATGCACTCCGCCTCGCGGATGTAGGCGACCGTGCGTGGTTTCTCCTCGCCGTGCTCCTCGTCGAGGGGCAGCACCTCGCGCCCGAGCAGTTCCGACAGCGCGATGATCGTCGCTTCGCCGCCGGGGGGGCAGTGGTTGTGAGCCTCGCCATTGGCGATGGCCTCGGCGTAGGGCCGGCAGCCCGGGTGGCCGCACTGCCCGCACTGGGTCTGCGGCAGGATCGCATCAATCTGGTCGACCACCGGGTCGCCCTCGACCTTGAAGCGTTCCGAGGCATAACCCAGGATCGCGCCGAATACCGCCGCCAACCCGAGCAGGGCGAGTACCGCTGTGATGACCACGCTCATCGTGCCAACCCCCGAAGCCGGTTCAGAACCGGATCAGGCCGGCGAAGCCCATGAACGCCAGGGACATGAGGCCGGCGGTGATCATGCCGATCGCCGAACCGCGGAACGGCTCCGGCACGTCGGCGGCGGCAAGGCGCTCGCGCATGGCCGAAAACAGGATCAGCACCAGGGAAAACCCGAGCGCGGCGCCGAAGCCGTACACGGCCGATTCCATGAAGTTGTGCTTCGCCTTGATGTTGAGCAGCGCCACCCCCAGCACCGCGCAGTTGGTGGTGATCAGGGGCAGGAAGATTCCCAGCACGCGGTACAGCAGCGGACTGGTCTTGCGCACGACCATCTCGGTGAACTGCACCACCACCGCGATCACCAGGATGAAGGCGATCGTGCGCAGGTAGGCGAGGTCCAGGGGCAGCAGCAGGTACTGGTAGGTCAGGTAGCTGCAGATCGAGGACAGGGTCAGCACGAAGGTGGTCGCCAGCGACATGCCGAACGCCGTCTCCAGCTTGTTGGAGACACCCATGAACGGGCACAGCCCGAGGAACTGCACCAGGACGAAGTTGTTGACCAGTACCGTGCTGACCAGGATCAGCGCAAATTCAGTCATGTGGGGCCCGGATGCCGGTTGCGCGCGGGAATTCCGAGGGTTGTCGGAGCCGGTGCGCGGTGAAAAATTAATCTAGGTGCTTATTATGGTGAACCGCCTTATTACCGACAAGCTTGAAGCGGCCGGTCGTCAGTACGATTTTTCATAAGCTTATGAGCGTGCCCGGGGCGAATCTGGGCGCCGTTTACTTCACCCGCATGCCCGGCTCGGCCCCGCTGTCGGGCGCCAGCAGCCACAGGTCCTCGCCCCCCGGACCCGCAGCGAGGACCATCCCCTCGGACAGCCCGAAGCGCATCTTGCGCGGCTTCAGGTTGGCCACGCACACGGTGAGGCGGCCGACCAGCTGTTCCGGCTGGTAGGCCTTCTTGATGCCGGCGAACACGTTGCGGGTTTCGCCGCCGATGTCGAGGGTGAGTTGCAGGAGCTTGTCCGCGCCTTCCACGTGTTGTGCTTCGGTGATCCTGGCGATGCGCAGGTCGACGCGGGCGAAATCGTCGTACTCGATCTCCGCGGCCACCGGGTCGGCGGCGAGGTGCGGTCCGGCGCTGGCGGGGGCGGCAGCGAGGTTCTCCCTGGAGGCTTCAGTCATGGCGGTAATCCGTTCGGGTTCGATGCGGGTCATCAGCGGACGGAACCGCTGGATGACGTGGTCGGTCAGCAGGGTGCCGGCGTCGGCCCACTGCAGGGGTTCGATGGCGAGGAATTCCTCCACCTTTGCGGCCATACTCGGCAGCACCGGCTTGAGGTAGAGCAGGAGCAGGCGGAACAGGTTGAGCCCGGTGGTGCACACGGCCTGCACTTCGGCCTCGCGACCCTCTTCACGGGCCAGGACCCAGGGCTTGCGCTCGTCGATGTACTGGTTGGCGCGGTCAGCCAGGGCCATGATCTCGCGCACCGCGCGGCCGAATTCGCGGGATTCGTAGAGTGACGCGATGTCCCCGGCGCGTGCCGCGAACTCTGCCACCAGGTCCGGGTTGTCGCATTGCGCTGCCAGGCGGCCGCCGAAACGCTTGCCGATGAACCCGGCGCAGCGGCTGGCGATGTTGACCACCTTGCCGACCAGGTCGGAATTCACCCGCTGGGTGAAGTCCTCCAGGTTGAGGTCGAGGTCATCCACGCCGCTGGTCAGCTTGGCCGCGAAGTAATAGCGCAGGTACTCGGGGTCCAGGTGGTCGAGGTAGGTGCGGGCCTTGATGAACGTGCCGCGGCTCTTCGACATCTTCTGCCCGTTGACGGTCACAAAGCCGTGGGCGCAGATGCTGCTCGGCTTGCGGAACCCGGCGCCGTCCAGCATCGCCGGCCAGAACAACGAATGGAAATAGATGATGTCCTTGCCGATGAAGTGGTGCAGCTCGGTGTCGTTGCCCGGGTACCAGTAGTCGTCGAATTCGAGGTCATCGCGTCGGGTACAGAGGTTGCGGAAACTCGCCATGTAACCGATCGGTGCGTCCAGCCAGACGTAGAAATACTTGCCGGGGGCGTCCGGGATCTCGAAGCCGAAGTAGGGTGCATCGCGGCTGATGTCCCACTCCTGCAGCCCGGAATCGAACCATTCCCGGAGCTTGTTGCTCACCTCGTCCTGCAGGGAGCCGCTCGCGGTCCACTCGCGGAGCATGGCGTCGAACTGCGGCAAGCGGAAGAAGAAGTGCTCGGAGGCCTTCTCCACCGGCGTGGCGCCGGAAATCGCCGAGACCGGGTTGACCAGTTCAGCGGGCGTGTACGTCGAGCCGCAGGCCTCGCAGTTGTCGCCGTACTGGTCCTCCGCGCCGCAGCGGGGGCAGGTGCCCTTGATGAAGCGGTCGGCGAGGAACATCTGTTTCTCGGGATCGTAGAACTGGCGGATCTCGCGGACCGAGATGTGGCCCTGGTCGCGGTTGCGCTGGTAGATGAGCTCGGAGAGTTCCCGGTTTTCCTCGGAGTGGGTCGAGTAGTAATTGTCGAATCCGACCAGGAAATCGGCGAAGTCGCGGCGGTGCTCCTCGCCCACGTCATCGATCAGCTGCTCCGGGGTGATCCCCATCTGCTCGGCCTTGAGCATGATCGCGGTGCCGTGCGCGTCGTCGGCACACACGTAGGTGCACTGGTGACCGAGCATCTTCTGGAAGCGCACCCAGATATCGGTCTGGATGTATTCCAGGAGGTGGCCGAGGTGGATCGACCCGTTGGCGTAGGGCAGCGCGCTGGTGACCAGGATGCGCCGCACGGTGTCTTGCTGCGGCGGTTCAGTCATGCCGGCCGGAATCTCCGTCGCCCCGGAAGGGGTGTTGTGCGGGAAAGGTGCAATTTTAACCGCCGGCCGGCTGCTTGCCTACCGCGAATCCTTAACCCGTTGCCGCTCTGGTATGATTGGCACCCTGTTGCAACCGGTCGGGTGACTTGCATGGCGGAAATTACCAGGACACAGGTGGAAGAGGTGCTGCGCGCGCACCGGGATCCCTGCCTGGACGAGGACTACATGTCCCTCGATGCGGTGCGGGAGATCGCCATCGACGGATCGCGGGTGCGCGTCGACCTGCGCCTGGGATATCCCTGCGGCGGGGTCGCCGGCGGCATCGCGCAGATCCTCAAGACCGGTATCGAGAACCTGGCGGACGGCGTCGAGGCCGAGGTCGCCATCGGCTTCCAGGTGGTTGCGCACCGCGCGCAGAAAAACATGCGCAGCATGGAGAACGTGAAGAACGTCATTGCCGTGGCTTCCGGCAAGGGCGGCGTGGGCAAATCGACCACGGCCGTGAACCTGGCGTTGGCCCTGGCCGCCGAGGGCGCGCGCACGGGAATACTCGACGCCGACATCTACGGTCCGAGCCAGAGCATCATGCTCGGCATCGCGGAGGGAACGCGCCCGGAGACCCGCGATGAGAAGTTTTTCCTGCCGGTCGAGGCCCACGGCCTGCAGACCATGTCCATGGGATTCCTGGTCGACGACCGCACGCCGATGGTGTGGCGCGGGCCGATGGTGAGCAGCGCCCTGCAGCAGTTGATCATGCAGACCCTGTGGGAGGACCTCGACTACCTGGTGGTGGACATGCCCCCCGGCACCGGCGACATCCAGCTCACCCTGTCGCAGAAGGTGCCGGTGGCCGGCGCGGTGATCGTTACCACCCCGCAGGACATCGCCCTGCTGGACGCCCGCAAGGGGCTCAAGATGTTCGAGAAGGTGAACATCCCGATCCTCGGCATCGTGGAGAACATGGCCGT
>JBFGWM010000116.1:0-8780 GCA_041588495.1 Pseudomonadales bacterium | reverse complement strand
GGCCGGTCTCGGCAGAGCCCGATGACGACGTCGAGGCCGCCGAGCCCGCGCCACCACCCGCCCCCGCGCCTGCCCCGGCGGCCGCCCAGGAGCAGGAAGAGCCGGCCCTGCGTGGACACCTCGTACGCTCGCCGATGGTCGGCACCTTCTACCGCTCGCCATCGCCAAGCTCGCCGATGTTCGTCGAGGAGGGTTCGCAGGTGAAAGCCGGTGACGTGCTCTGCATCATCGAGGCCATGAAGATGATGAACCAGATCGAGAGCGATCGTTCGGGTACCGTCGAGGCGATCCTGGTCGAGAACGGGCAGCCCGTCGAATACGATCAACCACTTTTTTCCATCGTCTGAGCCACGACCCAGGTCGTCGGTTTCCGGTCAGGTAGGTTCAACATGCTGGACAAGGTGGTCATCGCGAACCGCGGCGAAATCGCACTGCGCATCCTGCGTGCGTGCAAGCAACTCGGCGTGCGCACGGTCGCGGTGCATTCCCAGGCCGACCGCGAACTGATGCACGTGCGCCTCGCCGACGAGACCGTGTGCATCGGGCCGAATCCGCCCGCGGAAAGCTACCTCAACATCCCCGCCATCATCAGCGCCGCCGAGGTCACCGATGCGGTCGGCATCCACCCGGGATATGGCTTCCTGTCGGAAAACGCTGACTTTGCGGAACAGGTCGAGAAGAGCGGGTTCCGTTTCATCGGCCCCACCCCCGACGTGATCGAACTGATGGGGGACAAGGTGGAGGCGATCAAGGCCATGAAGGCGGCGGGCGTTCCCACCGTGCCCGGCTCCGACGGCGAACTCAGCGACGACAAGGAAGAGATTGTCGCCATCGCGCAGCGCATCGGTTATCCGGTGATCGTGAAGGCCGCAGCGGGTGGAGGCGGGCGCGGAATGCGCGTGGCCCACGGCGACGCGGCCCTGCTCAACGCCGTCACCGTGACCCGCTCGGAGGCCAAGGCGGCTTTCGGGGACGACACCCTGTACATGGAAAAATACCTGGAGACCCCGCGTCACGTGGAGGTCCAGGTCCTGGCCGACGGCCAGGGCAATGCGATCCACCTCGGTGACCGCGACTGCTCGGTGCAGCGCCGCCACCAGAAGGTCATCGAGGAGGCGCCGGCACCCGGCATTCCCAGCCAGGCCCGCGAGGACCTGTTCAATCGCTGCGTCGAGGCCTGTCACCGGATCAATTATCGCGGCGCCGGCACCTTCGAGTTCCTGTACCAGGACGAGCAGTTCTACTTCATCGAGATGAACACCCGGGTGCAGGTCGAACACCCCGTGTCGGAAATGGTCACCGGCGTGGACATCGTCTGCGAGCAACTGCGTATCGCTTCCGGCGAGAAACTGTCGATCCGGCAGGAGGATGTGGTGATCCGCGGACACTCCTTTGAATGCCGCATCAATGCCGAGGATCCCGACAAGTTTCTGCCCAGCCCGGGCAAAGTCCGGCATTTTCATGCCCCCGGCGGCCCCGGCGTGCGGGTCGACTCGCACCTCTACGACAACTACACGATCCCACCCTACTACGATTCCCTGATCGGCAAGATCATCACCTATGGCCCGGATCGCAAGACCGCCCTGCGCCGCATGCGCATCGCCCTCGACGAGATCGTCATCGACGGCATCAAGAGCAACGTGCCGCTGCACCACCGCATCCTCTCGGACGGCAAGTTCAGGAAGGGCGGGGTCAATATCCATTACCTCGAGAAAAAACTCGGGCTCAAGTAGCTCCGCCGAATGCCCTGGCTGCAGCTTCACCTGGAAATTCCCGCCAGCGCGTCGGAGCGCTTCGAGACCTTGCTGGAACAGGCCGGCGCAACCGCGATCACCCTGCGCGACGCCGCGGACCAGCCGCTGTTCGAACCGCCCCCCGGCGCGACCCCACTGTGGGACCACATGGTCCTGACCGCGCTGCTGCCCGCCGACCGTGAAGTCGCGCCACTGCTCGAGCAGCTGCGCGGGGAAAGCGGCCTCGACGAACTTCCGCCCTACCGCTGCGAGATTCTCGAGGACCGCGCATGGGAGCGGGAATGGCTGCGTGATTTCAAACCGATGCGGTTCGGGCGCCGGCTGTGGATCTGCCCGCACGGCCAGGCCTGCGGAGAGGACGGCGACGTCGTGCTCCACCTCGACCCCGGCCTGGCCTTCGGCACCGGCACCCATCCGACCACCGCGCTGTGCCTCGAGCACCTGGCATCCCGTGACCTGGCCGGCAAGACCGTCATCGACTTCGGCTGCGGCTCGGGAATCCTCGGACTCGCAGCAGCACTGCTGGGCGCGTCAGCGGTATGGGCCACTGACAACGACCCCCAGGCCCTGCTGGCCGCGGAGAGCAACCGGGAACTCGCCGGCGTTTCCGCGGAGCGGTTTCACGTCGCGGGACCCGGTGCACTGCCGGCGATCGGCGCCGACCTGGTGCTCGCCAACATCCTTGCCGGCACCCTGGTGGAACTCGCACCCGTGCTGATCGCGCTGACAGCTCCCGGTGGTGAGCTGGCGCTTTCCGGGATCCTTGCGGAACAGGTCGACGCGGTCTGCGCGGCTTACTCCGGTTTCGACGACGCGCCGCGTGTCGTCGAGCGCGACGGATGGACCCTGATCACACTTGGCCCACGGAAAGAGCCGGAAACTACGCTATGATTGGCACCCCCCCCGACCTCCCGACGGGCGTTCGCTGATTTGCCAATGAAATAAGTCGCAAATGGCAGACACGATGATCACACGCTGTCCCGACTGCGGGACTGCTTTCCAGATCAGCCAGGCGCAGCTGGACGCCGCCTGTGGCTCCGTGAGGTGCGGTTCCTGCCTGCATATCTTCGATGCCAGCGCGTACCTGGTCGTACCGGACCCGGAGCCGGCGCCGCCCGCGGAACCCGAACCGCCTGCAGTTCAGCCCGGTCCCGCGGCAACACCGGTAGACCCCGAAAGCCTGACCGCCGACGGTCAACCCCTGCCGAAACCGGCGCCTGGCCGACCGAACCGGCCACGGCCGGTGCCGTCGGCAACGCGGACCGCGCCGGCGGCCGCGGCCACCGAAGCCCCACCCCCGCCGCCGGCCTCTCCGCCACGGCGCGCCACCCTACCCGAGGAAGTCACCCAGCAACCATTGGAACTGGAAGCCCGACGCCCCCCGCGCTGGCCGCGACTGCTGGGCTGGGCGCTACTCAACGTGACGCTCCTCGCTTTACTGGCGGGGCAGGTCGTGTACCTGAAGTTCGATGATCTCCGCGTGCACCCGACCGCCGGCGGCTGGCTGGAACGGGCCTGCCAATTCGCCGATTGCCCGAAACCCGTGCGCAACGAAACCCGCTTGCTGCGAGCCGAGCAACTGGTGGTGCGCACCCATCCGGCGATCGAGGGGGCCCTGCAGGTGGACGCGGTCATCATCAACCGGGCCCGGTTTACCCAGCCCTATCCGGTCATCGAGCTGGAGTTCAGCGACATTGAGGGAAAACGCGTGGCCGGACGCAGATTCACTCCCGACGAGTACTTTACCGACTTCCGGGACGGCGAGGATTTCATGGCGCCCGGCGCCTCGCGCCACGTCAGCCTGGGCATTACCGACCCCGGAGAAGTCGCCGTCAACTACATGATCACCCTGCACCCGCTCAATCCCCAGTAACACCACGGTGACACTGCACATTTTGTGATCGCCGGGCCTCGCGGGTATCATTGCCACCCAAACCCGACATCACGGAACCCGGATCCACGCCCCATGCTGCAGGTCGGCCCTCATCACATCGAGGATCCGGTCCTCCTGGCCCCCATGGCCGGGGTGACCGACCGCCCCTTCCGCGCGCTCTGCCGTCGCCTCGGGGCCGGCATGGTCGTGGCCGAAATGCTGACCGCCGACACCCGTCTTTGGCACACCCGCAAGTCCCGCCTGCGGCTTTGCCATGCGGACGAACCGGAGCCCCGTACGGTACAGATTGCGGGCGGCGACCCCGCCACGCTGCGCGACGCCGCGGTGCAGTGCGAGCGACTCGGCGCGCAGATCATCGACATCAACATGGGTTGCCCGGCCAAGAAGGTCTGCAACAAGGCAGCGGGCTCGGCACTGATGCGCGACACCGACCTGGTGCGGGAGATTCTGGTCGCCGTGGCCGGCGCGGTGAACGTACCGGTTACCCTGAAGATCCGGACTGGTTGGGCGCCGGAATCGCGCAATGCGCCGGAGATCGCGCGCATTGCCGAGGACGCGGGCATTGCGATGCTCACCGTGCATGGAAGAACGCGCGCCTGCCGTTTCGGTGGCGAAGCGGAATACGATACAATCGCGCGCGTCCGACAGGCGGTGGCGATCCCGGTGATTGCCAACGGCGACATCGACAGCCCGGAAAAGGCCCGGTGGGTCATGGACCAGACCGGGGTCCAGGGCGTCATGATCGGCCGCGCAGCCCAGGGCAGGCCGTGGCTGCCCGGCCAGGTGGCCGCCTACCTGCGTACCGGGGTCCGCGTCCCCGACCCGTCGGCCAGCGAAATCCGCGACCTGCTGCTGCAGCACGTCGGGGCATTACACGGGTTCTATGGATTCGATGCGGGAGTCAGGATTGCCCGGAAACATGTCGGTTGGTACTTGCACAACCTGCCAGACGGCGTAATATTCCGCAGACAATTCAACCAGCTCGATTCGGCGGGCGCCCAGTTGGACGCCATAGAACGATATTTCTGGAGCTTTACCGATTCACGCTTTACCGATTCAAAGGAACGCGCCGCATGAATTCTTTGACCGTGATCAAAGGTAGTGATAGAGCCATGACCGACGACACCCAGATGGAAGAAACCTTCGCCTCCGCGCCGGCCAACGCCGTGACGCTGCGGGACAGCGTGGCCCAGGCGATGGCCAATTATTTTTCCCAACTCGACAACGAGCGGGTGACGGACGTGTACCAGATGGTGCTGTCCGAGGTCGAGGCGCCCCTCCTCGAAGCGGTAATGTCCTACACGCGCAACAACCAGACCAAGGCGGCCATCCTGCTCGGTCTGAACCGTGGCACGCTGCGCAAGAAGCTCAAGCAGTACGGCCTGCTCTGATCGGCCAACCCGGCGCCAGGCCGGACCGACCGGAATAGCAGAATCAATACCGAAAGTCGTACCGGATACAACGCAAGAAGCGGCGACAGGCGACAACAAAAAAGGGCGGACCTCCGCCCTTTTTTCATTGCAGGAGCAGTAACAGGCAGAACCTTCCCATGAGCGAATTTAACGAATCCGCGGCGGTGGGCCGCGCACTGATCAGCGTCTCCGACAAGACGGGGCTCGTCGAGTTTGCACGGGGCCTCAGCGAGGCCGGCATCGCCCTCGTCTCCACCGGCGGCACCTACCGCCAGCTTGCCGAGGCCGGCATCGAGGTCACCGAGATTTCAGCCCATACCGGCTTCCCCGAGATCATGGACGGGCGGGTCAAGACCCTGCACCCGAAGGTGCACGGCGGCATCCTCGCGCGCAGGGGTGAGGACGAGGCGGTCATGCAGGAACACGGGATCGAGCCCATTGACCTCGTCGTGGTCAATCTCTACCCGTTCCGGGAAACCATCCGCAAGCCCGGTTGCACGCCCGGGGAAGCGATCGAGAACATCGACATCGGCGGCCCCGCCATGATCCGCGCCGCGGCCAAGAACCATGCCCACGTGGGTGTCGTCACCGCACCGGAAGACTACGATTCGGTGCTCGCCGAATTGCGTGATTCCGCGAACCGCCTGTCGATCGGCCTGCGTCGCCGGCTGGCCCGACGTGCATTCGCCCACACCTCCGCCTACGACGCGGCAATCGCGAACTACCTCGCCACGCAAATCGAGGAGGCGCCCGCCTTCCCGCCCGAGTTCTTTTTCCACTCGGTGAAGGCCCAGGATCTCCGCTACGGGGAGAACCCGCACCAGCGGGCGGCGTTTTACCGCGATCCGGATGCGCCTTCCGGGTGCATTGCCAGCGCCGTCCAGCACCAGGGCAAGGAACTCTCCTTTAACAACATCAACGATACCGATGCGGCCCTGGAATGCGTGAAATCGTTTTCCGAACCGGCCTGCGTCATCGTCAAGCACGCCAACCCCTGTGGCGTGGCCCGCGCGGACAACCCACGCATGGCCTATGACCTCGCCCATCGCACTGACCCGACCTCGGCCTTCGGCGGGATCATCGCCTTCAACCGCGCTGTGGACGGGGAAACCGTCTCCGAAATCATCGAGCGTCAGTTCGTGGAAGTGATCGTCGCGCCGGAGTACTCCGCCGATGCACTGCGCATCGCGGCCGACCGCAAGAACCTGCGCCTGTTGTCCACCGGGAGCGCGGATGCCTCGACCGTCGTTGCAACCGACGTGCGCACCGTGACCGGTGGCCTGCTGGTCCAGGACGCGGACATTCGCCAGGTCACGCGGGACGAACTGCGGGTGGTCACCGAACGCGAGCCCGACGAGGCCGAGCTCGAGGATCTTCTGTTCGCCTGGAAGGTCGCGCACTTCGTGAAATCCAACGCCATCGTTTACGCGCGGGAGCTGTGTACCGTGGGGATCGGCGCCGGGCAGATGAGCCGCGTCGACAGCGCGCGGATTGCCATCATCAAGGCGCAGACCGCAAAGCTGGAAGTGCGCGGGTCGGTAATGGCCTCCGACGCATTCTTCCCCTTCCGGGACGCGATCGACGCGGCGGCCGAGGCCGGGGTGCGGGCCATCATCCAGCCGGGCGGATCCATGCGCGATGACGAGGTGATCGCTGCCGCGAACGAGGCAGGCATCGCGATGGTGTTCACGGGAATCCGCCACTTCCGGCACTGAGGCAGGAGCAAGCAGGAGCATGACCAAGTTGCTGGTAATCGGGGGTGGCGGGCGCGAACACGCGCTGGCCTGGAAACTGGCCCAGGCGGATGACGTCGAAACCGTTTACGTGGCACCCGGCAACGCCGGCACCGCCACGGAACCCGGACTCGAGAACCTCGCGATCGATCCGATGGATTTCGCGGGTCTCGCCGACTTTGCCTCCCGCGAAAACATCCAGCTCACGGTGGTCGGCCCCGAGGCCCCGCTGGTGGCAGGCGTCGTCGACTATTTCCGCGAGCGCGACCTGCCCTGCTTTGGTCCCGGCAAGGGTGCCGCACAACTGGAGGGCTCCAAGGCCTTCAGCAAGGATTTTCTCGCCCGCCACGCGATTCCCACGGCGGAATATGCCGTTTTCACCGAGGTCGGACCGGCCCGCAAGTGGATCGAGGCGCACGGCGCACCCATCGTGGTCAAGGCCGACGGCCTCGCAGCCGGCAAGGGCGTGATCGTGGCACAGACCACCGCGGAAGCCATCAGTGCGGTGGAAGACATGCTGGCCGGCAACCGCTTCGGCGAAGCCGGCAGCCGGGTGGTGGTCGAAGAATTCCTGCACGGCGAGGAAGCCAGCTTCATCGTCATGGCCGATGGGAAGAACATCCTGCCCCTCGCCACGTCCCAGGACCACAAGGCCCGCGACGACGGTGACCGGGGTCCGAACACGGGCGGCATGGGCGCCTACTCCCCGGCACCCGTCGTCACCCCGGAAATCCATGCCCGGGTGATGGCCGAGGTGATTGAGCCGACGATCCGCGGCATGGCGGCCGAGGGCCACGACTACACGGGTTTCCTGTATGCCGGCCTCATGATCGGCCCCGACGGGCGGCCCAAGGTGCTCGAATTCAACTGTCGCTTCGGTGATCCGGAGACCCAGCCCATCATGATGCGCCTGCGTTCCGACCTGCGCGAACTGTGCCTGGCGGCAATTGCCGGGCGCCTCGATACGGTGCGGGCCGAATGGGATTCACGCGCGGCCCTCGGAGTGGTGCTGGCCGCCGGGGGCTATCCCGGAGAATACCGCAAGGGCGACGCCATCCACGGCCTCGATACCCTGCCGGACGGGGCGCAGGTGTTCCACGCCGGCACCCGACTGGAAGGCAACGAAGTTGTCACCAGCGGTGGGCGGGTACTCTGCGTCACGGCACTCGGCGCCACCGTTTCAGACGCACAAAAGGCCGCATACGAAGCGGTCGATCAGGTTTCCTGGGAGGGCATGTTCTGCCGTCGCGACATCGGTTACCGGGCCGTGGCACGGGAAAATTCCTGACTGCTCGTTCCGAATCCAGCACGTTGCCAATATCCTGAGCCACTACTACTATTGCGGGTGGAACAAGAACGAGAAGGTGGTTTTACAACCGTTTAATATCATTGGGATTTTGATATTTCGGCTGTGAACGGCAAGGAACAGACACCCGGATGAAATCAATCCGCCGCGTACGCTTCCAGAACCCGGACCATAGGACGGCGCCCGGTTCCATTCTTCTCGCCACCAACCCCGATTTCTGCCTCAAATACAAATAGACACAGGTGAAAACCATGTTGAAAAAACGACTGGCTGGCGTGCTCACCGCATCCATCATCGCAGGCACGGCATCCGCTCCGGTGCTGGCCGCGAGCGTACCCGACCTCGTCAAGCAGGGAATGCACGGCAAGGCCTACAAGCAGGGCATGGCGGAAATGGAACGCAACGAGGGCGATCCCGCCTTCGACTATGCGTTCGGGGTTGCGGCGCTGGAAACGGGCAACTACATCGATGCAATCTTCGCTCTGGACCGGGTCATTTCAGTGGATCCTAACAATGTCGAAGCACGCATGGCCTTGGGCCGCGCGCTGCTTGCGGTGAAGGACGAGCGGGAGGCCTCGGCACACTTCCAGGCCGCTTTACGTGCACGTCCCACGCCAGCGCAACGCGAGGCGCTGAATGGCTATCTTGCACAAGCTGTATCGGCCAAGGAAGGGCGCGAGC
>JBFGWM010000115.1:0-8808 GCA_041588495.1 Pseudomonadales bacterium | reverse complement strand
CGACCGTCGAAACCATCGTGGAGCCCGTCGTCGAGAACGTCGTGGATCCTGTCGTCGAAGAGGTCCTGGTACCGACCGTCGAAACCATCGTGGAGCCCGTCGTCGAGACCGTCGTGGAACCTGTCGTCGAAGAGGTCCTGGTACCGACCATCGAAACCATCGTGGAGCCCGTCGTCGAGACCGTCGTGGAGCCCGTCGTCGAGACCGTCGTGGATCCTGTCGTCGAAGAGGTCCTGGTACCGACCGTCGAGACAATCGTGGAGCCCATCGACCCGCTCTTCGATCAGGCGGTCGAAAATCTTCTGGCGGACAGCACTGAGGCCGCACCCGAACCGGTCGTCGAGGACACCTCCAATGTGCTCGCCTATAACGATGTCCTCATCGAGGATTCATCCCAGCTTCTGTTCCCGGCAGAGCCTCAGCCCGACGTCACGACCCAACCGACCTCGACTACCGAACCCGTGCAACTGATCGGATCGACGGACACCTCGAGTGTTCTGGAAACAGGAATGGTCGGATCCACGGAGCCGGCTCCCACGCTGGAGCTTTCCAGCGCCCCCGTGGTGCAGGATTATCTCTGAGGCCCGGAAGGAACAGGACCAGGAACGCCCGCATTGCGCGGGCCCTGGTGTCAGTTTGAACTTACGGAGTGATGCCCGCCCGCTTTGGACGGGCACGGAACTGCCTCAGTCGCGGAAGGCCGGCGATGACCAGCCGGAGCCGGAGTTGAGCGGCTGCGGAGACATTTCCTTACCGCCGATGACGACACCACCACTGCCATCCTGGTAGGTCAGCCACGGCACCGTCTTGGTTTCCTCTCCATGACCCGGCTGGCTGTAATCACACACGCCATCGCCAAACAGGGTCTCGAGCTGCGCCCATTGTTCCTCCGTGAACGGAACCGGGCCGTAGTCGGCGTCCCGCGAGAACGGTTTCAACTGGCATGACAGGCTGGAAGCGTAGATGTCTGCCCCGGCGACGGTGCGCGGCGTTCCGTAGTTGTAGGCGTCGCGTTGGAACTCGACGCAGATCTCGTCGGCGATCTTGTGTCCGAGACCGTCACTGCACTGATCGTGGACGTCCGCGGGGCGGTTGGCGGTGATCTTCACCGGTAGCGGGTCGTCACCCCGGTCGGCCTCGACCGCCGCCAGCCAGCGATCGATCGCCAGCAGGCCCTGCTGGAAGTAGTACGGATCGCCAAACAGCGCGACCGGCCCGCCCCACATCACGTGGTTGTCATGGTGACCCTGTTCACGGTCGAGGCGCCAGCGCACCCACCAGGCATGCACCGAGTCATGGGCGGCGCCGGGATCCGGCCCCAGGAAGTTGATGATCGCAACCTGGTCCAGGTTGTTGCCGACCGTGATCGCGCCCCCGCGATACGCGTTCGCAATGGTGTCCAGGGGTATCGACGCACGGGCCTCCTGGAATTCGACGTCCACGTTGAGCCCGCCGATCTTGACGTTCAGGTCAACGAACTGGGCCGGGGTGATCTCGGCCTTCTGCAGGGCCTGCAGCCCGTACTGAATGCCGACATTTCCGAACGGGATATTGGTAAAGCCACGCCCGAGCGCCTTTTCAATGTCCGACCAGTGTGCCTCCGGCCGGGTGCCGGAAATGTGCTGGTTCCATTCCAGCGCCCCGCAGCGCACCCCGCCCGGGTTGTTGTCCGGGTGATAGGTTTCCGCACCCGCGCAATTGCCACTGGTGCGGGTCGCGGGCTTGAACAGCAGTTCGTCCATGGCGATGGCATTGACGTGGCTGAGGTGTCCCTCGACCAGGCCGAACTGGTGCGGTGACCAGGCCACGCCGGGCGCCCAACGGCCGGGATCCTCGAAATACTTGCGCAACAGGTAGTAATCCGAAGCCTGCACGGCGGGCGAAACGCTGTCCGGGTAGGTGCAGGTGGTCAGCAGGCCCTGGTAGAGGCCGGGATACGCATTGGCCATGGTGTTCTGGGCAATCGCGCCACCCGAGCAACCGGTGCCGATCATGTACCGCAGTTCACCGTACTGTTCGACCAGGCGCTCCTTGACCATCATCATCGACTCGGCCTGCAGCACCACGTTGCAGTTGTGGCCGTTGTTGTTCAGGGCCGTGGAAACCACGGCAAAGCCGCGGCCCAGCGCGGTGATGTAACTGTGCTCGAGTCCGAATGCCGCGAAGCCGGAGGCGGAGTCGTTCAACCTCGGCGATCCGGGCTTGAATGACATCCCGCAGTTCGAGCCGTGGGGGGCAAACACCTTCTGGTTCCACTGGGGCTGCGGCGCCCACGGCGCCCAGGCTTTCGAGGGATCGAAGAGCACGAGAATCGTGTACTGGTCACGGTCCTGGTACCCGAGTTCCCTGCGCACGATGAATGGAACGGTTGCACCGTGATCCGTGGTGGTCGTCGCCACGTCCCCGGGGATCCCGTCGGCCGGGTCGAACGCGATCAGCCCCTGGCGGGTCGGGTTGGTGCTCTTGTAAAGAAATGTGTACTCGACCGCCACGTTGCAGTCATTCAGCTTGCTGGGCTGGCCGGATCGGCACAGTGCCCAGTCTTCCTCGTCGATGCGATGCTGCGCGGCCGAGAACACCGGGCCGTAGTTCGGATGGTTGGTGATCGTCGTTTCGACCGTGCCGCCCGGCCCGGAAACACGCAGGGTGTTTTCACCAAGATCGAGGCCGGTCACCAGGCCCATGACGCGCCCGTTCCCGCGCTTCACGAATACATCCGACACGTCGCGCCCATTCAACCGTATCTGCTGCTTTTCGCGAGCACCGACGATCTCCACCAGCACGTCTCCACCGCTGATGAGGTCGGCACGGTTGGAGAGGACACGGATCACGGTTTCGTCCGCAACAAGGGTGGTCGGCGCGGCCAGAATGACAAGCCAGGCAAGCGCAAATCTGAAATCGTGTCTGCTCATGTGATGAGTTCCGGTTGGATGCGAAATCCCGGCAGGATCAACCAGGCGCCGGGTATGCGGGGCCACATCGGATATCGCCTCCAAGCGGGTGAATGGCAGATATCCAACCTTACGTTCTATTCGAGAATAACAAAGTTTAAGCAACTGTCCGCGGGAGCGCAGTAGTAGATATTTAGTAATTTCTAGCTCTGCGCGAGAAAAGGGGTCGGAGCGATTTTTCCCGGGCAGGTGATCACCAGATAATCACTCCGACTCCTTTTCCCGGTCCGGGGCGACAACCGCGCTTGCCGGTGCAATCAGGTTACTGGGAAAAACTGTGCTGAATCGCCCGCAAGACGTCCTTCCGACCGATGATACCGACGAGCTTTCCGTTATCCACGACAGGGAAACGACGGAATGGCTCATCGATAAAGCGCACGGCGACATCCATCAGGTTCTCCTTCGGTTGGACACAGGACAACTGCCGGGACATGTACTCGCTGACCCGGCCCGCAGACTGATCGAAATAACCCGCCTGGACCGCCACCCGGATGCAATCCCGCTCGGTAATGATCCCCACCAGCCGTTGTTGCGCATCAACCACCGGCGTGCCGGTAACATCGTGGCGCAGCATCACTTCGACGGCCTGGAGAACCGACATTTCCGGCGCCACCGTCACTGGGTCGGGTGTCATGAAATCACTCACGTAAATCAACTGGCCAATCATGGTTGGTCTTCCTTCCTGCAGCCAACAGCCTGCGCCATGCCTGGTTCACAATGGCGATTTTCCGCCGGGAACGGGAGCAGCGGAGGCCCGGAAAAAACCCTCTGGCCACCGCAACAAACCATGGCGATGCTCATCCAGCGCCTCCGAAATCGTCGTAATGAATTCGCTCCATCGACACCCCAAGCGCATCAAGCATCGTGATGACCGCGCCGCTCATCAGTGGCGGACCGCAAAGGTAATATTCGATGTCTGCGGGTGACGGGTGACCATTCAGGAAATCCCGCCTGACAACGGCATGCACGAATCCCGTCGACCCGTTCCATGATTCCCCGGCTTTCGGCTCCGACAACACCACGTGGTAGCTGAAATTTTCGTGGTTGTTGGCGAGTTGCTCGAACTCTTCCTGGTAACAAAGTTGCTGAAGATCGCGCGCGCCATACCAGAATGAAACCTTGCGCGACGTCCGTCTGACCAGGAGTTGGTCCCGAATCATCGAACGCAGTGGTGCGATGCCCGCACCGCCGCCGATAAAGCACATTTCCCGGTCACTGTCCTCGACAAAAAAATCACCGAACGGCCCGGCCAGCTGGACCGGGTCGCCCGCTTTCAGGCTGAAAATATAGGACGACACAATCCCGGGCGGCGTACCTTGCGGAGCGCTGGGGGGCGGGGCCGCAATCCGAACCACCAGGCACAAGCCCTCCTCATCCGGGCTGTTGGCCAGGGAATAGGCCCGGAGGGTCGGTTCCTCATTGTGCATTTTCAGGGACCGCAACTGACAGTCCTGCCATTCCGCGACGTACTGCTCAGGGATATCGAAGGTACTGAAGTCCACGTCATGGGGAGGCGCCGTCAGGAGGATATAGGCGCCGGCCTGGAAATCCATCCGCTGTGCCTGGGGGAGTGCCAATTTCAGTTCCGTGAGAAAGGTGGAGACCAGGCGGTTTGAGACGACGCGGCAGGTGTATTCCGATCCGGTCAATTGCGCCGAGGGAATTTCCACGACCAGGGATGCATTGACCGGAACCATGCAGGCGAGGCGCATCCCCTCGGCCGCGTCTCCCGGTGCGATATGGTTCGCTTCGATCGGCGATGGCGCACCACCACCCTGAACCAGGCGAACCCTGCATTTCCCGCAGCTTCCCTTTCCGCCACATGCCGCCGGCAGATGAATACCGTGGTCCGCCAGCGCAAATAAAAGTTTCTGTCCGGCCCTCACCTCGTAGGTGGTTTCGTTAACTTTTACCGGAATAATGTCCTGCAACTGCAAGCGCTGACTGGCGACCAGCACCAGGACGACCAGCGCCATGATGACCAGGCTGAACAGCAGAACGCTGAAAAACATCTGGTCGAGAAAGGACACTTTAGAAAACCATCCCGGTCAGGCCCGAGAATCCGAGAGACAACAGGCCGGTAACGATGAAAGCGAGACCCACTCCCTGCAGGTCCTTCGGCACATCGAACTGGCCGATTCGTTCACGAATCGCAGCAAACAGGATAATCGCCAGCGCCCAGCCGCAACCCACCCCGAAACCATAGGCGACGCTCTCCTCGAATCGGTAATTCCGCTGCACCATGAATAGCGAAGCACCAAGAATGGCGCAGTTCACGGTCAGCAGCGGGAGGTAGATTCCAAGGGCCTGGAACAGGCGCGGAAAATATTTCTCCAGGGTCATTTCCAGTATCTGTACCATGGCGGCGATGACACCGATGAACGTCACCAGTTTCAGGTAGGAGAGATCCAGGGCCGCCAGGCCCATCCAGGCCAGCGCCCCCTGGCGCAACACGTATTCGTAAAGCAGGTAATTGATCGGCACCGTGATGGTCTCGACGACAATCACCGCGAGACCGAGCCCCGCGGCGGTACGGATGTTCCTGCTTACAGCGATATAGGTGCACATTCCGAGCAGGAACGACAACGCCAGGTTCTCGACGAACATGGTCCGGATAATCAGGTTGAGGTAATCAGCCATCGCGGGATTCCCCGGCACCAGTCATGTTTCGCCTTGCAACAGCCCGGATGATCCAGACCAGGACACCGATGATAAAAAACGCGCTGGCGGGCAGCAGCATGAACTCGTTGGCGTGATATCCGCCACCCTTGGCAGTGGTGACCAGCACCGGATACTGGAGCACGGTCCCCTGGGCCAGCAGTTCCCGTACCGCCGCCACCGTACACAGGATCAGGGCGTAACCGAGGCCATTACCCAGTGCATCCAGAACGCTCTGCGCCGGGGGGTTGTGCAGGGCATAGGATTCCGCCCGACCCAGCACGATGCAGTTGGTGATGATCAGACCCACAAACACCGACAGCATGCGGGAAACCTCTGGCGCAACCGTCTTGATCACTTCGTCGACGATGATCACCATCGACGCGATGATGGTCATTTCCAGGATCAGGCGAATACTGTGGGGCATGACCTGGCGCAACAGGCTGATGACGAAACTGGAGAATCCCAGGACCGTGATCACCGAGATGCTCATGATCAGGGCCGGCAACAAGGACTGGGTTACCGCGAGCGCGGAGCAGAGGCCGAGCACCTGCACCATGATCGGATTGTCACGGAGTATGGGTTGGGTCAGTGCACTTTTGTTCATCGCAACTGCCCGCTTCGCCATTTTTCAAGCAGGGGTCCGTATCCATGGTCCCCGAGCCAGTACTGGAGCAGACGTTCGATGCCGCTGACCGTGTTCGTGGCGCCGGTGATGCCATCGATACGGAATACCGCCTTGTCGCTGTCACCAGCACCCGGATCACCGACATGGATCATCAGCCGGCCCGTGTCGTCATGGATCCGCTTTCTCCGCCACCCGGAAAGCCAGTCGGGGTCAAGGATCTGATCGCCGATCCCCGGTGTCTCCCCATGTTCATAAAACGTGACGCCGGCAATGGTATTGAAGTCATGTTCGAGGGCAATGTAGCCGTAGATCATCGACCACATGCCGTTGCCGTAGATCGGCAACACGACGCGGGCGCTCGTTTCATTACTGCTGATCCAGTAGGCTGGCATGTAGCGCGAGCGGTGGCCGAGCTTTGCAGAATCCAGCGACTCTGCGATTGCAACGGAGGTCTGCGGGACCAGAGCGGCGCTGCGAAAGTCGTATTGCCTGGCATCGATGTCCCAGGCGTAGCCACCTTCCGCCAGATCCAGCATGCGAGTCTCCACCTGCTGCAACAACCGGGATCGGACATCTTCCGGCGGGAGCTCCTGCTGCAGCCAGAGCCCCGCGGCAAACAGGATCTGTTGCGACTGGCGGGGCGCCTGCTGCGCAATCTGAATCGGCCTCAGCAGCAGGACCGCAATAGATACCGACAGGGCGCAGGACCCAACGATGGCGAGTGCGACGAGCAGGGTTCTGCCGAGACTCTCCCCTTTCCTCACGGCGCGTATTCTCCGGCCGCCGGTCTGCGCCTGCGCAGCACAGCCAGCTGATCGAACAGTGGGATGAACAGGCAGGCAAACAGCAGTGCGTAAAAGCTGCCTTCCGGGTGGCCCGGGTTGGCCTGGCGGATCAGCAATGTCACACCGGCGAACAGGATTCCGAAACACCAGTGGCCGAGATTTGTGACCGGCGCCACGTGCCGGTCAGAGGCGAGGAATACCAGGCAGAAAGCGAAATTGCCGACTGCCAGGTGCCATTGCCAGGCAAGGTCCGTAACAGGCAGCAAAAGGATGAGAAGGCTGGCAACCGGTAACCGCCAGTTGATCTGCTTCACCGCCACCAGGAATATCCCGGCGATCAGGATCGCAAGCGCCGAGTTGGTGGCCATCAGGCTGACCTCCGCGCCGGAAAAAAACTTCCACCATCCAGCGCCTGTGGCGGCGATCCCGTCGACGCCCGACGTCAGGAGGCTCCAGTCCGATGGCAGGTTCCCGATCGGTAAAAGCCCGGTATCGCGGAATGCCGAGGGATAACCATGCAACAGGAACACGACACCCAGCAGCGCCGGGTTAACAAGGTAACGTTCGCCGCCAAAGATCAGCTTGCCGAAGACCAGCCCGAAACTGAGACCGATTGCAGCCTGCCAGACCGGCAGAGACGCCGGAAGCAGAAACGTGAACAGCCACGGGGCGAGAAAGAAACCGGGCACGATGGGGCGTTTTCTGATCCGGGAAAAGCCCAGCTCCCACGCCATGCTGGTGATCAGGGCCGTCAACAGCAGGGGGAGGAAATAACTGGCGCCGAGCAGCGTGGACCCGAATACGCCTGCCTGGCCGTCTTCGAACGCTGTCCATGAAAGAATGTAATTTCGCCAATCCGGCAGGCTTGTCGCCGACTGTTCTGCCATCGCACCGGCCAGTTGCTGTCCGGTGTTCCACAGGCCGGCCAGCAGCACCGGCAGTGATGCGAGCAAGACGATCCAGTGCGGAGCGACGGGCGAGCGTAATTCTGCGGACTTCATGCGCGAAATTCTGAATTCATGCCGGGCCGCTCATATCGCAGTTCACACCTGTCATTACCAGCGATGCCGGTCAGTCATCCTGACGAAATGCGTCTTTTGCACCGGACTTTCAGAAAGCGGGGTACCGACCCTGAAGGTCCATTCCGTCCATGTCCGGCCATCCGTGCGGTACCGGTCATAAACAGTGTAGCCACCCCTTGCCGGTCACCAATCCGGCCCCGGGGGGTAGCTCATCCGATCATTCCGTGACCGTGCATGGCGGCCAGCCGATCCGCTGCGGTGCGGTTTTCCCTGGCCAGAAAGACAACTCCAGCGCCGCGTTCATCGCAGCGCATATGACAAAATATGCGGTTTTCCCTTCCGGATGAGTTGATATGGATCATGTTTGGAGCGGAAAATGCCTTCGGTTCCATTGGTCATTCATGGAACTGCCCCGGGGCACCTGGAGGCGGTTCAGCTTGATTCCGGGGAACCCCGGCCCGGATGTGTAAGGCCATTAGCGCGTTAATGGATGGACTGAAGCGCCTGATCGCCAGTCGCGATGAATCACAACCCCCGAGTTTCACGGGAATTCCTCCCGCGCACTCGCCCTGCGGACCGCCGCTGCGTTACTCGCGGCTCGGTCGCATGCAATGGGGTCAAAGTGATTTTTTCCGGGCAGGTGATCACCAGAAAATCACTCCGACCCCTTGTTCCTCTCCCTGCCCCCTGGAATACGAATGCAATGATCCGCAAAGTTCCCCGTTCTGTGCTTGCAATCAGCCTGGCCATCGCATTATCCGGTT
>JBFGWM010000114.1:0-8812 GCA_041588495.1 Pseudomonadales bacterium | reverse complement strand
GCCTGCTGGAGGGCTTGCAGGTCGCCGGCTGCGATCAGCTCGAGAAAGAAAACGATCACACCCAGCTTTCCGCATTCGCCTTCGCCGCCACGACCTGGAACATCCCGGTTCGTGATGCTGCACTCGGCCACGCCTGGTCGTGGCTGGAGAACACGGTGATGGCCGCGCTCAAGCTGGTGCCCCTGGGCCAGCTCGCCGGCCAGCGCCTGTTGCTGGAGATGTCCGCACCCCTGCAGGAAGCCGTGGAAGGCGGCCTGCAACTGGCCGACGAAGACATCGGCCTGTCATTGCCAGGCGCCACGTTTGCCAGCGCGCGCCACGAAACCCAGTACACCCGGTTGTTCCGGTCATGAATCAGCACGAGGTAACGATCCCATGAACAAGAATGTTTTGCGCATTGGCGTCGGCGGTCCGGTCGGCTCCGGAAAGACCGCCCTGCTCGACCGCATCTGCAAGATGATGCGCGAGGAGTACGAAATCGCGGTGGTCACCAATGACATCTACACCCGCGAGGACCAGCAGTTCCTGATCCGCAGCGCCGCGCTGGAAGAGGAACGCATCGCCGGCGTCGAGACCGGCGGCTGTCCGCACACGGCAATCCGCGAGGATGCCTCGATGAACCTCGCCGCCGTCGAGGACCTGGTCGCGCGCTTTCCCGAACTCGACTTCGTGCTCATCGAGAGCGGCGGCGACAACCTCAGCGCCACCTTCAGCCCGGAACTCGCCGATCTCACGATTTACGTGATCGACGTCAGCGCCGGCGACAAGATTCCGCGCAAGGGTGGGCCCGGCATCACCCGCTCCGACCTGCTGATCATCAACAAGACCGACCTCGCCCCGCTGGTCGGCGCCTCTCTCGAGGTCATGGACCGCGACGCCCGGCGCATGCGCGGCGAGCGCCCGTTCGTGTTCAGCAACCTGAAAAGCGGCGAGGGTCTCGAGCAGATCCGCGAGTTCATCGTGCGCGAGGGGATGCTCGACCGGAAGAACGTCGCCGAGCCTGCCTGAGCCGGCAACCAAGCCCGTTGCCGGAGAACGTCAGCGTGGGATGCGTATTCTGCAGCATCGATGATGCCGAGGTCGTGGCCCGCAACGCGCATGCGTTTGCGATCCGCGACCGCTTCCCGGTCAGCCCGGGACACACCCTGGTGATCCCGTTCCGCCACGTCGAGCAGTATTTTCAGCTCAGCGATGAGGAGATGGCCGCCTGCAACGCGCTGTTGAAGGCCGAGCATGCCGCCCTGCTCGCGGATGACTCAGGCATCGCGGGTTTCAACGTCGGCATCAATATCGGGAAGGCCGCCGGCCAGACCGTGTTTCACTGCCACGTGCACCTCATTCCCCGGCGTGCAGGCGACGCGAAGAATCCGCGTGGCGGCGTGCGCGGGGTGATACCGGGAAAAGGCGACTACCAGCAGAAACTGTTCTGAGCAGGATCGTCCGTCGCGGTCAGTTCAGCAGAAATTCCCGCAACGTATCGGCATGGGGCGAAAGATCGAAACGGTGGCCCTGGGTCTCGTCCTCGATCACCCGGCAGTGCCGCAACTCGCTCCGGGTCTCCGGCAGGCGTATCACGTCGTCCTGGCCGCCCAGAAACACCAGGGCGCGGTTTGCAGCCAGGGGCCGTGGCAGGCCGGCGACGAGCATCGCCTGGGCGACATGCTCCCGGGTCCACTCGAATGCTTCCCCGGTACGCAGGTTCTCCACGGTTCCGACACGGTCTGCGAGGGTCTCGTGGGGCCAGAAAGACGGATTGATCAATACGGTTTTCACCGGGTGAAACGCGCCGAGTATGGCCGCGTAGAGACCACCGAACGAACTGCCCACGATGCAGGTTCCATGGGTGTTGAGCATGCTGTTCAGAGCGCTGCCCGCCACCCGCAGGGCTTCGCGGGGGGATACGGGAAGGTCGGGGGACTCGATAACGGCTTCTGGGAAGGTCTGGCGCAGGACCTCGGCCGCTCCATTGTTCCCGGCCGAGGCAAAACCATGAAGGTTCAGGATATTCATATAGGTCTGTCTAATATCTATCGAGTCCTCATGGTATTGCATTTGCGTGCATAACCGCCAGTTGCGGCCAGAAAGCACTCTGGCAGCCTGTCCGGTGCAATCGCTGCGGGCTTGCGATCCATGAGCCGTGCACCATGCTTGGCGATGAGTTCGCGACAAACCCGACCGGAGACCTGATGATCGTCCGTGAAACCGAACTGCCGCCGGGCGCCAAGCAGCACGGAGCGGCCCGCCCGTGAGCGGTCCGCGCCTGACGCTGGTGACGGGTGGTCGCGACCACGGCTGGACCCTCGGCTCCGTCCATCTCCAGCTTGCGCCGCGCGAATCGCCGCCATTCGACGCCGACCTGCAGTTCGTGGAGGAGGACACCTACCGGGTCGTCGCCGCCGGGCCGGAATTTCGCGAGGTGGAGGAACACCCGGTGCGCCTGCTGACGGACCTGGTCGAACAACAACCCCTCGAACCGGGAAGCGCTTTCAGGGAGAAACGCAACATCATCCTGGTGATCTACGATCTCGACGTGGAGCCGATCTGCGGGCCGGCGTCGATTCGCACTGCCCTGCGCACCGCACTGGATCTCGCGGCGAGTGCGCGCGCCACCTCCGTGGCCCTGCCCGTCCCCGGCCGTCGCCATGGCCGCACCGCCCTGCGCACCGGAGTCGGCCTCGCCGTCGACGCGTTCAGGGGGCTCGCGCCATGCAGCCTCCGGCGCGCCCTGTTGCACCCTGAGCCCCAGGACCTGGCTACCGTGAGGGACCTGCTGTACGAACGTGTGGGCCCGGCGGTGGCGGATGGCGCACGATGAACGCGACGCGCATCGTTCTCGTCGGTGGCGGCCACGCACACCTGCATGTCCTGCTGCATGCCGACGAGTTCACGCGGCGAAACCTGGAACTCGTTCTACTGGACCCCGGACCGTTCCGCTATTCCGGCACCGCGACCGGACTGTTGGGCGGACGTTACCGGGAAGACGAGATCAAGGTCGACCTGCAACGACTGGCGAACGCCCGCGGCGCACGCTGGATCGGCGAATTCGCGCGATCCGTCAACCCGGCGATGAACCGGCTGACCACCGCCTCCGGCGAGGACATCGGATTTGACCTGCTTTCCCTCAACCTGGGCAGCGTGGTGGGCCCGGTGCCGCCAGTGCGCGGTGAACCCCGGGTCTGGCCGGTGAAACCCCTGGCCCGGCTGGCGGGACTGCGCGGTGAACTGGAGCGCGATACGGCCCATCCGCATCGCCTGCTGGTAATTGGCGGCGGCCCCACCGGTTGCGAGGTGGCCGCCAACCTCGCCGCACTGCGCGACAGCCACGTAGCGAACTGGGCAATCACCCTCCTCACCGCAGATGAACGCCTGTGCAACCGCTTTCCGGAGGGGGCGAGTCGTGCCCTGCACCGACACCTCGTGGGGCTGGGCATTCGCGTGGCGCTCAACTGCCCGGTGCGGGAACTCACGGATCATGCCGCGGTAACCGCCCACGGCCGCTCCGTACCCTTCGATCACGTGGTCACCGCGACGGGCCTGGAACCGCGCGCCCTGGCGCTGGAGGGCACGCAACCCTGGCCCCGGGGGAGCGGCCTGCCGGTCGCCGCGACCCTGCAGTGGGCGGGCGCCTCCAACGTGTTCGCGGCAGGCGACTGCGCCGACATGGTCGGCCACCGGCTGCCGCGCATCGGCGTGTACGGCGTGCGCCAGGCACCCGTGCTGCTGCACAACCTGTTGGCGGCGGTGGACGGCAATCCGATGCGTCTTTACACACCACAAAGCCAGTACCTGTCGATCCTCAACCTGGGCAACGATACCGCGCTCGCGGTACGCGGAAGGTGCTGGTGGATGGGAAAAGCAGCGATGTGGCTCAAGGACCAGCTGGACTCGCGGTTCCTTGCGCAGTACCGGGAAGCAGCGATCTCAGGAAGATGAAAACAGGTCGTTGAGGAGTTTCAGCACCGGGAGGGCCGGACTGTCCGCCAGTGAGTAGTAAATCGTCTGTCCCTCGCGCCGCGTGACGACGAGTTTCTCACCGCGCAATACCGCGAGATGCTGCGACAGGGCGGACTGGCTGAGGCGGACCTTGCGATTGAGCTCGGTCACCGAGAGTTCACCATCAGACAATGCCACCAGCACCTGCAGGCGATAGCGGTTGGACATGCTCTTCAGCAAACGCACCATGCGCCCGTTCTGACGGCGCAGGCTGCGCGCGTCGACGTCCAGTGTGACCGGCTTCGACTTTTTCCGTGGCATCGTAGATTGCGTAACTGATCGGTTTATTATGACCACATCATAGCGCAGACCGTTGGCATATTCATCCGTTCGGTAAACTGAATAATGAACTTTCGTGAATATAGGGGCACTGCCCCGCCTCAGGTCACCCGTTGCAGGTGCAACTCGGCCCGGTACCCCTCGCCGGCCGCGCTGTGCAGCTGCATGCCCGCCTTCCAGTAGGACATCATGTTCATGAGTCCGCGGATGCGGCGGAACTCCTCGGAAACGTGCGCCTCGTCCGCAACCAGGTATTCCTGCAGGCGCTCGTCCGGGATGCCGAAGCCGTCGTTGGACAGCGTGATGCGGAACTGTTGCTCGTCTTCCGAGAGGTGGACGATCACGGAAGATTCCTCCTCGCCGTCCTCGATCAGCAGGTCGAGCAGGCCGTCGAGCCCCTCGCCGAGGGCCTCGCCACCCGCAATGCACAAGCCACACATCTGCGGCACGGACAACCGGAGTTCGATGCGACGCGCCGCCGCCTTGTCCGCCGCCCGTTCCACCGCCTGCTCCAGCGCCTCCAGCGGGCTCATCGGATAGGCCTCGAAATGCACCGACTCCGTCGGCCTGTCCAGGTATTCCTGGATGCGCTGCATGGTGGTCGTGGTCTGCTTGAGGGTCGACACCATTTTGGACAGGGCGAACTCGCGCTGCGGGTTCCCGGCATTCGGATTGGCGAGAATACCGCCGGCCAGGTGCAACGCCTCGAAGTGGTTGCGCAGGTTGGAGTTGAGAAATTCCGACAGGGTCTCCTTGGTCTGGAACTGCGTGTCGAGGGTACTGACGTCGACCAGTTCGAACATGACGCCCAGCGCCTCGAAGTTCAGCTGGTCCTCGTCCGCCTCGTCGCTGTGAACCAGGGTATGAATCCCGAGGATGTAGCGCTTGTCCGCGTCACCGATGCGGACCGGCAGCGTGACCAGGCCGTGATCGAGGATGACGTAGCGCAGGAACTGCCTGGCGCGGTCCTCGGGCGTGCCCGAAATCTCCATGATGAAATCGAGCGCGGTGCGATCATAAGGCCTGAATCCGGTCTCCTCGAGCAACTCCGCCATGCGCGGATTCACGTGCAGCACGTGGCCGAACAGGTTGTACACGATGGTCGCCGTCGACAGGCGGCGCAGCACGTTCTCGAATAACACGTGGCGACGCTCCAGCATGTGCACCACCTTGGACAACTGGATTTCCAGGGGGGAACGCTCGTCCAGCAGGGTGACATCCCGTTCGTCGGCCTCGCCCGCCTCGACCAGTCGCTGCCGCTGGTAGGCGTGGTGCAGCAACTCGGCGATCTGCTCGGCAAAGGTGCGGATCGCGGTCTTGCGCTCCACCAGCATCTCGGTTTCACCGGGATCCAGGGTCAGGCACCAGAATCCCTGCACGTCACCGGCGAAAATCAGTGGTGCCATGAACTGGCGCTCGGGCTCGCCGGACGGTTTCAGGAAGGCGCGGTCATCGAGCGAGATCATGCCACGGGCCTTCAACGCCTCGGTATAGGGGTAACGCCGGTAATCGCGCCGCATCTCGCCGATGTCGTCCAGGGAACAGCCCAGGGCCACGACTTCGCGTACCCGGGGTTCGTCACGATTCGCCTCGAGAAAGATGGTGCGCTTCAGGCGCAGCAACTGGGTGATCATGGTGGTGATCTGCGCCCACTGCTCGTTGGTGGTTCGCGGTGTCTCGGCGAAGATCCGCTCGTGAATCCGCGTCGACGTGCCGAGGATGAGATCCTCCAGTACGAGATCACGATTGATGTCACGGAAGCGGCGGTACAGGAAGAACACCAGTACCGCGACCAGCGCGAGGTCCGCGGCGGGAAACGCGACGTCCGCGAAGCGATAACCCAGCCAGGTCACCAGCACACCCAGCATGAGCAGGCCCAGCAGCAACCACGAACGCGCAAAACGCAGCAAGAGTCGGCACAGGCCCGCCGCGGCAAGCGCGAACAACACCAGCAGCAACGCGTGGACCGCGAGGCCCGGCTCGCGGATCCAGGACTCCGACAGGACCGAGTGGGTCGCATACCCCTGCACCTCGAGGCCGGTCAGCCCGCCGCCGTCTGTGCGCAGGGGAACACTGTAGCGCGCGCCATGCGGTGCGGGACTGCTGCCGATCAGCACCACGCGGTCGCGGATGAACTCGGCAACGATGTCCCCCGCGGCGACACGCTGTGGCGCGAGGCGGCCAAACACCGCCGGGGCCGGTTTGAAGTTGATCAGGAAGCTCGGGGGCAATGGCGCCGCCGCCTCCGCCAGCCACTCCCGCGCAGCCTGCTGTACGGTGGCCAGATCGCGGCCATCGACCTCGACGCGGGTCACGCCGCGCCGCACGATTCCATGGTCTGGCTGCGGACGCGCCACCAGCGCGGTGCCCAGCCCCGCTCTTTCGCGGAGATCGGGACCCGGCGCAACCACCCATCGCGGTGGCTGGCCCTGCTCGACCCAGGCCGGAAGGCCCAGCGTCACCCGCCCCCAGGCGGCCGCATCGCGGTAGAAACCGTCAGCAGCCCGCGGATCCTGCAGGAAGACGACCCCGCGAGCACCGTTCTCGCGCAGGCTGCCGATCACCCGCTGCCAGTCGGCCGCCTCCGCAAAAGCCACTTCACCCGGCACCTCGACCAGAATCACCGAGGTTTCCTGGCGGGACTGGGTGCGGTCTACCGACACCATGAGGTCATAGGCGACACCGTTCGCCAGGCCCAGCACCCCGACAACTGCGCACAGGAACACGAACCCGGCGACCAGGAGCGGCATCACCAGCTGGAACAGGTGCTCACGCAGTCCGAACAGCCCGACCCTCGAGATCAATTTCCGCTCCCCCTTCCACCGTGTCGGCGTCCACCCATGCGCAACACGAGGTCAACGATCCGGTAACGCAACCAGCCGCCCTTCTGCCGCTTGTTCAGTGCCTGTAATTCCATCGCCGCACGCTCCAGGCTGATTCGCTGTGCGGCAAGGTCGCGATAGATGCGACGCGACTGGCGACGACGCCGCACCGCGTCCCCGGCATCGAGGAAATGCTCCACGGAATCGGCAAGGGCGAGAACCACGCGTTGCATCCGCGTCTGCGGTTCACCGCTGCCCGCCGCATCCCCGGATTCCCGCAGGCGCTGTTCCAGGTTGGACTGGATCAGGGCAAGCTGCGACTGGAATGTCTCATTCTGGGCGAAGCCGCGGGTGCGCGCCATCGCCACGCTGGCGCGTACCCGGGCCTCGCTGACCGGGGAGAAATCCCGGAACGCGGCCAGCTCGCGCAATGCGGCAAGGGCCACCTCGGGCTTGTCGGACTCCAGCTGCATGCACAATGCGTGGCAGCGATCCCATGCCTGCCAGCGGTACACGAAATCGAGGCCGGTTCCCTTGATGTTCTGCATGCCCATGACTCGCGCGTGCATCCCCGGTGGCGTGGCCTCGCACAGCACGTCGATCACCTCGTCACCACTGGCGTGGAAATTCGCGACCACCACCAGCTTCTCCAGCAGGGTCGCGGATACCAGCTCGCGGAACTCGCGGTCCAGGTCGGCACGCGCCGAATCCGTGGCCCCGGCAACACGGTCCCGGAATGCCCGCCAGCGATCCAGCATGTCCCGCTGCTGGCGGACGTGATCCAGTGCGGCGTCACGGACCGGATCCGGCAAGCCGTCCAGGGACGTTTCCGTGACCTCCGGCGCAACGGGCGACCCGTCGCCGCGGCCGAGTCCGGCGAGGATGGCGCCACAACGTCCGGCGACGTCGGCGTCTTCCACCGGAACCCGCAACCGCCGCGCCCAGCGATCGATCTCGCGCCCCGGATCAGACCGTCCGTCCTCGGTCGGTGTCCACAGGGAGGTGCGCCGCATGCGCTCGGTGAGTTCCTCCTCGATGAAACCGTGCAGGCCCTCGAGGTTGGAACCGATCAGGACGTGGCGGTCCACGCCAATGTCATTCACGATGATCGACGCGAAGACCCGTGAGCGCGGCTCGCGATCGGCACGGTTGTTGACCACGGTCACGATCCAGGTGCCGGAGTCCGCGCGGTAATCCTGGCGGTCGAACTGCATCCTCCGCCAGTTGCCGATACAGCCGAAACGCTCGTTCGCCGACATGCCGTTGACGAACTCCAGGCGCCGGTGCCGGTACTCCGCGACGGGATAGCATTTCAGCACGCCGAGGTCAGGCACCACGCGGTCAGCCATTTCCTTCAGGGCAAAATCACGATCGACGCCGAGGTGCCGCGCCAGTGCGGTCACCAGCGCAATGTTGGCCGGGTGTTCCTCGTACGGGAAACGCGAAAGCACGTCCGGTGCGAGGATGCCGCTTTCCAGCCAGCCGATCCCCTCCAGTTCGGTGCCGAGACGGGCCGCAGCCTCGGCAAGAATCGGCCGCATCTCCTCTTCGGTGGTCAGCAGGATCGAGTTGCGCGGGATGAACCGGGTCATCACTTCCGGAATGTTGTAACCGGCGGGCCCCTGCAGGTCTTCATGATCCGGGTAGGTGTTGGTGATCGTCGCGAGGTCGTCGCGCATCCACTGCCGCTGCAGGATCTCCACGTAACTCGGCGTCAG
>JBFGWM010000113.1:0-8828 GCA_041588495.1 Pseudomonadales bacterium | reverse complement strand
CCCGAACCGGAGCCCGAACCGGAGCCTGAACCGGAGCCTGAACCGGAGCCTGAACCGGAGCCTGAACCGGAGCCTGAACCGGAGCCTGAACCGGAGCCTGAACCGGAGCCTGAACCGGAACCGGAACTGGAACCGGAACTGGAACCGGAAGCCGAAGCCGAAGCCGAAGCCGAAGCCGAAGCCGAAGCCGAAGCCGAAGCCGAAGCCGAAGCCGGTGGCGAAACGGTTGCCGCGGAGCCACCCACACTCGAACTGCCGACGCTCGAACTGCCGACACTGGACGCGGTCGCGGGGCCCGGCAACGCCGAGGCGGCGGAGGCCGTCGAGCCATCGGCTGCAGAGTCTCCGCAACTCGAAGAAGGGGCGCCGGTCGTTGCGCCGGAAGAGGAGATCGCGGCCGCAAGTGCCGTGCCGCTGCCGGAACTGGACCCGGAGATGGCGGAGATCTTCCTCGAGGAAGCCGAGGAGATTCTCGAGCGCATCACCACCGATCTCGACGACCTGCGCGAGGAACCGGGTAACGCGGAACTGCTGAAGCAGTTACAACGAGAACTGCATACGCTGAAGGGCGGCGCGCGAATGGCGGAGATTCCGGCCATCGGCGATCTTTCCCACGAACTGGAATACCTCTACGAGGGCCTCGGCGACGGCCGTTACGAGGCAAGCCCGGAACTGCTCGACCTGGTGCAGGACTGTCACGACCGACTGGCGCAGATGGTGGACACCGTGCGTGGTGGGACCAACGCCGCGCCGGCCACGGAACTCGTGGCGCGTATCAATGCCGTGCGCAGTGGCGAGTCACCCGGGGAAGCCCCGGCGGAGGCGCGCCCGGTATCCGAGGCCCTCGGTGACAGCGAAATTCCCGCGGTAGTAGAAGAAGCGCCCGCGCCCGGGGTCCCTGAGGAACCCGTGGTGGACGGCGGTGCAGAAGCCATTCAGGCGGGCCCGCTCGCAGCGGCGATGGCCAGCCTGGAGGTTCCCGCGGACGCGGCTCCCGATGAGATCGACGACGACATCATCGAGATCTTCATCGAGGAAGCAGGAGAGGTTCTCGAGACGATCAACGAGTTTCTGCCCGGTTGGCGGGAGGGCGACGAAGAGGCACGTACCGAGGTGCGACGCGCTTACCACACCCTCAAGGGCAGTGGACGCATGGTCGGTGCGAACGTGACCGGGGAACTGGCCTGGTCGGTGGAAAACATGCTGAACCGGGTGCTGGATGGAACGGTGCCGGAAGACCCCGCCATCGTCGATTTTGTTCGGGCCGTAAGCGGGCGGATTCCGGAACTGGTCAGCGCCTTTGAACACCGCCGTGGCGCACCCTTCGACGTGCGGCCCTGGATGGCGGCGGCGGGCCTGATCGCCGAGGGGCGCCTCGATGAAATTCGCGACCTGATCGCCGGGGACGGCCTGGCACGGGTGGCGGCCGTGGATTCCGGGGCAACTGCCGAAGAAGCCGAGATGCCAGGGGTCGGGGCAGAGGAAGCGGTCGCGGCAGGCGAGGCGGAAACCGTCGCGCCGGTGGCAGAGGTCCCGGTTGCCCAGGCCGAAACTGCGGTTCCGCAAGCCGCGGCGCAGGTGGAGGACCAGGAACTCCTCGATATCTTTATCGAAGAGACCGTCGAGCACCTGGAGAGACTTGCCGCCTTTAACGGCCAGGCGCGGGAGGCGACTGAACCCCTGCAGGTTCCGGAAGACCTGTACCGCGCCCTGCACACCATCAAGGGCAGCGCCTACATGGCAGGCGTCGATCCGGTCGGCCGTCTTGCCGAGCCGCTGGAGAAATTCCTGCGCGAACTGCGCGATTGCCAGGTGCCGGTAGATGCCGAGGTGGCGGAAGCCCTGGTTGCGGCGGAGCACCTGCTCTCGGATGCGGTGAAGATCCTGCGAGCCGGCCCGCTCCAGATACTGCCAGGTTCCGATGCCCTGGTTGCCCGCATCGCGCAGCTACGCGATGCAAAGCTGCGTGGTGCCGAGGGTGGTGGAGCCGAGGCCGCGAGCCAGTTCCTGCTGCAGGGCATGGACACCCTGCTGGATGCCAACGCCGAATTCGAAGGCTGGTCGGCGACGCCCGGACCAGGAGATCCGGTGGAAAGCCTGCGCAAGGCGATGCAGGAACTTTGCCTCGGCGCCCACTCCGCGCGGTTGCCAATGGTCAGCCAGTTGGCGAAGGGGATGGAGAGAACCTACGCACATATCGCGAAGGAAGGCGCGGTCCCGCCGGAAGCGGTTGACCTGCTCGGGCGCGGCCACGAGGAACTCCTGGTGATGATGGACCGGATCGCCGCGGGACAGGAGATTGAGCTTCCCGCCGAACTGATCTCTGGTTTCGACGCCTTGCATGGCGCTGGAGAGCCCGCCCCGGAGCCCGAACCGGCGCCGCCGGCACCATCCCCGCTGGACCCGGAACTGGTCGGTATTTTTCTCGAGGAGGGACGCGAGATTCTTGATCGCACCTCGGAACTGCTCGACGAGTGGAGCGCCGAGCCCGCGAACCTGCTCCCGGTGGCGAAACTGCAGCGCGAACTGCATACGCTGAAGGGCGGTGCACGCATGGCCGAGATTCCCGGGGTCAGCGATTTGAGTCATGCGCTCGAATTCCTGTACGAGGACGTGTCCAGTGGTCGTCGCGATGCCGGTCCGGAACTGCTGGACCTGGTTCGTGACGGTCACGATTTCCTGGCCGACTGCCTGGTCGCCATCGAGCGCGGAGAGCCCTGTCCATCCGCGGCGTCGCGGGTGCAGGCGATCGAGGCGTATCGACGCGGCGAGGAGGTCGTGCCTGGCGAACCCGTGGCCGGGGAGGCGCCGGTTGCCGCCGCCGAAACCCCGGGCCCCGAAGATCGCGCGGGTCGACTGCTCGAGGAAATCCACGGTCATTTCCTCGAATGGCAAACCGACCGCGGCAACCCGCAGCGAGCCGAAGCGATCCGTGGCAACCTGCGGGACATGGGTTCGGTCGCGGCTGCGGCCGAGAGTGAATCACTTGCCGGCGCCGCGCGTCGTTTCGATCAAGCGCTGCAGGAAGTGGACGCGGATGCCGGACCTTCCGATGATGATTTCAGAATCCTGAATGGCCACTACCAGGAAGTGCTGAAAGCAGTTGGCAGCCTGGCAATGGTGGTTGAAGGTGAGCCCGAAGCTGAAGCAGTGGTCGAAGCGGTAGCGGGGCCCGGCGCTGAAGCCCAGGTGACTGCTCCCGCAGGCGAGGTGTCGGCCGCAGACGAGGCTGTCGGGGAAGCAACCGGGAAGGACGCACAGCACGTACCGGAGGTAGCCGTCGAGGTTCCGGCCCCGCACCCGGAGCGCAAGGTGGTCGTCAAGCTGGTCTCGGGCGAAGCGCCGGAAGCGGAGGTCCACGAGGAGGAGCAGAAGCGTGCCAGCCAGGAAATGGTTCGCGTGTCCTCCGATCTGCTCGACGAACTGGTGAACCTGGCCGCCGAGACCAGTATCAACCGCGCGCGTATCGGGCAGCAGATCGGAGATTTCGGCTTTACGCTGGACGAACTGGAATCCACCATCGAGCGGCTGCGCGAACAATTGCGCCGCCTCGACATGGAAACCGAGGCCCAGGTGACATCGCGCATGCAGGTGCGCGAGGAATCCCCGGAGGAGGGCGATTTCGATCCCCTGGAGATGGACCGCTATTCCAAGATGCAGCAGCTGTCGCGCAGCCTGCTGGAAAGCGCCTCCGACCTGCTGGACCTGAAGCAGACCCTTGCCGAGCGGACCCGCGACACGGAAACGCTGATCATCCAGCAGTCCCGGGTGCAGAGCGAACTCCAGGAAAGCCTCACCCGTACCCGCATGGTTCCCTTCTCGCGGATGACCCCGCGGCTCAGCCGGATCGTCAGGCAGGTGAGCGGCGAATTGAAGAAAAAGGTCCGCTTCGACGTGGTCAACGCGGAAAGCGAAATGGACCGCGCGGTACTGGAGCGCATGGTCGCGCCCCTTGAGCACATGCTCCGGAACGCCTGTGACCATGGCATCGAAACGGTGGACAAGCGTCGCGCGGCCGGCAAACCCGAAACCGGTACGGTCACCCTCACCCTGAGCAGTGAGGGCAACGACATCGTGCTCGAACTGGAGGATGACGGAGGCGGCATTCCCAAGGAGGCCATCCGCAAGAAGGCGGTCGAGCGCGGCCTGATGTCCGCCGACGATGAACTCTCCGATTTCGAGGTGCTGCAGTTCATCCTGCAGGCCGGATTCAGTACCGCTGAGAAAGTCAGCCAGATATCCGGTCGCGGCGTTGGCATGGACGTGGTGCACAGCGAGATCAAGCAGCTCGGTGGACGCATGTTCATCGAGTCGGCGCCCGCCAAGGGGACCAAGTTCACGGTGCTGCTGCCGTCATCGGTCGCACTCAGCCGGGCCCTCATGGCGCGGGTCGGACGGGAGGCCTACGCGATCCCGCTGAACTCGATCGAGGGCGTGGTGCGGGTCAGCCCGTTCGAGTTGCAGGAGTTGTACAAGAAGCCGGAGCCCAAGTTCGCGTATTCCGACCAGGATTACGCTTTGCACTACCTGGGTTCGCTGTTCGCGAGTTCCCTGCCCCCACCGCGTATCGACATGGACCAGGGCCCGGTGCCCCTGCTGCTGGTGAGCAGCGGCGAGTTTTCCGGAGCGTTCCAGGTCGACGCCCTGATGGGCAGTCGCGAGGTGGTGGTGAAGCCCCTCGGGGGACATTTCCGGGCCATCGATGGTGTGTCGGGCGCCACCATCCTCGGTGACGGACGGGTGGTGGTCATCCTCGACGTTCCCGCACTGATCCGCCTGCAGAGCGCGGAAACCATCCGCGATGCGACGGCGCGTGCCGAGGAACAGGCCGCCGAGCGGGTACGGACCATCCGCGTGCTGGTGGTCGATGACTCAGTCACCGTGCGCAAGGTGACCAGTCGCCTGCTGCAGCGCCACGGCATGGATCCGTTGCTCGCCAAGGACGGTATCGAGGCCATCTCGCTGCTCGAGAAAGAGGTGCCCGACATCATGCTGCTGGACGTCGAGATGCCGCGCATGGACGGATTCGAGGTGGCCACCCAGGTGCGTCGCAGCGAGCGGCTGAAGGGCCTGCCGATCATCATGATCACCTCCCGTACCGGGGCCAAGCACAAGGAACGCGCGCTGACCATCGGTGTCAACGAGTACCTCGGCAAGCCGTTCCAGGAGGACAACCTGCTGAGCACGATCCGGCGGCTGACCGGTACCGAGCGTGACGACTGAGCAACGGGTCAGGGTCGGTATCATCGCGGAGACGGCCCGCCAGCGCTCTGTGCTCCAGGCGACCCTCAGCGCCGCGGGTTACGAAGTGGTCATGAACACCGGGCCCGAACACCTCAGCGCGGAGCTCCTCGCCAGTCCGGCCGTGGTGGCCTGGGTCGCCGAGCTGCCCATGGACCCGGAGCGGGCCGATGTCCTCGACCTGTTGGCGGAGCGCGCCGTCGCGCCTGTGCTGTTCGGGGACGGCGAGACGCCGGATCCCGCTGACGACGAATATCCCCGTTGGCGGCGCAGGCTGGTGGAAAAACTCGGGGTGCTGTCCGGGTCGGCGCAGCCGGAACCGGCGCCGGCGAGCCTGCCGCCACGGGATCGCGTATGCGAGCAGGTTGAGACGGCGCGGCCGGCACAACCCAGGGCGCCATCCGGCCCTGTTCCCGGGCAGGTCTGGGTACTCGCCGCTTCCCTGGGCGGGCCGCCGGCGGTGAAGCTGTTTCTGGACAGCCTGCCGGCGGGTCTGGACGTGGCGTTCATCTACGCACAGCATATCGAGGCGGGTTTCCAGGGTACCCTGTCGCGGGTGTTGGGCCGGCATTCGCACTACGATTTTCTGCTCGCCGAACATGACGGGCGCCTGGAGCGGGGCCGTGTCCTCATGATGCCGGTGGAGCACGAGTTCGGATTCATGGCAGGTGGAACGGTATGCAACCTGCGCAGACCCTGGAGCGGGCCCTATAATCCCTGCATAGACCAGGTGGTCACCAACGTCGCCAACTGTTTTGGAAAAATCGCTGGCGTCATCGTGTTCAGCGGGATGGGCGAGGACGGCAGCGAGGGTGCCCGTGAACTCGCCGCTCGCGGTGGCCAGGTCTGGGTGCAGGAGTTTGCCAGCTGCGCCTGTAGTTCAATGCCAGAGGCCACGGCAGCGGCGGTGCGTCCGGGCTATATCGGCACGCCGGAGCAATTGGCCCGGCACCTCGCCGCACGATCCGGGAAAACCGGGGTCGGACGGTGATGCGATGGAATCGGATTAGGGGAGCGCGCAGCCAGTCATGAGTCCGGCGACCGGAACCACCCCAGACCGCCCCCGGGTCAGTATGCTTCCCGGCCTGCTGATGCCCATGCAGGGTTTCAGCCTGGTGCTGCCCAACGAGGCGGTGGCGGAAATCATCGGCTACGAGCCGCCGGCCCCGGCGGAGGGCGCGCCGCCGTGGTACCTCGGCAGCATCGGCTGGCGGGGCCTGGACCTGCCGGTCATGTCCTACGAGGTGCTCAACGCGAAACCCGTCAAGCGGCACGCACCGCGAGCCCGCATCGCGGTGATGAACGGTGTCGGCGGTGACGAGCGCCTGCCTTTCTTCGGGATTGTCACCCAGGGTATTCCCAGCCTGGTGCGCCTGCACGCGGACGAACTTTCGCGGGTGGAAAAAAAGAAGGGGCCGGCGGACACGATGATCGTCAACACCAAGGACGGCGAGGCGGCGATTCCCAATGTCCTGCTGATGGAGAAAATGCTCCTGCGCTTTCTCCACCCGGAGTGAATGATCTCCTTCAGGCGGTCCCGTTTCCGCCCAGGTCACCCCACAGGTATTGCGTGATGGCCAGTCCCGCCAGGGGGGCCGTTTCGGTACGCAGTACGCGGGGTCCGAGTCCGCAGGGGTGAAAGCCGCGTTCGCTGATCACCGCGCGTTCCGCGTCGCTGAAACCGCCCTCGGGGCCGAACAGCATCGCCAGGGACTCCGGGGGATGCGCTCCGCGGGCCAGCGGCGGTCCGCCGGGGTCCAGAAAAAGGCGCATGGTGCAGGACTCCGCGACGTCCCATTCGGCAAGGCTGGCTGGCCTGTGCACCTCGGGAACCGTGGCGCGCCCGCACTGCTCGCAGGCACTGATCACGACCTGCCGCCAGTGGCGCATGCGTTTCTCCAGCCGCGCCGCTTCGATGCGCTGCACCGAGCGCTCGCAGAGCAGCGGGGTGATGCTGCGCACGCCGAGTTCGGTAGCTTTCTGCAGGACCAGGTCGAGTTTCTGACTGCGGCTGAGGGCCGCCCCGAGGTGAACGGCCAGGGTGGGCTCGGTTGCCACCGGGTCGCAGGCGACGATATCCGTTTCTACGTTTTGCCCATCGGTCCCTGCGATCGTGGCCGGGTAATCGTTCCCATCGCCATTGAACAGGATTACGGGATCGCCGGTCCGGCGGCGCAGGACCCGGACCAGGTGGCCCGCAGCGGAGCCCGCCAGGCTGACCCGGGTGCCGGCGGCAAGCGCCTGGTCGGTATAGATGCGTGGGGTGCCCATGGCTGCCGTCAGCCGTTGCGGCGGCTACCCAGGTCGAGGTTGTTCCAGATGGCGAGGCTCGGCTCGGCCTGGTTCAGGGTGTAAAAGTGCAGGCCGGGCGCGCCGCCGTCCAGGAGACGCTCGCACATGCGGGAGATGACGTCCTCGCCAAATGCGCGGATGCTCTCGAGGTCATCGCCATAGGCCTCCAGTTGCTTGCGGATCCAGCGCGGGATCTCAGCGCCGCAGGCGTCGCTGAAGCGCGCCAGCTTGGAATAGTTGGTGATGGGCATGATGCCGGGAACGATGGGAATCTCGATCTGCATCTGCGCGCAGCGCTCGAGGAAGTAAAAATACGGGTCCGGGTTGAAGAAATACTGGGTCATCGCGCTGTCCGCACCGGCCTCTACCTTGCGCCGGAAATTCTCCAGGTCCTTCTCGGCGTTGGGTGCCTGGGGATGAAATTCCGGGTAGGCGGCCACCTCGATATGAAAATGGTCGCCGGTTTCCGCGCGGATGAACTCGACCAGTTCGTTGGCGTAGCGCAGTTCGCCGTTGGTGCCCATGCCCGAGGGCAGGTCGCCGCGCAGGGCGACGATGCGGTTGACCCCGTGGTCGCGATAGGTCTCGATGAGTACCAGCAGGTCCTCGCGGCTGTCGCCCACGCAGGAAAGGTGCGGCGCCGTTTCCAGGCCGGCTCCCTGCATTTCGAGTACGGTTTCCAGGGTTCGGTCACGGGTCGATCCGCCGGCGCCATAGGTCACCGAGAAAAAGTCGGGGCCGACCTCGGCGAGGCGTGCGCGCGTGGTGCGCAGTTTCTCCACCCCCTTCTGGGTGTGGGGCGGGAAGAATTCGAAACTGAAGCGGCTGGGAAAAGAGGGCATCGGGAAAGTCCGGGTGGAAGATCAGCGCGCGCGGCGGGGGTTTCAGTAGCGGTACGGGTCCGGCTTGTAGGGTCCTTCGACGGCGATGCCCAGGTACTTGGCCTGCTTCGCGGTCAGTTCCGTCAGCCGGGCGCCGAGCTTGCCGAGGTGCAGGCGGGCGACCTTTTCGTCGAGGTGCTTGGGCAGGGTATAGACCTGCCGCTCGTAGCGATCGCTGTTCTTGTGCAGCTCGATCTGGGCGAGCACCTGGTTGGTGAAGGAGTTCGACATCACGAAGCTGGGGTGCCCCGTGGCGCAGCCCAGGTTCAGGAGTCGGCCCTCGGCCAGGATCAAGACGCTGTGGCCGTCCGGGAACTCCCACTGGTCGTACTGGGGCTTGATGTTGATGTGCTTGATGCCCTTCACCTTCTTGAGCCCGGCCATGTCGATCTCGTTGTCGAAGTGGCCGATGTT
>JBFGWM010000112.1:0-8863 GCA_041588495.1 Pseudomonadales bacterium | reverse complement strand
TGGGCCAGGATGCGGTCCAGGTGCTTGGCGAAGTCCTGCCTTTCACGCTGGCCCAGCGCCGGCGGACCGCCGGTCTGTACGCCGCTGCCCCGCAGTTCATCGAGAAAATTGCGCATGGAAAGCCGCTGGCGGATGTTGTCGTCGGTGAACATCTCGCCCCGCGGACTGAGCGCGCGCCCGCCTTTTTTCATCACTTCGGCAGCGAGCGGGATATCCGAGGTGATGACCAGGTCGCCGGTGCTGACCAGTTCCACGATGCGGTTGTCGGCCACGTCAAAACCCGTGGGCACCTGCATTGCTTTCACATAGCGCGAAGGTGGCGTGGACAGGTACTGGTTGGCAACCAGGGTGAGATGGGTGCGGGTGCGCTCCGCGGCGCGGAACAGGATGTCCTTGACCGCGTTGGGACAGGCATCGGCGTCGACGTAGATGTGCAAGGGAGGGTCCGCTTCGGGTGTTCACGCTACGCCAGCGATCAGGGCGCCGGTTCTCGTCGACAGGGTGAAGTCGCTTGCCGGTTCCGCCCCGGGCGCGGCATTCGGGCGCATCTCCGCTCACCCGGGTGAGGTCATGGCAGACCCCACCAGGTGAACAAAACGCCCGGAACGTGCTTACCGGTTCAGGAGATTCTGGATCGAGTCCTTCAGTCCGGCCGCGGTGCTCTCGAACTTCGCTTTCGCTTCCTCGAACTTGTCTTCCGCGACATCGGTGATGGCTTCCAGGCGGCTCCGGGCCTCGGCGACGTGCTTCTCGAGTTCCTCGATGCGATTCATTGCGTCGACCTTGGTGTCGGCGATGTTTTGCTTGGCCTGGGCCTTGAGCTGGTCCAGGCGGGCAACCTGCTCGTCGAATTGGGCGCGCGCCTTGGCGATGTATTCGTCTTTCTTGCTCATGCTGAACTCCGTTCCGTCACTTGGCTGGATCATTCAGTCTAGTGGATTGACGCGGAGAGCGGGTCAGGGGGTATTGGGCGGAGGCCCGGTATGCGGCAGGGGCGGGTCCAGCAGCACCCGTATCGGAGCGGCTGATTGCGCTTTGAAGGTGTTGCGGGACGGTGGCACCGCCCCGGTCAGATTGGCGTGCCTGGCCACCTCGAGGGCGTGGCCGGCTCAGTGGGTGACGCGCTTCCGTTCGCCGGAAGGGGCGGTGCCCAGGCGGTGCGGCCGACGCATCTGCCGCAGGCGCGCCAGCATCTTGCGTTCCCGGGGAGTGGCGGGGCGTCGGGCACCGGTATCGGCATCCACGCTGGAGTGGATGGTGTTTTTCAGGCGGGTGATGGTGGAATGCATGACCTCGACGGTCTGCTGAACCTGGTCCAGCGCGATGAGGATGCTTTCCAGGTCAACCGGACCCTGATCGTGATCGTTCTGGTTGTCGTTCTGGGACATCTTGCTGCTCCTGGGCGCCCGCGGCACCATCCATGGCACCTTGGACGCAACGGGTGGACGGGCGGGTCAGCTCCAACTCAGGGCCCCGCCCGTCTGGTACTCGGTCACACGGGTTTCGAAGAAATTCTTTTCCTTGCGCAGGTCCATCATCTCGGACATCCACGGGAAGGGGTTCTGCACGCCCTCGAATTGTTCCGGCAGCCCGAGTTGCGCCAGGCGCCGGTTGCAGATGAACTGCAGGTACTCTTCCATCATGGCGGCGTTCATGCCGAGCACCCCGCGAGGCATGGTGTCCCGGGCGTACTCGATTTCCAGCTGGGTACCCTCAAGCACCATCTGGATGACCTCCTCGCGGAATTCGGCCGTCCACAGGCGTGGGTTCTCCAGCTTGATCTGGTTGATGACGTCGATGCCGAAGTTCACGTGCATGGACTCGTCGCGGAGAATGTACTGGAACTGTTCGGCGGTGCCGGTCATCTTGTTACGCCGGCCCATGGACAGGATCTGGGTGAAACCGCAGTAGAAGAACATGCCCTCCATCACGCAGTAGAACGCGATCAGGTTGCGCAGCAAATGGCGGTCGTTTTCCTCGGTGCCGGTATTGAAGGAGGGGTCGCCGAGCTGCTGGGTGTACTGCAGCGCCCACGCGGCCTTTTTGGCGACCGAGGGCACCTCGCGGTACATGTTGAACACCTCGCCTTCGTCCATGCCCAGGGACTGGATGCAGTACTGGTAGGCATGGGTGTGAATGGCTTCCTCGAACGCCTGGCGCAGCAGGTACTGACGGGCTTCCGGGCAGGTGATCAGCCGGTAGAGTGCGAGTACCAGGTTGTTTGCGACCAGTGAATCCGCCGTCGAGAAGAATCCGAGGCTGCGCTTGACGATCACCCGCTCATCCTCGGTCAGGCCGTCGCGCGACTTCCACAGGGCGACGTCGGCCGTCATGTTCACTTCCTGGGGCATCCAGTGGTTGGCACAGCCGTCCAGGTATTTCTGCCAAGCCCACTCGTACTTGAACGGCACCAGCTGGTTGAGGTCGGCGCGGCAGTTGATCATGCGCTTGTCGTCGACCTGCACGCGGCGGGCGCCCATCTCGAGTTCCTCGAGGCCGGGAGCCACGTCCAGCTGTTCCACCGACTCGCGGGCCGCGCGGATGCGCTCGTTCGCGGTGCTGGCGGAAGTCTTGGGTTCGGCACCCTTCGCGTTTGCGTCGGATTTCGCCTCCACAGTGCCCGTATCTTCGGTGGCCGCAGCTTCTGCGGACATCTGCCGCAGGGCCTGCTCGATCACCGGGGAGGGTGCGGGCTCGCGTACTGCATCCGCTGTCGCCATGCTGCCACTGGGGTAGGGCGCGGCGGCCGGGCCTCCCGCGACGGACCCGCTGCCCGGATTGCCTGCCGCGTGATCCGTCCCCGTCGCGCCTGCGGGCGCGGGGGCTGGAGTTGCGGACTGCGCCGGCGTCTCGCTGGCGGTACCCACTGAATCTGAATCTTCGTAGTCATTCCAGGAAATCATCGCTGCCATCTCCTTCCGTGTACCGTTCGTCCCTGTTCTTGTTCTTGGTGTTTTTCTTCTTGTTGGTTTTACGGTCCGGTAACCCGGTTTCGAAAAACCCTGGCCTGCCTACTGGCAGGCCTCGCAATCGGGGTCGTCCAGGGAGCAGGCCTTCGGCACTGCCGCCGCCTGGGCCGGCTCCGGAACCGCGCTGGCGGAAGCCACCGCGTTCAGGGTGCCCTCATTGATGGTCGATTTCTCGGCCGATGTCGCACCCATGGCACGCAGGTAGTAGGTGGTTTTCAGCCCGCGGAACCACGCCATCCGGTAGGTCACGTCGAGTTTCTTGCCCGAGGCCTCGTTGATGTAGAGGTTGAGGGACTGCGCCTGGTCGATCCACTTCTGGCGCCGGCTCGCCGCGTCCACCAGCCAGCGTGGCTCGATCTCGAACGCGGTCCGGTAGACCTGCTTCAGTTCGTCCGGAATGCGGTCGATGTTCTGCACGCTGCCGTCGTAGTACTTGAGGTCGTTGACCATCACGTTGTCCCACAGCCCGTGGGTCTTGAGGTCGCGCACCAGGTACGGGTTCACCACCGTGAACTCGCCGGACAGGTTCGATTTGACGTACAGGTTCTGGTAGGTCGGCTCGATGGACTGCGAAACCCCGGTGATATTGGCGATGGTCGCCGTGGGCGCGATGGCCATCACGTTGGAGTTGCGCATGCCGCGGGTCTTCACGAACTCGCGCATCCGTTCCCAGTCCATGGTCTGGGAACGGTCGACCTCGATGTACTTCTCACCCCGGTGCTCCTGGAGGATCCCAAGCGAGTCAATAGGTAGCAGTCCCTTGCTCCAGAGCGATCCCTCGAAAGTGGAATAGGCCCCACGCTCCTCGGCCAGCTCCGTGGAGGCCTGGATCGCGTAGTAGCTGATCGCCTCCATGGAACGGTCCGCGAATTCCACCGCGTCATCGGAGGAATAGGAAATGTGGAGACGGTACAGGGCATCCTGGAAGCCCATGAGCCCGAGTCCGACGGGCCGGTGACGCAGGTTGGAACGGCGCGCCTGTGGCACCGCGTAGTAATTGATGTCGATCACGTTGTCGAGCATCCGGATCGCCGTGCGCACCGTTTTCTCCAGCTTTTCACAGTCGAGGCCGGAATCGGTGACATGGTTCAGCAGGTTGACGGAACCCAGGTTGCAGACCGCGATTTCCTCGTCGGAGGTATTGAGGGTGATTTCCGTGCACAGGTTCGACGAGTGGATCACGCCCACGTGCTGCTGGGGCGAACGCAGGTTGCAGGAGTCCTTGAAGGTGATCCAGGGATGCCCGGTCTCGAACAGCATGGACAGCATCTTCCGCCACAGGTCGAGCGCACGAACCGTCTTAAACAGGCGCATTTCCCCGCTGCGCGTCATGCGCTCGTATTCCTGGTAACGGGCCTCGAACTCGCGACCGGTGAGGTCGTGCAGGTCAGGGACGTCGTTGGGCGAGAACAGGGTCCATTCGCCGTCATCGAAAACCCGCTTCATGAACAGGTCGGGAACCCAGTTCGCGGTATTCATGTCATGACAGCGGCGCCGGTCGTCGCCGGTGTTCTTGCGCAGTTCGAGGAACTCCTCGATGTCGAGGTGCCAGGTTTCCAGGTAGGAGCAGACCGCGCCCTTGCGCTTGCCGCCCTGGTTGACCGCCACGGCGGTGTCATTGACCACCTTGAGGAACGGCACCACGCCCTGGGACTTGCCGTTGGTGCCCTTGATGTAGGCGCCGAGCGCGCGCACCCGGGTCCAGTCGTTGCCGAGCCCGCCGGCCCACTTGGACAGCAGGGCGTTGTCGCGGATCGCGCTGTAGATGCCGTCGAGATCGTCCGATACGGTCGTGAGGTAGCAGGAGGACAACTGCTGGCGCATCGTGCCGGAGTTGAACAGGGTCGGCGTCGAGCTCATGTAGTCGAAGGACGAGAGCAGGTTGTAGAACTCGATGGCCCGCGTCTCCCGGTCCTGCTCGATGCTCGCCAGCCCCATGGCCACGCGCATGAAGAAGATCTGCGGCAACTCGAAGCGCACGTCGTCGCTGTGAATGAAGTAGCGGTCGTAGAGGGTCTGCAGACCGAGATAGGTGAATTGCTGATCGCGCTTCGCGTCGAGCGCCGCACCGAGCTTCTCGAGGTCGAACTGCAGCAGTTCGGGGGCCAGCAGCTCCAGCTCCACGCCCTTGCGGATGTAGGCGGGCAGCGCCTTCGCATACAGGGTTTCCATGTCATGCTGGGTGGCGCTCTCGGCGACGCCGAGGAACTGCAGCGCCTCCCCGCGCAGGCGGTCCAGCAGCAGCCGTGCGGTGACGTAGCTGTAGTTCGGATCCTGCTCGACCTGGGTGCGTGCGGTCATCACCAGGCAGGTGTTGACGTCGTCCATGGTGACGCCGTCATAGAGATTCTTGACCGCCATGTCGATGATGCGGTCGGGATCGACGTTCTCGAGCCCCTCGCAGGCCTCGCGCACGATCAGTTGCAGGCGGGCCTGGTCCAGGGGTTCGCGGGTGCCGTCGCGCAGGGTCACCTGGATCGTGGTTTCGCGCACCTGGGAGGCCTCGCGGGCGGCGTCGCGCTCGGCGCGCATGCGGGCGTGTTCTTCCCGGTAGAGGACATAATCGCGGGCCACTTTCTGTTCGCCCGCGCGCATCAGGGCAAGTTCGACCTGGTCCTGGATCTCCTCGATGTGGATGCAGCCTCCGGAGGGCATGCGCCGCCGGAAAGTTTCCGAGACCTGGGAGGTCAGCCGCTTGACCGTGTCGTGGATCCGGCTCGAGGCAGCCGCGGTGCCGCCCTCGACGGCCAGGAAGGCCTTGGTGATGGCCACGTGAATCTTCGCATCATCGTAGGGCACCAGCGATCCGTTGCGCTTGATGACGCGCAGCTGTCCGGGAGCCGCGGCGGCCAGATCCTCTGCACTCGCCTCGGTGGCTGCGCTGCCTGCGGTCCTCGGAGCGGATTCGGTGATGGTGTCGGTATGCATGCGTTTCTCCCGTGAAGCCGTTTTTTGGGTTGTTGTGCGGCTCGGTCACGGTCGTGGTTGCCGTGACCCGTTCCATTCCCCTTTCCCTTGGTTCCCTTTCCGACCTTCATCCTTTCTCTGGACTCCGGGACCCGGGTTTTCCGGATTTCCGGAGGCGCTTGTGGCGCGTCGGCGGCCCTTGAAATGACGAATTGCTCGCTTTTCCCAGGGCAGGGAGAGAATGTGCGCAACCCCTATATGTTGGGGTTGTTTGCGTCTTAGCTACAAGATAGTGTGCCGGGGGGCGGTTTGCAAGTGGAAAAGAGCGGTAAATACGGGTGAATTTCTGGGGAATTGCTGTGGATAATCCGCATCTTTCTGTGGGCGGTTTGCGGGCACTTACACCGCACCCGTTAACAGGTCTGAAACCTGCCTGTGGACAATTTCACAGGGTGCAATTTGTACGCTTGTTGAAAAACGGCTCGGATCAGAGTTCGGTGATGACGTAGCGGTTGCGCCCGCTCTCCTTGGCCTGGTAGAGACACTTGTCGGCCTCCTCGATCACCTGCTCCGGGGTGTAATCCTGGCTCGGGATCAGCGAGATGCCGCCCACGCTGCAGGTCACCACGTCCTCGGCCCGCGAATACTCGTGCTTGATGCCGATTTCGCGCACCACCGCGTTGACCTTGTCCGCGATCTTCTCCAGTCCCTCGCGATCCACTTCCGGGTACAGCAGGATGAATTCCTCGCCCCCGTAGCGGGCCGCCACTTCCCCGCCACGCTTGGCGACGTCCTTCAACGCCCGGCCCACCTGCTTGAGCACCTCGTCGCCGGCCTGGTGGCCGTAGTTGTCGTTGAACGGCTTGAAGAAATCGATGTCGAGCAGGATCAGGCTGAGCGGGCGGTGATCGCGCTGGCAACGTCCCCATTCCGCGTTCAGGCACTGGTTGAAGTGCCGCCGGTTGTACATGCCGGTCAGGCTGTCGGTGGAGGAAAGCTGCTGCAGCGTCTTGGTCAGGCCCTGCAGGTTGTTGCGGTCCGATTCCAGCAGCTTTTGCTGCACGAAGTTCTCGCGCACCCGGTATTCCAGCATGTAGCAGGCGAACAGGCTGATCAGGATGACGATGAAAATCAGGAACGAGAACGCCTGGTGCACCTGGTAGGGCTCCGAGCCCATGAAAAACGGTGCATTCGCCCCGGAGTTGAAGGCGAACATCTGGTGCATGACGAACAGGGTAAGTACGCAACAGGTGGCCTGCAGGAAGCGCATACGGGACACCGTGCAGGCGTAGACGATGATCGGGATGAGGCCGGTATCGATCATGTAGTTGAGCGGTCTCGACATGACCGCACTGACCGCGAACACTCCGAAACCCACGGCCAGGATGGCCGCCATGGTCAGCTTCAGGATGTGCGGTTGCATGGCCCGCACGAAGGACAGCACGAGCACCAGGATCAGGATCGGCATGACGATCCCGTAGCGGATGATCCACACCGTGGTGATGACCTCGGAGGCGAAGAACATGTCGCGGAATCCGAAGAGCATGTAAAGCACGATGCCGAGCACCGCGGCGATCCGCGCCTGGGTGATCGATTTGAGGGTGTATTCGCTGCGGAAGATGTCTTCCCAGGGTTCGGGGAAGCGCAGCCTGGCGAAGCCGTCGCGGTAGGTTTGCTGCAGGCTGGCAAGCTCGGTCGGGGTGTAGCCGCTCCGTTCTTCCGCGTCCTCCCCTTCTTTCTGCAACGCGGTTTCCGCGGTCATCGGTCGCTTCCGTTCGTCCTGGCCAGCGCCTGTGCCGGCGCGTCTGGAATCTGGTTAAGGGTAGCCCACGGCCGGTCACCGGCACAAACGCGGAACCGCGGTCGCGGCCCGTAGTCTCAACCACAAATGTACAGGAAATCATCATGGGTTCCTGGAATCCGCGCCTGCTTCCCGGTCGCCTGGGGCGCTGGCTGATCTGGGGCGTGCTGCTCGGGGTTATCGTGCCGGTGCACCTGGCGCGAACCCTGTTCGCGGGCGATGCCAACGGCTTCGACCTGACCGGCAGCAGCGTGCCGGTTGGCGAAATCCTGCCCGGCGGTCCGCCCCGTGATGGCATTCCCGCCCTGACCGACCCCGACTTCGAAGCGGTCACGGACGCCGGCTGGCTGGGCGCAGGGGATCGCGTCCTCGGGGTGCACCGCAACGGCGAGGCGCGCGCCTACCCGGTACGCATTCTCAACTGGCATGAGATCGTCAACGACCGCATTGGTGGCGAGCCGGTGGTGATCAGTTACTGTCCGCTGTGCGGGACCGGCATCGGGTTCCTTGCCGAGGCGGACGGGCGGCGCACCTTCGGTGTGTCCGGCCTGCTCTACAACAGTGATGTGCTGATGTACGACCGCGAATCCGAATCCCTGTGGTCACAGATTCCGGGACGCGCGGTGAGCGGCCCGATGCGGGGCAAACAGTTGCGGCGCATCGTCCTCGAGCACACCACCTGGGCCGACTGGCGGATGCGCTATCCCGACACCGCGGTACTGTCCCGGAACACCGGTCACCGGCGCGACTACGACCGCAACCCCTATGCCGATTACGCGCGTTCCCCCGGGTTGTATTTTCCGGTGAGCACGGAGGACCCGCGTTATCCGCGCAAGACCTTCGTGCTCGCGGTGGGGATCGGCGACACGTGGAAGGCCTATCCGTTCCCGGAGCTTGAACGCGCCGGGGGAAGGGTGCGCGACCGGCTTGCGGGGCAGGAGGTCGAGGTGATCCACGACGCCGAACATCGCACTGCACGTGCCCTGGATGAGAACGGCCGCGCGCTGCCGGCCTATCTCGCCTACTGGTTCGCGTGGTACGCGTTTTACCCGGAGGCCCCGGTGTACACGGCCCCGGGCAGGGACACGGGATCGCGCTGATTCCTGTTAACCTGTACGCCGTATCGCGACGGCCAGCCACCATGCCCCGCACGCTCGACGACATCTGCCTGCCCATGAGCTACCGC
>JBFGWM010000111.1:0-8898 GCA_041588495.1 Pseudomonadales bacterium | reverse complement strand
CGTCGAGCCGCTCGCGCGGCGCGGCCTCGATGGCGAGCCCCCACTCGGCGGCCTCCGTCCCCGACAGGCAGTCCCCGGTGAACAGGAGGCGCTTGGCCCGCTGCGCCCCGATGCGGTGCGCCCACACCGCCGTCGTCGGCACCCCCCAGACCCGCGCCGGCGGATAGCCGATGCGGGCGTCCTCGGCGATGACGAGCAGGTCACTGCACAGGGCCATGTCGGTGCCGCCGGCCACGCAGAAGCCGTGCACCTTGCACACCACGGGCTTGTTGCAGTGGAACAGGCTCATGAACCCGCGCACGTTGCGCGACATCATCTGGTAATCGATCACCGGGTCCCAGGTCCGCGACGGATCGTGGTTACGCTGCTGGACCGCGGCCGACAAGGGTGACCCCCCGGTGTCGTCACCGAAGCCGCCCTCGCCCAGGCGCTCGGCGCTGTCGACCAGGTCGTAACCGCCACAGAATCCCTTGCCGTTACCGGCCAGCAGGATCACGTGCACCGAAGGGTCCAGGTCCGCAGTCTCGACGCACTCGGCGAGTTCCCGTGGCAGGTCCAGGGTAATCCCGTTGCCCCGTTCGGGGCGGTTCAGGGTGATCCGTGCGATGCGGCCGGTCACCTCGTAGGTCATGGTCTGAAGTGATTTCATGACGCCCACTGCTCCGTGGCTGACGATCGGCGTCAGGGTAGCAGAATCACGGGGGCCACACTGGCGCGGGTGAAAGGTCGCGTTTACGCTGGGGCTTTGCCCCGGAGACCTCGAACCATGGAACCTGCCCTGGCAACCTGTGACGCGATCCTCGAGGCCCATCGCGACGCGCTCGGCCGGGATTACACTGCGTACCGGAACCACGTGCAGCGGGTCGTGCGGCTCGCGCTATCCCAACTCCCGGCGGGAGGCGAGCTACAAAAGCAGGTCGAAATCGCCGGCGCCTTCCACGACCTGGCCATCTGGACCCACGGGACGTTCGACTACATCGGCCCCTCCGCGGACTTCGCCCGGACCTACCTCGCAGCGCACGCATTGGACGAATGGGAGCAAACCGTCACTGCAATGATCGAATGGCACCACGGCATGCGCCCCCGGCCCCAGGGTTCGCCCGAGGAGGTGTTCCGGCGCGCGGACTGGACCGACGTCACCCTCGGCCTGCGCCACTGGGATTTCCCGCGCGCGGAGTACCGCGCGCTGCTGCGCCGCTGGCCCGATGCGGGATTTCACCGCCGCCTGGTGCAACTCGGACTGCGCAACCTGGCCCGCCACCCCTTCCGGCCCCTGCCCATGTTTCGCTGGTAAGGTTGCTTTCGAGGTTTCGCGGGCGCTCCGCCCACAGTAAAATGGTCGACCGTTCAGAACCCGGAAGCCTTCATGCCCCGCATCATCCTTGCAACCCTGGTCGCCGGACTCGTCATGTCCGTCGCCGCGTGCCAGGCGCCACGCAGCGAGCCGCCGCCGCGCGCGACCGTGGCCCAGAAGTCGCCCTACAGCTTCCGCCTGATCCGGCCCCAGGAATCGCCGAACCTGCGCTACGAGGACATGACGATCAGCGCACTGTTCGCGTTTGCCTCGGCGCACGGGCAGGCCTTCAACGGCATCAACCTGTCCCTGCGCAACAATTCCCCCGAGCGCATCGTCATTGACTGGAGCAAGACCAAGATCATCGGCCTGGACGGCATGTCCAGCGAGGTGACCTTCACCAACGCCTTCGTCTCCCAGGCGTCGTTCAAGGAAGACCTTGCAAGCGGATTGCAGCCGGTTGCCCCCGGTGAAAGCGTCAACGTGACCGTCTACCCGGTGCGCAATTTCCGGCAGACCCCCTCAGGCCACTATATTCCCGCGGGCATGTTGCCCCACCAGGCCGACTTCACACTGGAGGGGCTGAAGGTCGGACTGTTCCTCACTTTCGACACGGCCGGACGGAAGCGGTACTACACCTTCCAGTTCCAGGTCGAGGACGAACGGACCTGATCCGTTACCCGGGGCGGACTCCATGGGGATCACTATGAACCGCAGGCTGCGCCCGCGTCACCGCACGGTCGACAACGACCTGCCCGGCGGCGTCTATACCCGGCTGCTCGAGGAGCAGGCGCCGTCGCTGGAAACCCTGCTGGCCCGGGAAACCGGCGGTGGCGACGACGTCATTCAGGCGGGCTTCTTCGATCCGATCGGTGCCCAGCCCCTGATCGAGTACCGCTGGTCCAACTGGCACTACCCACCCAACCTGTTTCCCATGGTCGCCACCGATTTCAGCATGCTGGCCGCGTCCTGGAGCCTCCCGTGGGAACAGGCCCGAGCGCTGCTGCCGTCCACCTCGCGCATCCGCCCCGTGCGACTGCTCAACGGTCGTGCAGTCATCATGTTCTTCGCCATGGATTTCCGTCGCGGAAGCCTGGGCCCGCACCGCGAATTCGGTATTGCCGTCCCCGCGCTCCTTGATGGCGCCCACCCGGCCCCGGCAATACCGCTTTTCCTCGACGGCCTGCTGGCGACGCGCCTGCCGGGCACGTGCCTGTATCCCGTGGAGGTTGCGGTCAACCAGGACCGCGCCTGTGTCGCCGGGATCAAGCTTTTCGGGCTTCCCAAGCTGGTCGGCACCGCGGGTTTCGAGGTCGCCGGGCTCAGCGGCCACGCGAGCATTGCCCACAATGACCGTGACATGGCCGAACTCTCGGTCAGCGCCCCGGGGCTACGCCGGGCGCGGGTGCGCAACCTGGGTTTCCACGGACTCTCCATGCTCGAGGGACGCCTCATCCGCACCACCTGCGAGTGTATCGGCGAGGGTTACCGGGGCATGCGCGGCGAGGCCGAGATCCGCTTCGGCGACCACCCACGCTATGCCCGCTTTACCGAACTCGACCTCGGCCCCCGCCCCCTCGAGGTACGCATCTTTCCGCGCATGAACTGGATCGTATGGGGACCGACGGACGTCGGGCCGGTTTGATCCTCGGGCCGTCCGCGAACGGCTAAACTGGGGCTGACGGCCGGTTCCGGGAGCATCCGCGGATGATCCGCATCCTCTACCTCGAAGACGACATCGACGATTTCGATTACGTCAAAACCATTGCCGCCCAGCTCGAGGGCGAGCCCTGCATCCTGGATCACGTGGAGTCCATCGAGATCGCGCGCCAGAATCTCGATTACGAGGAGTACGACCTGCTGCTGGTGGACGCCGTGCTGCGGGGCGCGGGCCAGGAAAGCGATGGCATCGCGTTTGCCCGCGACCTGATCGCCGAATCCATCCGTACCCCGGTGGTGATCCTGACCGGGCGCACCGACATGTCCCTCGACTTCGAGCTCGTGGAATGGATCAGCCAGGGTCGCCTGGGACTGGTCGGTAAGGACAAGCTGACGCCAGCCGTGCTGGCGGACACGATCCACCGCGCCCTGAGCACCCGGATCAGCGTCCTGTTGCTGGACGACAGCGAGGACGACTACGAGATCGTGTGCAGCATGCTGGAACGCAGCGCGGTCATGCGTTACCGCACCGACTGGGCGGAATCGGTGGAGAAAGCGCTGGACCTCGCCGCGCGCAAACCCTTTGACGTCTTCCTGGTGGATTACAGCCTCGGCATGGTGACCTCGACCGAGTTCATTGAAACGGTCATCCCGCAGTACCCGGACCGGCCCCTCATCGTGATCACCGATTTCGAGCCCCTCCGCCTGGACGAGTCCGTGCGTGACCACCTCGACCAGGGACGTCTCGCCCTGCTTCCCAAGTGCGACCTGTCCACCCAGCGCCTGGGGGAAACCATCCTGCACCACCTCAACCTGCACGGTCGCGCAATCCATCCCCTGGCGGCACGCGGCGAATAAAGGTCCTTACTCGACGGGAAGCCAGATCGGCTGGTAGAAACTGCGCAACAGGATCTGCAGCAGCTTGTCCCGGGTCAGGTGCTCCTTGGAAACGAATATCAGTTCACCGCTACCGATCAGCCGCACCAGTTCCTCGTCCAGGTGAACGGGGCTGAACTGGGTCAACAGGATGACGGGCCGGTTGATGCCGGTGGTGTACAGGTGGGTCACCAGTTCGGTCGAGGTCTCGACACCCAGCCGGTAATCGAAAACAAACACGTCGTAGTTTTCGCGCAGTACAAGTTCCCGCGCCTCCGCGAGGGTCCGCGCGGTATCGACATCGAAGTAATAAATGGGGCTGCGCTCCAGCATTTCCGCGACCAGTTCGAGGTCGTCAGGGTCATCGTCCACCACCAGGACGCGGATCCGGCGGTTGCAGGCGCTGAGAATCGCGTGGCGCAGGATGGGACCGGTGAGATCTTTCTTGCGCAGGAAGCGCAGGGTCCCGTTGGCGACCAGCTCGACGCAGTCACTACCCAGGACCAGGGATTCGTGACCCGTGCAGAGTCCGATCGGCGCGTCTTCGCGAATTGTCAGCAGTTGTTTTACGAACTCGAGACCGGTTTCACCACCCGGCTCGGAGAGGCAGTAGTCCACGATGTGATAATCGTAGGTCGTGGTGCCGACCAGCTCCATGGCCTTCGGGATATTGAGGGCGAAGTCCAGGACAAATGCGCCCTCCTCCTCCTCGTTGAGCATCTCACCCACGAGCAGGTGGAAATCGGGGTCGTCGTCCAGCAGCAGTACGCGGTACATGTTTGCCTCGTGATGAAACCCGGGCTTTCCGGCAATGCCGCGTATCGCCCATCCGGTACAAGCGTGACTCCCACGTCAACTTAGCACATCCGGCGATGCCGCCAATTTGACCCGCGCCGACAGGTTCAGGCCCGGTTCAGCCCCTGCCGCATATCTTGATTCACAGGATCAACGAACACGGGTCAGAGCACGCCGTGAAAGGAGCCAGGTATGCGAATATTCACATTGATGTTGGTTTCGGTGCTGTCCTGGAATGCCCCCGTCGCTCTGGCGGAACATACCCGGGACTCCGCTTTTTCGGATCGCGAGGCCGCCATCCTGCGCGCGGCAGCAAACGTGGCTGCCGTCATGCGCGGCCAGACCCCGCCTTACGGCAGCGAGGCGTATGACCGTTACGGCTATTACCCGGCCTCCGCGGGCTACCGGTACGATGACGACGACGATGATGACGACCACGACTACGATGACGACTACGAGGACCGTGAGAAGGCCTACCGGAAACAGATTCGCAAGGAACGCAAGGCGTATGCAAAACAACTCCGCAAGGAGCGCAAGGCGTACGAAAAGCACCTGCGCAAGCAACGCGGGGCCTACCATGAGCACCCGCGACAGGACGGCCGCTTCCTGCCGCCGGGATTGCGCAAGCGGGCCCACGACCTGCCCCCCGGGTGGGAGCGCAAGCTGCGCGCCGGACGCGTGCTGCCCTATGACGTGTACCACCGCGGCTACCCGGTGTCCGGAGACCTCGCCGCCCGCCTGGGGTATGTTCCGGGAACCGAACTGCTGGTTTTCGACGACAAGGTCGCGCGGATCGCGGCGGACACCCGCCTCGTACTGGACGTGATCAGCCTGCTTGCAGGCCGCTGATTGCGCCATGCGGCACATGACGTTATTTTGAAACGAACCCCGGCGTCCGCGGACGCCGGGCTGCCCTACCTGAACCAGGAGAAAACCGGATGAAATTCCAAGCCACCGCCACACTGCTCGCCACCTGTCTTGCGTTCAGCACGCCGGTGTTCGCGGATGAGGAAGAGGAAGGCTTCTTCTCGCGTTCATGGCGCGGCGTAAAATCCGTCTTCGGTGTCGAGGCATCCGCGGAAGCCCAGGCGAAGAAGGGCAAAAAGCAGGGCGAAGAGCGTGACTACGATGACGACGACGATGATGACGACTACGACGACGACGGGAAGGCGAAGGACAAGTACAAGGATCGCGCCAAGAAGGAAAAGGACAAGCGCGACAAGGGCATGAAGGCGGAGGCCAAGGCGGACGTGCGTACCCAGGGCCGCTTCTCCCAGGAGGAGATTGCGGCAATCCGCAACGTGCTGGGCGCCGATGCCGCGGCCGCGGCGGGCGCGCATGCCGATTACGATGACGACGACGAAGGCAAGGGGAAGGGCAAAGGCAAGAAGCCCAAGAAACTGCCCAAGGGCCTGCAGATGAAACTCGAGCGCGGCGGTGAACTGCCTCCCGGCTGGCAACAGAAATTCCAGCGTGGCGAGGTCGTCGACGCCGAGGTGTACGCCCAGGCGCGTGCCATTTCCCCGGCCACGCTCGGTGGCCTGGCCACGATCCCGGGCACCGAGGTGATCCAGGTGGGTGACCGCGTCGCGCGGGTGCTGACCTCGACCCGGGAGATTCTCGATGTCATCAACGTGGTGACCGGCGCCCCGCCCCAGTAAAACGCCCCGGGGCGGCAGGCGGAGCGGATGCCCAACGGACACGGTGGAGTCCCCCACTACGGGGCTCCCGTGTTCCTTCTGATCCTGTGGGTCGCCGTCCTGCTCAACCAGCATCGGGAACCCCGTGACTGGCTGTTGGCCGCGGCCTGCGCGCTGGCGGTGTTGTTCGGGTGGCGACTGTCCTGGCACATCCACATGTGGGACGCGGAAGAGTATGGGGGCGCGTACCTCTCCGCGGAGGACATCCGCCTCGCGCGTCGCAGGCATCTCGCCGGCAGCCTGGTTTATGCGGGGATCGGGGTGGTCGTCACGCTGGCATTTTCCTGACCGCCCGGTGCGTTGCAATCCGTCCCGCAACACCTAATCTTACCCATGCCCGGGCATGGGAGAGCCCCCGTGATCCACGACACCTACGAGATTCCCGCGGACCGCCGCAACAACCTCGGTGACCAGATCGTCAACGAAACCTGGTACCTGCTGCTGTTCCTGTGGCAGACCCTCAAGGGCATCTTTGTGGCGCCCGCCGCGCCGCTGACTACCGGGGACAAGCGCCCGGTGGTGCTGGTGCCCGGTTTCCTCGGGCGCAGCGAATCCTTCGTGCCCCTGCAGCGCGCACTGCACGCCCAGGGACACCCCTGCTACATCGTGCCCCTGGGCTTCCAGATCGGCAACATCCTCGACAAGGCGCGCATCCTTTCGCAGTACATCAGCACCAACAACCTGAAGGACTGCTACGTGGTGGCCCACTCCATGGGCGGCCTGATCACGGTCGGCGCCCTGCTCGGCGGCGAGTTCCGCATCCGTCGCGCGTGGTCCCTCGGTTCACCGTTGTGGGGCACCGTGATCGTGCGCGCCGCGTACGTGCTCGCGGTGATCCTGTTTCTCTGGGGACTGTCGGTTGAGAATCACTGGGCCGCGCTGTGGCTGCTGGTATACCTGGTTCCCGCCATGCAGCAGATGAAGCAGAACTCGGACCTGCTGCGTTTCTACACGCCCCGCTACCCCGAGTTGGAACGCATGCGCTCGGTATTCGCCTCCTTCGACCCGGTGGTACTCGCAACCACCCGCGAACCCGGTTCCTCCTCGCGTTTCGGGCGCGAGAACGACCTGCTGTTCCCGGAGATCGGTCACAACAACCTGTTCATGGGTGAAAACGGGATCCAGTGCGTGGTCGACCTGGTCACCGAGGCCCAGGAACAGGATTCGGAGAAACCGCGTCCGAAGCGGCGTCGCAAGCCTTCCGTGAAACTCTGATCCGCTCCGCCTGAACCCGGGTTTCAGACGCGCGGTTTCACTCCGCGACCGGCAGGAGTACGCCCGGATTCATGATCCCCGACGGGTCCACCGCACCCTTGGCGGCGGCCAGCATGTCCTGGAATACCGGGGTCGCCTGGCGCCGCCAGTGGGCAGCGTGGTCGCGACCCACGGCGTGGTGATGGGTGATGGTGCCGCCCTCCTCGATGATCACGTCGGAGACGGCCGCCTTGATGGCGTCCCACTGCCCGAGTTCCGCGTCCTCGCGGCCCTGGGCCAAAACGGTGTAATACGGCGCCGGACCGTCCGGGTACAGGTGGGTGAAACGACAGGTGACGAAGCCCGCACCACAGATCTCCGCGATGGCCGAGCGCACCCGCCCGCGAACCGCCTCGTGAAAGGCCTCGAACCGGTCCCAGGTCACCGCGGTCTCGAAGGTCTCCACCACCAGTCCGCGACGCAACAATTCGTCGCGCAGGTAGGGCGCGCGCAGGAAGGCGGCCTTCCACTGCTCGGAACCCGCCTCCGGCTCGCGCTGGGCTGAATTCCTGCCCACCTGGCGTCCACCGCAGTCGGAACACAACTGGACCGCGCGCTCCAGCCACGCATCCAGCGGGTGATCGTGGGATTCGAAAGCAACCATCAGCATGTGCGCGCGTCCGTCGCCGAGGCCCATCATCACCGCCTCGCCCTTGTCCACCAGGCGCGCGTTCGATGGATAAAGCCCGGACTGGGCCAGGGCGCGGCATGCAGCGGCGCCGGCCGTGAACGTCTCGAAGGCGAAGGTTGCCCCGGCTCGATGCACGGGAACATTCTGCAGGCGCATCCAGGCCTCGGTGATGATACCCAGGCTACCCTCCGAGCCGCACACCAGGCGCTCCTCGCTGGGACCCGCACCGTGACCCGGCAGGCGCCGGGTCGCCATCACCCCGCGCGGGGTGACCATCCGCACCGACTCCACGAACTCGTCGACATGGGTGTACAGGGTCGCGAAATGGCCCCCGGCACGGGTGGCGATCCAGCCGCCCAGGGTCGAGAACCGGAACGACTGGGGGAAGTGGCGCAGCGTGTGCCCCGACGGCTTGAGCTGAGCTTCGAGCGATGGCCCGTAGGTGCCGGCCTGGATGCGGGCCGCCCGTGAGGTGGCGTCGATCTCGAGGACCTGGTCGAGGCGGTCGAGGGCGACGGTCACGACGGCGTCGGCCTCGGCCGGCGGGTCGACACCCCACACCACCGACGAGCCGCCGCCGTAGGGGACGACGCAGTGGCCGCCGTCATGGCACCACTCCAGGATCGCCTCGACCTCGGCCTCGCTGCGCGGGTGGGCCACGATGTCGGGCGGGTTCGGGAAGTCGAGGT
>JBFGWM010000110.1:0-8933 GCA_041588495.1 Pseudomonadales bacterium | reverse complement strand
GTGCAGTGCCAGAACCAGCGCTCCCAGCACCAGAACCGGGACACGGCCATGAACCAGCTGCGCGCACGTCTCTACGAGATGGAAATGCAGAAGCGTCGCGCGGAGCAGCAGGTGATCGAGGAGAACAAGGCGGACATCGGCTGGGGCAGCCAGATCCGCTCTTACGTGCTCGACGACTCGCGGATCAAGGATCTGCGTACCGGCGTCGAGACCAGCAACACCCAGGCGGTACTCGACGGCGATCTCGATCGTTTCATCGAGGCCAGCCTCAAGCAGGGACTCTGAGCGCATCCGCGCGGGACACGATATGACCGAGGCAGACGAAAACACCGGCCAGGAGGCCGCCGAGGACGAGCACGCGCTGGTCCAGCAGCGCCGCGAGAAACTCGCCGGACTGCGCGAGAACGGCAACGCGTTTCCGAACGACTTCCGGCGCGATGCGCTGGCCGCCGAACTGCACGAGGACTACGACGCGGAAAGCGGCGAGTCCCTGGACGAGCGCGACATCCGCGTGCGGGTGGCGGGACGCATCATGCTGCGGCGCATCATGGGCAAGGCGAGCTTCGCCACCATCCAGGACATGTCCGGGCGCATCCAGTTGTACATCCGCAAGAACAACCTGCCGGAAGGCGTCTACAACGCGTTCAAGCACTGGGACAGCGGCGACATCGTCGGTGCCGCGGGACGCGTGTTCAAGACGCGCACCGGCGAACTGTCGGTGGAGGTCGACGAACTGCGCCTGCTGACCAAGTCCCTGCGTCCGCTGCCGGACAAGCACAAGGGCCTGGCCGACCAGGAAACGCGCTACCGGCGTCGCTACCTGGACCTGGTCATGAACGAGGAATCACGGCGCGTGTTCAAGGTGCGCAGTCGCATGATCGACGCGATCCGCGGCTACCTGGTCAGCCGCGGGTTCCTCGAGGTGGAGACCCCGATGATGCAGGTGCTGCCTGGCGGCGCGGCCGCGCGTCCCTTCGTCACCCACCACAACGCTCTCGACATGGAGCTTTACCTGCGTATCGCGCCCGAACTCTACCTCAAGCGACTGGTGGTGGGCGGCTTCGAAAAGGTTTTCGAGATCAACCGCAATTTCCGCAACGAGGGGCTCTCGACCCGTCACAATCCCGAGTTCACAATGCTGGAATTCTACGAGGCCTACGCGGATTACCACGACCTCATGGATCTCACTGAGAACCTGCTGTGGTCGGTGGCGAAGGATGTGCTCGGTACGCCGGAACTGGTCTACCAGGGAACCGCGATCGACCTGTCCCAGCCGTTCACGCGGATGACGGTGGCCGAGGCGGTGCGTGCCCACAACCCGGATCTTGCCGGTTCCGACCTCGCCGACCGGGCCACCCTGGAGGCCGCTGCAAGCCGCCTGGGCATCGAGCCGGACGACGCCTGGGGTGCAGGAAAACTGCTGCTGGAAATCTTCGAGAAGACGGTCGAACACCGCCTGCTGCAGCCGACCTTCATTACCGGGTACCCGACCGAGGTGTCACCGCTGGCGCGCATGAGCGACAGCGATCCGGACGTCACCGACCGCTTCGAACTGTTCATCGCCGGGCGCGAGATCGCCAACGGGTTTTCCGAGCTCAACGATCCGGAGGACCAGGCCGAGCGCTTCCGCAGACAGGTGGCGGACAAGGAGGCTGGTGACGAGGAGGCGATGTATTACGACGAGGATTACGTGACCGCCCTCGAGTACGGCATGCCCCCCACCGCGGGTGAGGGGATCGGGATCGATCGGCTGGTGATGCTGTTCACCGACGCGGCATCGATTCGCGACGTGCTGCTGTTCCCGCACATGCGCCCCGAGGGGGCGCGGGATCAGTCGGGAACGTAGTTCTTGATGTAGCCCTTGGCGAGGCGCTTGACCTCGTCGATCAGCCGGTTGCGTTCGTTCTTGTCCTGCTCGGTGATTGCGCGGGACAGCACCGGAACCACGGCATCGAGGCAGATATTCAGCACCGAGCTGAGTTCCTCGTCAGTGAAGCGGTTATCGTCGCGGCGGCGGTTGTAGCCGATCAGCAGGTCACGCAGGTTGCGCAGTTGCTCGCTGCGGCTGGCAGCACCGAAACTGTACAGGGCGGGGTGTGCCTGGAGGGTGTTCCACAGCGGTCCGAGGCCGACGTGCTTGCCGCCTTCACGCATGAACACGTCAATCACCGCGTCGGTGAGGTCGGTCCAGTGCATTGCCTGGTGCTGTTCATCCTGGAAGCCGCTGGCCAGCTGATTGATCTGCTCGAGGTAGCGGTCCATGAGCGAAACCAGCACCGCGTGCTTGTTGGGAAAGTACTGGTACAGGGAACTGACCGGGATACCGGCCTGCTGCGCAATACTGTTGGTGTTGACCCCGTCGGGGCCGACTTCGTGCAGCAGCGTCGCGCAGGCATCCAGGATGCCTTCGACGCGTTGCTGGGACCGTCGCTGACTGGGTGTCTTGCGCGGCGTCAGTTCCGCGTTGATTGTGTTGGGCACGTTATTTCCTCGTTCAATTTTATAATTGCCGGTTGCGGCTTTTTTGCTTTCGCATCCAGGTGAATCAACCCCAGGTCATCTCGGGTCGCACCCTGGTTCTCGGGCATCGTGGAAACTACCTGCCGAAGCCATACGATCCAGCTCCCATACCGTGTATGTACAACCAGACGTAATGGTACACTCTTATTAATTTACCGAATGATCATTCATCATTCAAGCACTAATCGTATACTGAAAAGTGAAATGATGAAATAGTAAATATCCTGTAAATGCTGATTTTTGGCGGGAGGGTGGAATTTTGCGGCGTTTCAATAGGTAAAAGTATAGATCATCGCCTTCCGCTCGGTCTGAAGCGACGCAACCCGTCCGTTCCCATATAATCCGGGTCGTGGGAGTCATCAGCTTGGAGCGCGCCATGGCCGGGCAGAACGATCGGGTACGCATGGAAGCAGGGTGGAAGGCGCGTCTCGCCGACCAGTTCTCGCAGCCGTACATGGAGCAGTTGCGGGCCTTCCTGCTTGCCGAGAAGTCCGCGGGCAGGGTGGTCTACCCACCCGGTGATGAAATCTTCAATGCGTTCAACATGGCCCCCTGGGACAAGGTGCGCGTGGTCATTCTCGGCCAGGATCCCTACCACGGCCCTGGCCAGGCCCATGGCCTGTGTTTCTCGGTGAAACCGGGCATCCCGCTGCCGCCGTCACTGCGCAACATCTTCCGCGAGGTCGGATCCGACGTCGGGGCGCACACCGGCGCATGTGGTTGTCTGGTTCCCTGGGCCCGCCAGGGCGTGCTGTTGCTCAACAGCGTACTCACCGTGGAACGGGGAAGGGCGGCGGCCCACGAGGGAAAAGGCTGGGAACGGTTCACCGACCGGGTGATCGAGGTCCTGAGCGCGGAGCGTGAGGGACTGGTGTTCATGCTCTGGGGCAGTTACGCCCAGCGCAAGGGCAGCATCATCGACGGCCGACGTCACCTGGTCCTGCGGGCGCCGCATCCGTCGCCACTGTCCGCCTCGCGCGGATTCTTCGGGTGTCAGCACTTTTCCCGTGCCAACGACTACCTGCTTTCTCAAGGCCAGGATCCGGTGGACTGGGCGGTGCCCGACGGGGACTCGGCAGTCGGCGAACATCATAGGCGGATCAGCGAGGCCTCGTGACTCGCAAGGCGCACGGTTTCCGACTAGTACCGGTTCAGTTGCGCGGCCATCTCGATCAGCCCCTCGTAGAGCCGTGGCTTCACCAGGTAGGAGGCGGCGCCGGCCGCGTAGGACGCGGTGATGTCCTCGCCACTTTCGCTACCGCTCAGCACGATGACCGGGATGTCGCGCAGTTCAGCGTGTTCGCGAATCTTTTGCAGGGTTTCGAGCCCGCCCATCACCGGCATGTTCAGGTCGAGCAGGATGATGTCCGGAATCGGAAAGGCCTCGTAATCGGCATAGATGCCCTCCCGCAACAGGTACTGCAGGCAGGCGGCGCCGTTGGGTACACAAAACACCTTGTTGAACAGGGAGGCCTTGAGCAGGGCCGAGGCCAGCATGGCGCTCTCGTCCTCGTCGTCCTCGACCACCAGGATGCGCAGGGATCGAATCTCCCGCAGCTTGATATTCAGTGATTCGAGTTCGATGCTCATGGCCGATCCTCGTCCGCCCCGTCTGACCCCGTGGCATGCAGGGTCAAAATAGAATCATTAACTCATAATTATCCAATCGTATAATTTAATTTAGGCCTTATTTCGCGATTTTGCAATGATCGGATGTCAACGGTCCGCTCCGCCAACTGCGGCGAAGACGGGGGGAAGGTGGTCAGAGGGTATCGGCGTATCGATTCAGGCGCACAGTGCGTGACCAGTATTCCTGCAGACTGGTTGCCATTTTAAGCAGTTGGTCGTAGTCGCCGGGCTTGACGAGAAAGGAATTGGCGCCTTCGGCGTAGGCGGCATGAACCTTATCGTTGTCCTCGATTCCCGAGATCATGATGATCGGGATGTGGCGTAGCGCGGGATTCTCGCGAATGGCACGGACCGCGCGAATGCCGTCCATGCGCGGCATGACGAAGTCCATCAGGATGATGTCCGGCATGGGGTGGCGGATGTCAGCTGCCGCGTACCCACCTTCGCCGCGCAGAAAATCCAGGCATTCCTGGCCGTCCCGGACCTGGAAAATCTCGTTGCACACGCCGGCCTTGAGCAGGGCCGAGGTCAGCAGGCTGCGGTCCTCGTCGTCGTCGTCGACGAGCAGGATGCGCAAAGCCTTGGTACGGACGAGATTCGGATTCATCGTGGTGGATTGCGATTTCTTGGCGGGCTGTGGTGACGGGGGCGTCAATTTTTAATTCTACAATGTTTGGACAACGGGAACTATCGGCACGTTCTTTTTTTGTGGGTCGTGACGGGTTTCCGGAACGGGCGGGGGAAGCCCAGATGTGTGGTCGTTACAACCTGGTGGATGATCCGGCGACGCGGGCATTGCTGAAGGAGCTGGACATCGACGTCGGCATTCACGGTCGTGTGAATATCGCGCCGACCGAGCATGCGCCGGTGATCGTGAACGGCGGGTCCGGGCATGTGCTCGAGGAGATGCGCTGGTGGCTGGTGCCATCGTGGGCGTCGAAACCGGACAGTCGCTACGCGATGTTCAACGCGCGCGCCGAGACCGTGCACGAGAGTCGCGCTTTCCGCGAGCCGTTCCGAAAGCGTCGGGCCCTGGTTCCGGCCAGTTCCTTTATCGAGTGGCAGCGCAGTGGCGAGCGCAAGCTGCCCTTGCTGATCCGGGCGCACGATGCGGCGCTGACTTTCGCGGGAATCTGGGAACGCTGGGAGCACGGTGGGCGTGTGCTGCACTCCTTTGCGATCATCACCACGGACGCGGCCCCACAGTTTCGCGACATCCATGCACGCATGCCGGTGATGCTGCCGGCGCCGGCGTGGGAAACCTGGCTCGATCCGGACGCCGAAGCGGAGAGCCTGCTCGGGCTCCTGCGCCCGTGCCTGGCCCAGGATCTCGAGGTGTGCCCCGTTTCAGAGAAGATCAACAACGCGCGCAACAAGGATCCGGCCGCGCTGGAGCCGGCGGGCGCGGTGCGGCACATCGCGGCCGCGCAGGCGGGCTGACCGGCTTCAGGGGCCGACGCCGCGGAGGAAGATACGCGATGCCAGTTCCGCGGCCGCCGCGGGATCGCGGTCCTCCCGTTGCACCAGGACCCGGGTCATCTCGAAACCGACACCGTAGAACGCAGCCGCGAGGCAGTCGACATCGGTGTCGTCGATGAGGCCGCGGTCGATGGCGCTGCGGATGTCGTCCTTGAGGTAACTGATGGAAATTCCCAGGACGCTGTCCAGGTAGAGTTCGCGGATGTAGTGCTCGTTACGGCTGATCAGGTGGAACAGTTCCGGTTCCGCGCAGAAACGGCTGAACACGGTGAGGTAGGTGTCGTGCACGAAGGTGCGCAGGTCCGTGGCGCTGCTGCGGATCTCGTGGAGTTCCCGGGTGATGCCCCGCACGTAGTCCTCGACCAGGGCGGCGAACACGGCTTCCTTGTCCGGGTAGTAATTGTAAAAGGTGCCGGTGGCCAGCCCGGTGAGACGGATGATGTCGCGCACCGTCACCGCGTCGTAGCCGCGTTCCACGAAGCAGCGGCGCGCGGCGTCGAGGATCCGTTCCCGGTTCTGTTCCTTGTTGCGTTCCCGCAGGCCGGGCGCGGAGGAGGAGTCAGCCATCGGCCCCATTTTGCAGGATCCCGTGGCGGCGTGACCAGTCGAGGCACATCTGGGCCACCTCCGCGGTCCCGGGTTCGCCCGGCAGCCAGTGGGCGTGATCGCGGAGTTCCCAGTACTCGGCCTGGCTGCCGTAGCGTCCCGCGATCTTGCGGCACAGCGCGGGTGGCGTCAGGTAGTCCTGCTGCCCCGCGAGCACCATGACCGGGCACAGCACCCGCTGCGGGTCGATGGCGCTGGCCCGTCCGCGGTCGAGGAACCACAGGGCGATCTCGAACAGGGCGCGTCCGGATTCCCAGACGCAGCGGTCGTGTTCGGCACGCTGCTCCTCCTCGGACAGGCAGTTGAAGAGATATTCCCGCGATTCCTCCAGGTTCAGGCGGTGGGGTTTCTGCCAGAACTTCCAGGTCAGGAGGATGCGCAGGGCCAGTGGCATGGCGGACGGGTAGATCGGCAGCAGGCCCCTGCAGGGTGCGGGGTTGAGCAGGATCAGTCCGCGCACCGGTATGCGCGTGGCGACGATCTGGGCCAGCAGCGCGCCCATGGAATGTCCGATCAGCAGCGGCGGGGCGGGCAGTTCCCCGATCATGCCCTCGAGGTCCGACGCATAGTCCTGCAGGCCGATGGTGCCGATCGCGGTGGGCGGATCCCGGTCCGGCCGGACGGCGTGATGACGCAGGGTCGGGCGTCGCACGTGGAAGCCCGCCTCGGCAAAAGCCGGCGCGATGTGGCGCCAGACGTGGGCGCCGCCCCACATGCCGTGAACGAAAACGGCTTCGGGGGCCGTCAAGGTGTCAGGCCGCCTTGTCCAGTTCGGCCAGGAGTTCGCGGCGGAACTGCGAGTAATCGACCTCCACTGCGTGCCGGGCCGTCTTGATGAACCGGTAATGCGGATGCTCGAGTTCGCGGCGAATCCGTTCCGCGAGGTCATCCGGACGCTGGTAACGGCCGAGCATCTCGCGGACCGCGAGTTTTGCCTGGAAGTCGGCCATGGGCCAGATGCAGCCCAGGGGCTGGAACAGGCCGATGAAATACAGGTTGCGGTATTCGGCGTGCATCATTTTCCGGTACAGGGGAATGCTGGTGGCGTCTTCCCAGTCGATGAAGTCCCGGTCAAAAAACGGGAACGTGGTCCGGTAACCGGTGGCGGCGATGATCACGTCGAATTCCTCGGCGCGGCCATCGGTGAAGTGGACGGTATTGCCGTCCAGTCGTGCGACGCCGGTTCGCGGGTGAATCTCGCCGTGCCCGATGAAATATAGCAGTTCCGAGTTCAGCGTCGGGTGTGCCTGCAGGACCCCGTATTCCGGTTTCTGCAGTCCGTACCGCTGGTTGCTGCCCTGCAGCAGGAGAATCATGGCCTGCAGGAGCCACTGCCGCAGCCAGTTCGGAATCCAGCGGGTCTGGTCGTAGACCACGTCGCCGGGGCGACCGAACATGAACTTGGGCAGGATCCAGTAGCCGCGGCGCATACTGATACAGGTGCGCGCCGAAACCCGGGCGGTCTCCACGGCGACGTCGGCCGCCGAGTTGCCGCCGCCGATCACCAGGACGCGCTTGCCGCGGAACGGTTCCGCGGTCTTGAAGTCGTGGGAGTGGATGAACTCGCCATCGAAGTGGCCGGGATATTCCGGCATGCGCGGGTTCCAGTGGTGCCCGTTGCAGACCATCAGTGTGTCGAAGTGATCGACATGCGCGCCGCCCCCGGCATCGCGCCACTCGACTTTCCAGCGCCCGTCCGCCCCCCGCCCGACGTGGCGCACCTCGGTGTTGAAGCGGATCTTCCCGGTGACCCCGAAGTGATCGGCATAGGCCTGGAAGTAGCGCCGCAACTGGTCGTGGGAGGGGTAGTGCGGGTAGTCCTCCGGCATCGGGAAGTCTTCGTACTGGGAGAGGGTCTTCGAGCTGATGATGTGGGTGGTCTCGTAGACACTGGAATGGCCGGTGCGGGCGTTGTAGACCCAGTTGCCGCCCACCTGGTCGTTCTTTTCGAAGACCACGAGACCATCGCCCATACCGCCCTGGATCACGTTCTTGGCCGCGGTGATCCCGGACGGCCCCGCGCCGATCACGCACACGCGCTGGTCCTTCCCCATCGTTGCTCCCACTCCCTCCGGATGTCGTCATTTTCACGCTATTAAAAAATGACGCACCCGTCAACATTTTGCGGGGGGCGTTCCGGATCAGGAGGGCACAAATGAAAACGGCGGCCCGAGGGCCGCCGTCGTCGTCAGGGGTCGGAATCAGCTGCGCTTGTTGACCGGGGTGTAGTCGCGTTGCGTCGCACCCGTGTACAGCTGGCGGGGACGGCCGATGCGGTAGGTGCCGCTGATCATCTCGTTCCAGTGGGCGATCCAGCCGACCGTCCGTGACAGGGCGAAGATCACCGTGAACATCTCGGTGGGGATGCCGATGGCCTTGAGGATGATGCCCGAGTAGAAGTCGACGTTCGGATACAGGCTGCGTTTCACGAAGTAGTCGTCCTCGAGGGCGATCTGCTCGAGCCTCTTGGCGATCTTGAGCATCGGGTCGTCGCCCATGTCGAGCTGGCCGAGCACCTCGTCGCAGGTCTGTTTCATGACCTTCGCACGCGGGTCGTAGTTCTTGTACACCCGGTGCCCGAAGCCCATGAGGCGGAAAGAATCGTTCTTGTCCTTCGCGCGCTTCACGAACTTACCCACGTTCTTCGGCGACTCGATTTCGCGAAGCTGCTTGAGCACCGCCTCGTTCGCACCCCCGTG
>JBFGWM010000109.1:0-8942 GCA_041588495.1 Pseudomonadales bacterium | reverse complement strand
CCGGAGGGGGCGGCAGTATAACCCGATCCCGCGGCCGCACGGCGCCGGGGCACGGTTTGCGTGGCCCGGGCCAGCGGGCTAGTATGCCGGGAATTCTTTTCTCACTGCGTTCCCGTAAGTGTCCCCGGGCATTGGCCCGAACGTATCCCGCCGGCCGGGCGCCGGTGTGCGGAAAAGGCGGACGCCGGCCCCATTGGCCGGTCACACACCCATTGAGGAATGCGCAATGTCAAAGTTGTCCCCGTCGCGGGTCACCCGCGCCGTACCGATCGTGATTTGTGCACTCTTCGCCACCGTTCTCAGTGCGAAGGAGGTTCAAACCATGATCGAAGACGGACGCACCGTATCCCTGGAATTCACCCTCAAGCTCGACGACGGCACGGTTGCCGAATCCAACGTCGGCGGCGAGGCGCTGCAGTACGTTCACGGCCAGGGCCAGATGTTACCCGGCCTTGAGCAGGCCATCACCGGCCTGACCGCGGGCGACAGCAAGGATGTCACCCTGGCGCCCGCCGAGGGCTTCGGCGACATCAACCCCGAGGCCTTCCAGGCAGTCCCCCTCGACGTGATCCCGGAAGACGCGCGCTCGCCCGGCGCCATGCTGGTGGCTTCCGACGAATCCGGCAACACGCGCCAGGTTCGCATCCGTGAGATCCAGGACGACCAGGCCATCGTCGACCTCAACCACCCACTGGCCGGGCAAACGCTGCATTTCTCGGTGAAAGTGCTCAACATCGAGTAAGCAACGCCAAGCCGGCAGCGGTCCCGGATCATGCGACCCTGGCGACTGCTCGCCGCACGGGCGCCGGCCATCGGAACGCTGGTCGGCGCCGGCATTCGCTCACTGCGCCCGGCACGCCGTAATCCCGGGTCGTTCGAACCCCTGCTGGAGGAAACTGCGGCCCCGTCCGATCGACTGGTGACCACTTTCCTGAACTGGAGCGGAGCGGATCCGGCGCACTACACGGGGGTGGTTCCCCCGCACCTGTTCACCCAGTGGGGCTTTCCCCTGATGGTGCGCCTGATGGCGCAGACCCGCTATCCGCTCGCGCGCATCCTCAACCAGGGCTGCAGCCTGCGGGTCAACCGCCCGCTGCCCCGCGGCGAAGCCCTGCAACTCAGCGCACGCATGGTGCACATCGACGAGGACGCGCACCGCGCGCGCCTGCACATGCGACTGGTCACCGGTACGCGGTCGACGCCCGACGCGCTGGAGAACGATCTTTATTCGGTCATCGTGCTGGGCCCGAAATCGGCCGGAGGCGCGGCAGGTGATACCGCGGAACGGAGAATGGTGGAGATCGGAACCTGGTCCGCCGGCGCGGGAGACGGACTGGACTTCGCCCTGCTGACGGGTGACTTCAATCCCATCCACTGGCTGCTCCCTGCAGCACGCCTGACCCCGTTCAGGGCCTGCATCCTGCAGGGATTCGGCAGTTTCGTGCGGAGTTATGAGCGCATCACCGGCCATTTCGGCGCGCCGGTCGACGACATCGACGTGCGCTTCACCCGGCCGGTCACCCTGCCAACGGAAAGCCTTGCGGTTCTGCGCTCCGCGAGGCCCGGCCGGGACGGCCGCTACCGCGTGAAGCTGGAGAGCAGGACGGGAACCCACCTCGCCGGGAGTTTCACCAGGCCGGGGTAGATCTTCAGGCTACCGCGTTGTCATCCTCGTCCGCAGCCTGGCCGCCCGCCTCGCCCAGGGCGATATCGACCTCGAGCCACAAACGCACGCCGCGATCCGGAACGTTTTCCGCACCGACCTCGCCCCCCATCGCCTGGGCAAGACGCCGCGCCAGGGGCAGCCCGACACCACGCTGCTCGGAACCGTTCCAGTCCTCGCGCCGCAGGTTCCAGAATTCGGTGAACAGGTTGTCGAGTTCGCCCTGTCCCAGGGGCCCGCCACTGTCGGTCGCGGTAACCCGGATATTCTGGTGCGCGGAATCCGCGCCGCCGATCGCAACCGCCAGTTCGACCCGGCCTCCCGAGGATCGCCGCACGGCGAAATTCAGGAAGTGTTCCAACACGCGGTGGACCAGTCGCGGGTCGCCAACCAGGTTCTCCGCGACGCGCACGTCCATGGTCGAACTGAGTTCCACCTTGAGGCGCCGCACCGCCGTCTCCATGTTGCGGATCACCTCGGAGACCACCTTCCTGGGACTGAACGACTCCGTGTGCAGGATCTCCACGCCGTCCTCGGCTTCCGCGTATTCCAGCAGGGTGGACACCATCTGCACCAGTTCATCCGCTGCGCTTTCCAGGAGGAACAGGTAGTCCTGGTATTCACCCTCGAGCCCCGCGTCATGGAGCAGTTCCGCCATGCCGACCACCCCGTTCAGCGGGGTGCGCATCTCGTGGCTCATGCGGGCCAGGAAGCGGGCCTTCGCCGCGTTCGCCCTGTGTGCCTCCTCGCGGGCGGCCAGGGCCTCCTCGCGGGCCAGGCGCGCCTCGGCCAGCAGCGATTCCATGTCCACATCGCTCTCGGGTTTTGACTCGCCGCCCGCATCCACGAGGTGCAGCTTGCTGCCCAGCTCTGCAGACTTCTGGCTCAGCAGCCGCAGGGCCGCGCGATGAGCGAGGTGCATCTCCACCCTCGCCAGCAGCTCGGCTGTCTCCACCGGTTTGAGAATGTAATCACTGCCGCCGGACTGGAAAACCTCGCGGCTTTCACGTCCGCTACCGGTCACGAAGAGCACCGGAACGTCGCGGCCTGTCTCGGAGCGGCGGTATTCCCGGCACAGTTCGGCGCCGGTTTCCCCTGCCGGCAGGTAGAAATCCATGAGCACGAGATCCGGCGGAAATTCCGCGAGTTCGCGGCGCGCATGGCTGGCCGAGCCCGCAGAGCGGACGACGTAGCCCTCGCGTTCGAGGAGTTTGGTGAGAAGCTCGCGATCCTCGTCGTCATCTTCAACGACCAGGATGTAGGCCCCGGAAAAACTGCTGAGCTGGCCCTCTTCAGGATTGCGCGTCATGGCGCTGCGTGGACCCCGCTTGCGGATGATTGATGGGATAAGCATTTCCGGCCCCCCGGTTTACTCCACTGGCGCTGAGAAAGCACGAGCGGGAACAGAAGGTATGGGCATCGCACCGGATGGAATTGACCCATTAATTAAACATCCGTTATTTAACCACGGGCGATGCCGTTTTGCAAACAGTATTTTCATCTATTCACTGTTTTAGCTAGTTTCGAACGCACGGAGGTATCTGTTTTTATAGAGAAATGTGGGATGAAACGAAATTATAGGCCAGTGGATGGGCCTCAGGCAGCACCCGTGGGCAGGTGCACGACAACCGCAAAACCGTCTTCGCAATCACCCCGCACCAGGCGGCCACCGAGCGCACGCAGGATCTTGTCGCTGATCGCGAGGCCGAATCCCGGCGGTGCCTCGCTTTTTCCCTGGGAGCCACGCCCCAGTGGCTGCAGGAAGGCATCGAAGCGTTCCGCGGAGACGCCCGAGCCGTTGTCACGGAACTCCACCTCCCAGTGTCCGCCGACCTGCCGGGCTAGCACCACGACGTGGGGTTCCGGGTTGTCATTGTGACGGATCGCGTTCTCCATCAGGTTTTCGAATACCGTGGCGATCGCCTCCCGGTTGCCGGTCACCTCGGGCAGGCCCTGGGATTCGACCACGGCCCCGCGCGCGGAGATTTCCTGCTCCAGGTCCTCGCACACCTCATCGAATATGGCGGCCAGGGGAACCGCAACCGGGTCCGCGGAGAACGTCCCTGAGCGGGCATAGTCCAGCAGGCCCCCAATGCGGTGCTTCATGTGGCCGATGGCCCGCTCGATACGGCCAACCAACGCCATCAGTTCGCTGTGATCGTTTTCGCCCTCGAGGCCGGCCAGGTCGGATTCGAGCATCCCGGCGGAGATACTGATCCGGTTGAGCGGCCCGCGCAGATCATGGGCGACCTGCGCGGAAAACGCGTCCAGGCGTTCGTTGCTGCGCCTGAGTTGCGCCTCCAGTTGCTTGTAACGACTGACGTCGTAGGCCAAACCACGCACCGCCATGGCGCGCCCCCTGTCATCACGCACGATGTGGCCGCGGATCGACAGGTCAATAAGCCCCCCGCCCGGCAACGGAACCCGCGCCTCGGTCTCCCACAGCGCCCAACTCGAGAGTGCTTTCTGCAGCTCCTTACCCATGCGCTCACCGAGGTTGCCGCCGAGGTATTCAATGACATCGCCTACAGGCACGTCCCGCAATCCGGTGCGGAGCCCGAGCAGGTGGCCAAGGCGCTCATCGATCGTCAGCACCTCGCGCTCCGGGTCGATCTCGAAGAAACCGGCGCTGGCGGCTTCGAGGGCCATTTCCAGTTCCTGGGCGTGCGCACCGATGGACTCCTTCTCGCGATGCAGCAGCAGTTTTTCCTCGATTTCGAGGTTGATCCGGTCGGCCAGCGCCATCGACAGCAGCAGGGCCTCGATGAGTCCTCCGGCGAGCGCCATCTGCAAGGTCACAAAGTTGGTGGGCAGGATGCCATAGGTGCGCAGTGCGGCAATCACCACGCCGATGATCAGGCAACTCCATCCCAACACGAAGTAACGCGCCGAGCGCACGCCACTGCCCCACATGAACACACCAACGACCATGAAAGACGCCGCAGCAACCGCCATCGCGACGATACCTGCCTGCAGCGCCACCGAGTAGGGCAGGGCAAAGCTGACCACCGCGAGCAGGAATCCGAACGCCGAATACAACAGGAACAACCCATTGAGCCACCGACTGCGTTTCTGCAGCCCGAGGAACTCACGTGCGAACTCGCTGGCAAACGCCATGGTGAGCGCGATCATGGCCACCAGCAGGCGATTGGCGAGCCAGGGGCTTTCGGCGAGCCCCAACAGTTGCCCGCCCCCGGAATACAGGAAGCTGAGTGCGGCAAAGCTGGTGACATACACGATGTAGACCGCGTACACGAAGTCGCGGACGACGATGTAGAGGAGCAGGTTATATAGCGCAAGCGCAAGCAAGGCGCCGACCAGTGCAAACATCAGCGCGATACGAAGCCGGCCTGCCGATGCGTGAGCCGTTTCTGACCACAGCCGGAGCGGGAGCTGGATTGCGCCCTGGGTACTGACGCGCAGGTAAACGACCTGCGTTTTGCCCGCCGCAAGCGGCACCCGGAACGCCGGCATCAGGGAATCGAGCGCACGTTTGGAAAGCGGAACCATGTCGCCGCTCTTGCCGTGCAGAATCCCCCCGTCCTGCAGGCGGGTGAAGAACTCCACCCGGTCCAGGTGCTGGAAGGCGATCTCGAGGATCACCGGTGGCGGCACCTCTGAACCCGCCGGGCGCAAGGCGACCCGGATCCAGACCACATCCCGGGTGATGCCGAGGTTGGGGATGCCGGACCCCATGCCGACAAACCTCGAGTCGTGGAGGCCCGCCACGATATCCGCGGCTGGCAGGGCGCCATCGGGATCGCGAAGGAAGCTTGCCGACTCCCAGATCTCGGCCTGTTCGAAACCCTCGGCAACCTCGACTTCTGCCGCGGACACGACGGGACAGGCTGTCATCACGAGCAGCCAGGCAAGCAATCGCCATGGAAGGCGTGCTCGTGAACAGCGCGCGGTCGCGCGGGGCATCGACATGCGGTCCACCTTGTTGCCTGGACGATCGGGTAACCATAAAACTAGCAGAAACCAGCATTTATCCACCGGAGGGTCAGGGCCTCGGGGGCATTCCGGAACACGCTGCAACGCTGGATTCTGATCATTAATTTGTGATCTCATACTCATTCCATTTGGTGGGCCACGACGGCCCGGGATCGCTGTCCGGCATCCAGGCCGGCCGAGCGCCTCAGTACGGGAACGGCAACGGAATGGGCACGGAAAACGAGGATTCTGCGGAATCGGACATCGACTACAGCGGCCTGCCGCTGATGGACGTCTCTCTCGGCAACGAGTTCCGGCGCGGAACCACCCGCTATCCGGCACCGGAACGCCTCTACGAGGTACGTCCCGGCGGCGCCACCCACCGCGTACAGGTCCATATCGCCGACCAGGAAGCCAACCAGGTCTCCACCTGCCTGCTGCGCGACGTGGGCACGGACAGCCTCAGTTTCTGCTCCAACACCATTCTCATCCTGGGTGAATCCGCGGAACTGGTGGTGGTGCGACTGGTCGACGGCGACGAGGAATTGATCCGCCGCTTCAGCGTGCGCATCAACCGCGCCCGGGAATCCGCCATCGAGCACTACCCGACGGAGTACGGTGGCAAGATCGACGAGGAGAGCGCACTGGAACTGATCCGCATCGCCCTCGAAAGCACGGCCTATGCCGCGGCCCGGGAACTCGGCATCAAACTGAACCTGCCGTGATCCCGGCCCCGGGCCCGACACGCAGACATCCACCCGCCCCGTGAACCAGGTTGCCGCGACCCGGGACCGCCTCTACGAGTTGCTCACCGGCGACGACGAGGGGCGCATCTGCAAGGACATTCCCGAGTCCGCCTGCAACCAGCAACCCGGTAATTTCCTGCGGCACGTGATCTGCCTGGGCGCCACCAAGGCCGGCGACGGCCTCGCCGACCCCAAGGTCGTGCTCGCCTGGCTGCTTGCCGGGCTGGGTGCGCCGGCCTGGTGCCTCGGCCTGCTGGTCCCCGTGCGCGAGGCGGGCGCACTGCTTCCGCAATTGTTCGTGGCCGGCGCCATCCGCCGCCGCCCGGTCCGCAAGTGGCTGTGGATTGCCGGCAGCCTGGTGCAGGGGCTGGCGGTGGCCGGGATGGCGGCCGCTGCACTCACCCTGCACGGCGCCGCAGCCGGGACCGCCGTCGTCGGCCTGTTGTTGGTCTTCGCGCTGGCCCGCAGCGTCTGCTCGGTCAGCTACAAGGACGTCCTCGGCAAGACCGTGTCCCGCGCACGCCGCGGCACCGCCACCGGGACCGCGACCAGCCTGGGCGCCGCCGTGGTGCTGGTCTACGGGAGCCTGCTGGCCGGCGGCATCGTCGAGCGCAGCGTGACCACGGTCTCCATCGCCATGCTGGCCGCCGCCCTGCTCTGGGTGGTGGCGGCCGTCCTGTTCGCCGGCCTGACCGAGGAACCCGGCGCCACGGGCGGCGCGGGCAACGCCTGGGAAACGGCCGTCGCGCAGGTCGGCTTGCTGCGCGAAGATCCACAACTGGTCCGCTTCATCCTCGTCCGCGGCCTGCTGGTTTCCCTGGCCCTGGCACCGCCCTACCTCCTCGCCCTCGCCAGCAGCCAGGGCAACGGCTTTCCCGGCGACATCGGTTTCCTGGTGCTGGCCTCGGCCGGTGCCGGCCTGGGCAGCAGCTACCTCTGGGGCCGCCTGTCCGACCGCTCCAGCCGCCAGGTCCTGATGCGCGCGGCACTGCTCGGCAGCGCGACCCTGCTGACGGCCGCATTGACGGGCCTTTACGGTGCCGGCCTGCTGGCCCACCCGGCCGTGTTGCCGGGATTCGTGTTCCTGGTGATGATCGGTTACCAGGGGGTGCGCATCGGTCGCTCCACCCATATCGTTGACATGGCAGACGAGAGCACCCGCGCCGCGTACACCGCGCTGTCCAATACCGCCATCGGCATTTTCCTGGCCCTGACCGGCCTTCTCGGCTGGGTTGCCCAGTCGGCCGGCACGCCCGCCCTGCTGTTCGGGCTTGCCGCCATGGCAGCGTGCGGCGGCCTGTTGAGCCGGAAACTTCAAGAAGTTCAACACTGAGACGGCTGTTGCCTGTTCAACATCCAAACGCGCGTTCATGCGTGATCCCCGACGCAAACATTGCTGAACCTCAAGGCACGGTGCTACCTTTTCCTTGTAAACCGGCGTGGCCCTTCGATGACTGTGAAGCTCAATATCCTGTACGTCGAGGATGATCCGGAAGATCGGACCATCTTCTGGCAATTTCTTTCCCGGCTCGAACCGGAAACCTACTACGTGGAAACCGTATCCGGGATCGAGGGCGCGGTATTCTCCATGCAGTTGCGCGTTTTTGACGTACTGTTCCTGGACCTTATCCTGGAAAACGCCCGCGAGGACGAAAGCCAGGCTTTCGTTCAGCAGCTGCGCGAGGCGGGCGTCCACCTCCCAATCGTCGTGACCACCGGCGCGGACATCGACAAGCTGGGTGCTCCGCTGCGCAAGATGGTCGACGAGGGAAGCGTGCAGTTTTTTCCCAAGGAAGACTGGAACGGGCCCGCGATCGCGGAACTGGTTCGCAGGGCGATCGACGGCCCCCTGCGGGTACTGTACATTGACGATGACGAAGAGGACTGTGCGTATGTCCGTCACGCCTTGGGCTCGGATACCGCACCCTACACTTTCGAGGTCGTCACTGTGTGCACGACGAAAGACGCACGCGCAAAAATGGAGGCGCAGGCCTTCGACGCCTACCTCATCGACCTCAAGCTGAACCACGCCGACGGCATCGACTTCGCGCGGGAAATCCTGAAGTCGGTGGACAACCCCGCGATCCTCGTGGTTTCCGGAATACCGGAAGCAGCCCTCCAAAAACGCGGACTTTCCGGTTCCGGGACCCGCAATGTCGGATTCCTGTCCAAGGACCAGTGGGACCGGGACCGCCTGGTGCGGGCAATTCTGTGCCAACGCAACTGTCTGCGCGAACACCATGTCAGTGGCATAACCGGTTTTGAGCTCTGAAGCCCCGGCACACAGGACAGAATCTTCGACGCGAGTCCCCTCGCGGAAGGTCCCAGGCATGAGCGCACGGGCCGCGAGCCTGCTTGCGGCATTCCTGCTGGGCACCATGACGATACCCGCCACGGCACATGAGGCGGCCGGTTCCCACAAGGTGATCACCCTGCGTGCCGACGAGTGGTGTCCGTACAACTGTGACCCGGACAGCGACCGGCCGGGTATCTTGATCGAAGTCGCAAGCCGGGTGTTCGAGGCCGAGGGCTACCGTGTGGACTATGACCTGGTCCCCTGGACGCGCGCCCTGCGCATGACCCGCGTCGGAGAATACGAT
>JBFGWM010000108.1:0-9009 GCA_041588495.1 Pseudomonadales bacterium | reverse complement strand
GGGGGTAAAACACGACTGGTAGGGCGGCGATTTAACGCACTTTCCGGTGACCGGCGCTTTGCGCGGTATGAACGGTATACGCGAGGAACGAGCCGGTGGCGGGCCGACCGGGGGCGGATCTGGCCGCAGCGACCGCAAACCCGGCCTGGAGATCGGCCAGCAACAGGTTGGCGAGCCCCTCGTCACGCACCGGGACCATGCTGAAGCAGCAGGTGGCGGGGCTGCCGGAGGCCACGATCCGGAAAGACTCGGTCGGCGACGGAGCCGAACGCGAGCGCGCCCGGACCCTGGCCTTCGGCCGGGGTGTCGGGCGAGACGCCGGCTTCACCGCTGCGACCTGTTTCGGCGCCTCGGCGTTGCGGGCCGGAGGGGGCGACGGGGCCTTGGCGGCAGGGACCACCTTCTGACTCTGCCGGGGAGGCGCCGCCGGCTTTGCCGCCTGCGGCGCGCGGACGGCCGGCGGTGGCGCCCTGGGCTCGGGTTCCGCCGCAACCGGTTGTGCGGGCATGCCGAGGAACGCCACCTGGCAGCGCAGGCCGGCAGGAATGGACTGGTCGGGGTTGGCGAGATTGAGCTGCACGCCGAAGGTGCCGCTTGCCGCGTCGGCAACACGATCCACGCGTTGCACGGTGGCCATGTGGGAATCGGAACCGGGCAGGGACGCGGTCACCCGCGCCTGCATGCCCTTTTCGATGCGACCCAGGTAGTCGACCGGCACGATGACCTCGACATTCAGCGGGTCGATCTGCGCCACCCGCACCAGGGGATCGTCCTCCACGTATTCACCCACCGCCTTGAAGCGCTCCATGACCACGCCGTCCACCGGGCTGCGGATGGTGCGCTGCTCGAGGACCGCGCTCAGGCGCCTGGCCTCGAGGCGGGCGATGCGCCGGTTTTCCTTTTCCTGCTCGACCTGCAGGCGCGCAATCTCCGCCTCGGTGGCGACCTCGTCCATGGCCTGCTTGGAGATCACGGCTTTCTTCAGCAGCGAGCGGTTGCGTTCCTCGGTGACCGTGCCCAGTTTCGCCGCACGCTCACGCATCTCCAGGGGGGTTTTCTGGGCGGCCCGGGCGCGGGCCAGTTCGAGGGCGGCCTTGTCGACGCTGGACTCGAGGCGGGCCAGCACGGCGCCCTTCTTCACCGGGTCGCTGCGGTGGACCCTGACCATCTCCACCACCCCCGGCACCGCGCTGCCGACATCGACCGTTTCACTCGGCTCGATGACACAGTCCAGCGTCGGGAGCGGCGGCGTGCCGCTTCCGTCCGGGGGAGGACTCTCGGCCGCGACCGCCCACAGGCTGAGAACAGCAGGCAGCAGCAGCGTAAGCCAATGTCGGAATTGGCGAATCACGGATAGCTTTTTACTCTATTTCACTGGAAATAGTAGTCGTAAACTCTTGTTTACGACAATTTATCGCCAGGTCAGCCCATCTACCCGATCCGGCTTCGGAGCCGTGGCTCAGAACGCCAGGCGGCTGAGCAGCAGCTGGCGGGCGGCCCGCCACCACTGCAGGGCGAGGGGTTCGCTGCCGTGGTCGAAGCGCACGTAGGCCCGCTCGCCGACCCCGGCGATCAGCAGGGTTCCGGGCAGGCCCAGGTCGAGGTGAAAGACCTTCTCGGCCGCGGTTCGGCCGCCCTCGTCACCCCCGGCAACGGCGATTTCGCCACCCCCCGCCGCGCCAAGGGCGGCGCTGGGCAGGGCCGTGCTGCCCGAGGGCGTCTCGCGCAGGATGTGGGCCGGGAGGGGGTCGTCGATCCGTTCGGCGAGGCGCACCTCGACCTTCGTCCCCGGCTTGCGCACCTGGCCGATATCCGACTGCGGCACCACCGAGCGCACGATGAACCGGTCCGGGCTGACCACGTAGCCGATCAATTGCCCTTTCTTCAGGTAACGCCCGACCAGGGTCTGCGCCTCGGGCAGGACGAAGGTGCCGCCCAGGGGGCTGGCCACCCGCAGCGCGGCCTTCTGTTCGCGCAGCAGGTCGAGTTCAGCCTGCACTGCCTGCATCTCCTCGGCCGTGATCTCGGACTGCACCCGGAACTGCAGGTATTCCGCGGCGCGCTGCACGTCCAGGGCCCGGTAACGCGCTTCCAGCACCTCGATCTGGGAGTCCAGCAACGGCGCCTGCATCTGCAGCACCGCGGTGCCCGCCGTGATCACCGTGCCCGGCTTCACCAGCACCTCGCGAACGAAGCCGTCGGCGCCGGTGTACAACTGGGCCTGGTCGGGAACCCAGACCACGCCCTCGGCGCGGGTGGTGTGGGTCACCGGGGCCAGCACCAGGAGCAGGAAGATGCCGCCCACGGTGCCGGCGGTGATCATTCCCGCGCGGGAGCGCCGACCGGCCAGGGCCGGACTGTCGTAGAGGAACTTCACGCCACGCAGGATCGGCATGACCACCTGCATGAACACCGCCCAGCAGCCCAGGGCCACGCCGATGAACAGGTATTCCTCGGCCAGGAACAGCACAATGGCGAGCATGATCACGAGGCGGTAAACCACCGCGGCCGCGCCGTAAAACAGGAACCAGGGTCGCTCGCCACGGGCGGTAACCGGGGAGCGCGCGCCTTTGAGCCCGAACAGGTAGCGCTGGATCAGGTACAACCAGTAGCGGCTGGCCCGCGTCGACAGGTTGGGAATCTCGATCAGGTCCTGGAGCACGTGGTAGCCGTCGAATTTCAGCAACGGGTTGGCGTTGAACAACAGCGTCGAGACGCTGGCAATGAGAAAAGCATTCAATGCCGCGTCCTTGACCACGCCCGGCTCGACGGCGAGCCACAGCAACAGTGCCAGGGCGGCAATGAACAACTCGGCGAGGATACCCACCGCCCCCACCAGCATGCGCTTCTGCTTCTCGCGGAACCCCCAGGTGGCGGAGGCATCCACGAAGGGCACCGGAATCATCACCAGCAGGGTGACGCCCATCTCGTGCACCTCGCCGCCCCAGATCTTCACGGTGATCGCGTGGGCAAACTCGTGCACTGCCTTGATCAGCACGAACATGACGATCATCAGGGCGAGGTTGGCCGGCGCCAGGATGTCCAGGCTCACCGCGTGGCGCAGGGCCGGGAAGCTGGTGATGCTGAGAATCACGCCGAGTCCGACCACCACCATCCACACCAGCGCGCCGACGCGCCCGAATACCGGCCGCGCCCACGGCAGCACCCGGTTGAGAAACTTGTCCGGGTCAACCAGCGGAACCTTGATCGCCAGCGGGTTCATGGCCGCGCGCATGCGCGCGACGCGCTTGTCCTGCTGGTGGCGCTCGAAGAACTCGCGGGCGCTGGCGGGCACACCGCCACTGAGCACGTCGAGGGCGAACAACTGGGTGAGGATCAGCAGGATCTCGTCCTCGTCGAGGGCGTCCTCGCCGTCGACCCTGCGTAACTGGTCGAGGATCTGCTGCACCGTCTGGCGGCCGTTCAGGCGCCCGATGAACTCGTAGGCGATGGCATTGAAACGCAGGTTGCGGCCGCTGGATTCGTCGAGCAGCACGTACCAGCGCTCGCCCCGGTATTCCTGGGGATAGGTACGCACGTGCTGGCGCAGGGCCGGACGCAGGCGCGCGACCAGTACCCAGTTCGGATCGACGGGCGCCGGAGCTGCTTCGCTCATGACCTCACCCTAGAAGCCGACGGACCAGGCCCACAGGCGCAGCCGGTCGATCACGCCGTGGGTCCAGATCCACAGCATCTTGCGGCGCCCCACGTCGACCTTGGCCACGCCCTGCATGCCCGGTCGCAGTTCGGCGGACGGTTCCTCGAGGGCCGCCTCGATGCGGAAGAAGTTGCGACCCTCGGCGGCCACCGCCACCGGGATCACCTGCTGCAGGGAAATCGGGAAAACCGTGTCAGGCAGGGCGGAAATCACCATGCGGCCGCGCCGGCCCGAGGTGATGCCGGCCACGTCGTGCTCATCCACCTCCAGCACCACGCGGTAGCTGTCCAGGGACGCCACCTCGAACAGGACCTGGCCGACCTCGACCGGGGCGCCCAGGGACTGGCTGAAGTCGCCGCTGACCACCGCGCCGTCGAACGGCGCACGCAGCTCGGTGCGGCGGAGCTTCTCGTCAACCAGGCGCATTTCCGCGTCGACCTGGTCGAGTTTTGCACGCAGCACGCTGAGCTCGGTGCGGTCGCGCTTGGCCAGGGCCTCCTGGTACTCCTTCTCGATCTTGTTGCGTTCGCTCTGCCACTTCTGGAGTTCCAGGCGCAGGTCGCGGTCGTCGAGCGTGGCGATCAGGTCGCCCTTTTTCACCAGGTCGCCGGCGCGCACCTTGGCCGTCTCCATGTACCCGGCCTGGGGCGCCACCAGCACCTGGCGCTCGGCGCCCTCGATGGTGGCCGGCGCGGTGACCCGGTAATCGCCGCTGACGATGGAAAAGAATGCCAGCCATGCGAACACTGCCAGAACCGCCAGCTTGGTCTTGAACGCAGTCGGCCCGAGGAGTCCGGCAAGTCCACCGGTCAGTGCCTCAAGGCCCTTCGCAAAAAAACCGCGCTCCTCGCGGCGCTTGATCTCCAGGGCGGGCCCGATCACCCGGGCCAGGGACTCCAGCCACTCCACGGTCTTGTGGTCGAAGGGCTGGCTGGCGCCGCGCTCCAGGGTGATTGCGCCAATGATCTCCCCGGCCTGGCCCGGCAGGGGTACGGAGCAGACCGCGCCATTGCCCTGCTGCTCGGCCAGCTCGGTGTGGGCGCGGCTGACCGCGCTGGCCCGCTCGGGGCTGTCCGCCGGGATCATCACCGTCATCTTCTGGTCGACGGCCTCCTCCATGGCGGCCTCGATGCGCCGTACCAGCTGGGTACGCGAGTCGAAACTCGCGACATGGGACAGGGCCTGCAGGCGCATCACCATGCCGCGCCGGAAGCCGATGCTGACGCGTTCGCATTCCACCCGCTCGGCGAGCCGGTTGACCACCTCGATGGCCGCCGCGTGGGAGGCGGTATGGCAGACGATGGCCGTGGTCAGGGACAGGGTGTAGGCGCCGGAACCCTTCTGCTCGGTGGCCTGCTGCTGCAGCAGGGACTCGATCCACATGCCGCCCCACTGCAGGAGCTGCAGGACCGCGTGCTGCTGGGGTGCCGAACGCACCGAGATCATCACCGTGATCACCGCCACCGGGTTGCCGTCGATCAGCAGCGGACAGGCGATCACGTCGCAGGTGCGCTTCCCCTGCGGCCCGTAGGGCTGGCGTGCGCGAACCACGCCCTTGCGTTCCTCGAGGGCCTCGCCGGCGGCCTTGAGCAACTGCGCCTCGCCCTCGCCGCTGCCCGGCCACATGGCGACCGCGGGACCGAGGTCGCTGCCGCCCATCACCGGGAACAGCGCGCCACGGATGATCCCGGCGACCATGCGGCACTGCCAGGCCAGCCAGGTCTGGGCCAGTCCCGGCGCAAAGGTGGGCGCGGGGCCGGTACGCGCGGCCGGCTTGCCCTGGGGCGGGGGCGCCTGGGTGTTCATCGCGGGCGCTTCCTTCCCGGGCTGGCCGCCACGGCGTGCTTCCGCGGGCGGAAGCTCGGCAGCGCTCTTGTCGGTGTACATGGTTCCCATGAAATACCTATTCCGCGGTGCGCTGGTGCGCGGCAAGCCGATACGGGGCGCGACCCATTAGCACCGCACCTGTTCATCCGCTGCATGACGCCGCCCCACCTAGAGATCCCGGGCCAGGCGGAAACCGAACGACACGTTGCGACCGGTTGCCGTGAACCAGTTGCGCGACGCCGAACGCAGCTTGCCGCCATAGGTGTACCAGGAACCGCCGCGAAGCACGCGGACCCCGGGGTCCGCACCCGTGACCCAGGCGCTGCCGTCGCTGGGCGCGCCCGCGTAGTTGTCGTGCCAGGCGTCCTCCACCCACTCCCAGACATTGCCGTGCATGTCGTGCAGGCCGAGGTCATTGGGCGGATAGCTGTCCACCGGGGTGGTCTTGGCCGGACCGCCCGGCCCCAGAAAATTCGCATTGCTGGCGTCGATCTCGTCGCCCCAGGGGTAGGCGGTCTCGGATCCGGCGCGCGCGGCATATTCCCACTCCGCCTCGGTGGGGAGACGGTAATGCGCGCCGGTCTCGGCGCTGAGCCAGCGCACGTATTCCTGGGCGCACTCCCAGCTGACAATGATCACCGGTCGCTCACCGCGACCCCAGCCACCGTCACCGGGGCGCACGATGCCGGTCGCCGCCGCGTAGCGGTCGTATTCCTCGAAGGTCACCGGAAAGCGACCGATGGCAAACGCGCGCCCGATGTCCACGCCGTGCACCGGCTTTTCCGTTGCATCACCGGCGCCGTCCATGTCGCCCATGCGGAACTTCCCGGCAGGCACCACGACCATCTCCGGCCCCTCGCTGCCATCATTCAGGGTGTCGCGGATGATCTCGCCCGGCACACAGGGTGCCGGGTCGAAATCCATGGCCGTGGCCTCGGTGTCGAGGACCGGAGGCGCCACATCCGCGGCCGCGCCGAGGCCGCGCCCGATGGCGCAGGAACGGCACACCGAGGTGTTGCGGAAGCGAAACTCGGACTGGAACAGTTGCCGGCATTCCTCGCAGCGGAAATAGTCGTCACCGTCACGCAGCGGTTCACCGGAACCGGCGCAAAATTCCGCGTCGGGGGGCTCGGCCAGTCCCGCGGCGGAGGACTCCCCCACCGCGCTCCCGCACTCCGGGCAGGCCTTCCAGTGGGCTTTCAAAACCGAGCCGCAGGCCACGCACTCGGTCTTCAGGACCTCGCCACAGGCCGGGCAGGCGCGGGCGTCCGGCTGCAGGGCCGCGCCGCATCCGGGGCAGGCGCTGACCAGCACCTCGCCACAGGCCGGACACGCCTTCCAGTGCGGCTTCAGCGGTTCGTTACAGGTGGTACATTCCATTTTCCTGATCCACTCACGAGCGCAATCGGCGCGACCGAAAACCGGCCCCGCACGCGCTGGGCCCATCTCCATGTTATAAGGAACGACGCACCCTATAGTTCAGGGTAACGAAACGGTCGTTAAACACAAGGCGGCATGCGGTGTCGGACATCCGGAGCGGACGCGCGTTCACCCTCCTTGCGGCCCTGTTGCTGGCCAGCGCCGCGGCATCTGGAGAATCGCGCAAAGTGCCCGAAATCGAGACTTCCCCACCCCTCGTCGTATTGCTGCACGGCCTGGCCCGCTCGGCGGACTCGATGGCCAGGATGGCCGACGCACTTGAAGACCACGGATACCGGACCTGCAACATCGATTATCCCTCCCGCAAGCATACCGTCGAGGTGCTCGCCGAGGAGCACGTGCTGCCACAAATCCGTGCCTGCCTGGACGGCAACCGGGCGCCGGTGCATTTCGTCACCCATTCCCTGGGCGGCATCCTGGTCCGCAAGCTGGCCCATGACGGGTCGCTGCCCCCCACGGGCCGGGTGGTGATGCTGAGCCCGCCCAATCACGGCAGCGAAGTGGTCGACAAGCTCAGGGCCCTGCCGCCCTTCCACTGGTGGAACGGGCCGGCCGGCGAACAGCTCGGCACCGATCCCGACTCGGTGCCCAACCGCCTCGGTCCTGCCCCCTTCGAACTCGGCGTGATCACCGGCGACCGCACCATCAACTTCTTCCTGTCGACCCTGATCCCCGGCGACGACGACGGCAAGGTGTCCCTGGAGAGCGCGAAGCTGGAGGGCATGGCCGATTTTCTCGTGGTGCATGCCAGCCACCCCTTCATCATGCGGGATGCCGTGGCCATCCGGCAGACGCTGCACTTCCTCGAACACGGGCGCTTTTCCCGACCCGGGCCATAAACCCCGGGCACCCGGCCGGCTGGCTGTACCCTGCTGCGTTAAACTGGAACCATCCTCCGATTCCCCCGGACCGCGACCATGACCGGGAAACGCATTCTCGCCACCTTGGCCTCCACGCTCCTCGTGCTCGCCGGTGCGCTGCTGCTGTACCTCAACCTCGCAGACTTCAATCGCTACAAGCCGCTGATCGCCGAGCAGGTGCGCAATGCCACCGGGCGCGACCTGGTCATGGCGGGACCGCTGGAACTGCAGGTGTTTTTCGATCCGCGGCTCACCATCGAGGACGTGCGCCTCGCCAACATGCCCGGCGGCACCCGCGAGGACATGCTGCGCATCGGGCGTATCGAGGCCGCGGTACGACTGATTCCACTCCTCTCCGGAAAACTCGCCATCGAACGCCTCGTGGTTCACCAGGCGGACCTGCTGTTGGAAACGGATGCGAACGGCCGCGGCAACTGGCAATTCGGCGCGGCCGGCACCGGGGGCGCGACCGACGGAACGCGCCCGCTTCCGGCGATCCACGACCTGCAGTTCCACGACGCGACCCTGGTGTATCACAACGGGGTACGCGCCACCCGCGAGACGCTGCACGTGGATTCCCTCGAGGTCGCTTTTCCCGGGTACACCCATCCGCTACGGTTCAGGCTCAGCGGCACCGCCAACGAGGCGGGCCTGCGCCTGGGCGGTGAAATCGACTCCCTCGCCACCCTGCTCGCGGGAGACACCACCCGGGTGCAACTGGAAGTCGATGAACAGGTCGTGGCGGGCAAACTCGAATTGCAGCTCGCCGGCACCCGCCCCGCCCTGCGCGCCGATCTCGGGTTCGAGGCCCTGGTTTTCGGCAACCGGCCGGCGACCGGGACATCCCGGGGCGGGAAGGTTTTTCCCACCGGCAAATTCGACGCCTCCGCGCTGCGCACCCTCGACGCCGATCTCCGCCTGCAGGGCGACCGCCTGGCCGTTGCCGGAATTGCGTTTCCGGAACCGCGGCTCGTCGCAAAACTGGAGCAGGGCAAGCTATCCCTGGAAACCCTGGGCTTCCGCTCCAACGGAGAACTCACCGCCCGCGGCACCTTTGCAGTCGGCGACAAAGGCGGGAAACTGCAACTCAAGGTGCAGGGTGACAGGCTCGACATCGGCGCCATGCTGGCAGCGCCCGGCGAGGCTCAACGCGTCACCGACGCAAGTCTGTCTCTCACGGCGGACCTCCGCGGCTCTGGCGCTTCCGTCGCCGCGCTGATGGCT
>JBFGWM010000107.1:0-9023 GCA_041588495.1 Pseudomonadales bacterium | reverse complement strand
GCTGCAACCGGTGGCTGACGAGCAGGAAGTGCTCGCGGCACGCGCTGCGGTGCATGACGTCAAGGTAAGCCCCGGGGTCAGCGCCTACCTGATGCGGGTGGTGCACCACACCCGCGATCACCCGCAGCTCGAACTGGGCGTGTCCACGCGCGGCGCGCTGGCCTGGTACCGTGCCGCCCAGGCCTTCGCGTACGTGAACGGGCGCGACTACGTCAGCCCCGACGACCTGCAGCGCCTGGCGATCCCCTGCCTGGCGCATCGCGTGATTCCCACGCCCCAGGCGCGATATGGTGGGGAAAGCATGCAGTCGATGGTGTCCGCCATCATCGAGGACATCCCGGTACCGACGTGAACGTCGACGACCTGTCGCGAGGCCTGGCCCGTCTCAACCACATCCTGATTCCCGATACCAAGGAAGGCCGTGACCGTGCGCGGCGCAGTCCCCTGGTGCGCCTCGCCGACCCGGTGGTGTGGCTGTACAAGGCGCTCAACGACGAGGGGCGCTGGCTGGCGCTGGTCAGCATCCTGGTCGGTTTCGCCGCCCTCGACATTGCAACCAGCCAGACCTGGGTGCTGTGGTGTGTCCTTACCGGCGCCCTTGCGGCGGGACTGTTGATGCGGCCTGCATACCGGCTGCACGGTGTGCGCCTTGACGTCGATGCCCCGCGCCAGGTGACTGTTGGAGAGACGGTGCGTTTCCGGCTCACGCTGGTCAATGATAGCGAGCGCGATTTCGGGGCGGTCAGCGTGGACCGGCCCCTGCTGACCTGGGACGGCACCTGGACCGACGCCCCGCCGGTGGCGCACGCGGTGGCCGCGCGGCAGACCACGGACATCCATACCCACGCCCGTTTCACCGAACGGGGTCACCATCACCTGGATGCCTTTCATGCCGCGGCGCTGCAACCGTTCGGGATCACCCAGGGCCGTCGTATCGACAGCGAGGGATGTCACTTGCTGGTGGTGCCTGAAATCGCCGAGGTGACGCGCATCCGCCTGCCTGAGCGCAGCCGTTACCAGCACGGCGGCGTGGCGCTGGCGTCGAACACCGGCGAATCCATGGAACTGTTGGGGGTGCGACCGTATCGCCACGGCGATCCCGTGCGCGACCTGCATGCGCGCAGTTGGGGCAAGCGGGGTCAGCCGGTGGTCCGCGAGTTCCAGCAGGAGTATTTCTCCCGCGTCGGCGTGGTGCTGGACACCGACATCCGCGGTGCCGGCCCGGACCAGCTTGAATCCGCGATCTCACTCGCGGCCGGGATCATCGCCTGCCTGACACGCGGCGAGGCCCTGATCGACCTGCTGGTCACCGGAGACCGCCTGCATTCGCTGACCATCGGGCGCAGTCTCGGTTACCTGGAGCAGGCGCTGGACCACCTGGCCTGTGTGCGTCCGGGACCGGAGTTCAATCCCGAGCATCTGCGCGGCCTTCTCGGTCCCTATCTTGAGCGCCTGTCCTGCGTGGTCTTTATCTCCCTGGCCTGGGACGCGGCCCGCGCCGAAATGGTCTCCTCGGTGCGCGTGCAGGGCACCGCTTGTCGCACCCTCCTGGTCTGCAGGAACCTGGAGTCGGCCCCGGCAGGGGATGCGGACCTCACCGTGCTCACCTGCAGCCAGATCGACGGTAGTGGCGGGCTGGCCCTGTGAAACCCGACATCGAGCAACGCGCGCGGCGAATCCGTGCCTGGGACGCGGCGGCCGCGACCTGCGCCGTGATGGCGATGTGCGTGATGACCGTATCCTCGATGCTGTACGGCCTGTTGCCGGTGATTCTCGCGTCGGCGGCTTTCCGCTTCAGGGTATCCGCGGGTCGCATGATCGAGCTGGCGCTGTCCGTGGCGGCGCTCGCGGCGGGCTGGGTGCTGGCGGATTACTCCGGCGCAAGGTACTCGGGCGGCGTGCTTGCCCCGGTGGCCGCGCCTCTGCAACTGGCGCTCCTGTTCCTCATGGTGCTGCGGCTGTTCCTCGCCGAACCCCTGGGTGAGTTGCGTGGAACCCTGGTGCTGGGGGTGCTCGCGTTTGCGGCGGCGGGCAGCGCGTCGCCGGGGTGGGGTTATCCCGCGCTGGCCATCGTTTTCCTGGTCACGGGTCTGCACGGTCTGAATGCACGCCAGCACGCGCGGGCCGCGCCCGGCTTCCCGCCCTTGAGGGAACTGGCGCCCGGCGCCGGCTACCTGCTGCTGGCAAGCGGAGTCGCCCTCGCGCTCGGGGCCGCGCTGCCGCCGTTCTACGCCTACACCTCGGAACGCGTGGTGTCCTGGATCACGCTGAAACCGCCGCGCACCGGTTTCACCGAGGGTGCAATGTTCCTCGGGTCAATGGAGGGCATGTGGGAGTCGGATGCGGTGGTGATGCGTCTGCAGGGCGAGGCTTACGGCGCGCACCTGCGCGGATCGGTGCATCGCACGTATTTCCTCGGCCGCTGGAACGAGGAGCCCTCTCCGGGCCGCTTGGTACAACCGGAATCTCTCCAGGGAGAGGGCGGTGCTGACCAGGCGCGGGTCGGGGTGTTTCGCTACGATGCGCGTCCCGGACCATTGTTTCTTCCGTACGGTGCAACCCTGGTCGGCTCTTTTTCCGCGGACCTGCAGGCCGACGCCTTCGGTGTCTTACGCAGTGATTCCGACACCCCGCCGGTTCGCTATGCCTACCGTCGTTCCGGAGGCCACCCCGTGGAAGTGCTGGAGCCCGGGCCGGAGGACCGTATCGTTCCCGACGAGTTATACGGCCCGCTGCGGGAGATCGCGGATCGATGGGTGGCGGGTGCGCATTCCCGCGCGGACCAAGTCCTGGCGCTGGTGCGTGAACTCGAACGTGGCTTCGTGTATTCACAACACTACGAGCGGAAGCCGGGTCGCGATCCCGTCCTCGAATTCCTGCAGAACGACCGGCAGGGCCATTGCGAGTACTTCGCTTCCGCGTTGGCGCTCCTCGCGCGCAGCCTGGATATCCCGGCGCGCGTGGTTCGCGGTTACCGGGTCCGTGAGCGCAATCCGGTGCTCGGTCATTTCGTGGTGCGGGAAAGCGCCGCGCATGCGTGGGCGGAAATCCACGTGGATGGCGCATGGAGAACTTACGATCCGGCCCCGTTCCGATCCGCGGAACCCGTTCCCAGCGAGACCATGAGTTCCCTCAACGCTCTCGTTGACGCGTTGCGTTATTTTGCCAGTGAAGCCGGATACCGGATCAAGCAGTGGCTTGGCGGCTTGCTGGAGGTTGGAATCATTGTTGTTGCCGTGATTCTGGCCGCGTTCCAGGTGCGTGCCGTGTTGCGCAACCGGGGGCGGCGTGGCGCTGCTTCCGACCGCGCAACTCTGGCGGAGACGGGCCCCCTGCCATGTCTAGAAGACCTCATGGGTGCGCTCGCTGCAGAGGGCATTGAGCGCCGACAAGGGGAGACACTCGAGCGCCTGGCGGCGCGCCTGCCGCAGTTCATGCACATGGAGCGCGCGCAGGAGTTTGCTGCAGCCCTGCATGCGTATGCGGCGTTGCGCTATGGCGGTCATGGGTCTGGGACTGAGGTGGGTAATGTCGTGCGGCGGCTTGTCGCAAAGACCTAGCTTATTGCACCCCTCATGCAATGAGCCTGTCCTCGTGACGCCCTGTGGGCCGCAATGCGGCCCCTGTTGGCTGGCCCGGTGAGCGCGTGGGCTTACCGTCGCCGTCGCCACTCCCAGGGCGGTGTCACCTGGTCCGCCTGCAATCCCCACAGGCCGTGGCCGGCCGTTCTCGCGGCATTCTCGTCATCGAGGAGCGTCGTGTCGCGCAGGTACCGGCGGTAAACCCACGCGTGACCTTCCGAGACCATTTCCCGGTTGATATCGCGTCCATCCAGTTGGATCCTGCCGACCAGGCGTCCGTAACGGTCGCGATCGATGACCTCCACCTGCACGGTTTTCCTGAACACCTTGTCCGACAGTGCCTGCCTGGCGCTGTTTCCGTGTGGCTGACCTCTTTCCGGCGCATCGATCTCCGCGAGGCGCACCCGGTACTGCATGTTGTGTGCGAGCAGGGTGAGGGTGTCGCCGTCGGCGATGCCGACCACTTTGCCCTCCAGGGTGTCGGCGATGACGCTGATCGGGAGAAGCAGCAGGCAAAGAGCGATCCGGCACAATTGCCACGTATGAAAGTTCATCGACCACCGTCCCAACTCATGCACCCGGGCAGCACCGGGTGCGGCAAAGACGGGTCCGCGGTGCGCCGGAAATTCATGCTGCGGGCCCGTCGGATGCGGTGGTTCGACACCGCTTATTGCAGGAGCTTCCTGACCCATCCGCTTCGCGCCTTGTATTTCAGGCCCGCGGCGGCCAGTTCTGCCTGCTGGTCCTCGAGCGCATCCCCCAGGGCATCCACCAGTGGTTGCAGGTGCGGCGCGTATGGCCGCCACCGGTTCAGCGAACCTGTATAGATCGATTCGCGTACCTGTACCTGGCTGGCGGTCTGCACCGCGCGCTTGTTCTCCTGGAACTCCAGGCACGCAGGTTCCCAGGGTAACCCGCAGAATTCGATGATCGCACGCGCCTGGTTTTCCAGATTACTGACCATGTCCTCGTAGCGCACCTCGAGTACCGGCAACGGCAGTACACTCTTCCAGTGATTCATCAGGCGCAGGTGCTCGCGGTGGAAGTCTCCGATCAATTGAAGGTCGTGGGCCCACTGCGGTCCGCCATCGTTTGAAAACCCGGTGAAAAAACAGGACAGACCGGTGTCCAGCGGGTTCCGGGTCGAGTGTATGACCTTCGCGTTTGGAAACAACTGCGCGATCAGGCCCAGGTTGAAGAGGTTGAAGGGGTTCTTGTCGACGACGAGGGACGGCCCGGATGGAATGCCCCGCAGGTACCTCCGTGCGAATTCCGCCAGTTCCACGGCGTCGAAGCCGGTTACGCATTCGGGGAACCCGCGCTGTGACCTTTCACACATTTCACCCACGATCTGCGGCAATTCGGGCGACTCGCCGATGCTGTGGGCGTCGCTGTGGCAGTCGATGACCTGGTCGATGAGGGTTGATCCCGAGCGGGGCATGCCGACGACAAACACCAGTGGAACAGGCGAGGGTGGGCAGTGCGGAAGCGCCGCGAAACCCTTCGGGCTGAATGTTCGTGTCAGCCGCTTTACGGTGCGGGCATTGTCTTTCTGGCGATAGGCGGTATGGGTCAGCCGGTTCGCCTTCGCAAAGTGTGAGAACGCGGTCTCGGTCTCGCCGCAGTCGTCGTAGGCCTTGCCCAGGGCGAAGTGAATGAACTGGCGTTGCTCGCGGTGCAGGCTTTTGGTCAGTGCGTTCTCCATCTGCCGGATGAGTGGGTCCGCGGGATCCTGAAACTTGTGCAGTTGCGCCATCTTGTAAAAAGCCTGCGAATTCAGCGGATCCTTGCGCAGCGCTTTCCGGAAGTGGTCCAGGGCTTCCTCGCGCTTCCCGAAGGCGAGGTACATGTCGCCGACCTCCGCCAGCAGGCCCGGCTTGCGTCCGCCCGCGCGCAGGGCCTTCGTTCCGTACTCGACCGCCTGGGCGAAATTGCCCTGGTTCCTGTACACCGACATCAGTCCGACCAGTGCTTCCGGGTTCCCTGGCCGGACTTCGAACAACTTTTCGAACAGTTCGAGTGCCCGCGCATGTTCCTGCCGGCGCAGGCACCACTTTGCCAGGCCGCTCAGCGCGGTCACGTTTTTCGCATCGCGTTCCAGCGCAGCCTCAAATGCCCTGGCCGCCGGTTCAAGCATTCCCCGGAGGTATAGCGCGCAACCCAGGTGTGCATGGTGGTCCGCGGAGGCGGGATCCTGCTCGACGGCATTGGAGAACGCCGAGGTGGCGAGTTCCAGGTTGCCGCTGTCGAGCGCCGACAGTCCGAGCAGGAACAGTGCTGGTGCGTGTTGCGGATTCTTCTCGACAAGGGACTCGCCCAGGGCGACGGCTTCTGCGGTCCGACCCTCGCGACGCAGCTGCTGAATCGACTGCAAGGACTGTCTTAATTGCTCAGGTGCATCCGTTTGCGACAATACCGCTCTCCTGACGGTTGAGATTTCCCTGACAATTCGCTAATTATCAGATTTCCTGGCCCCGCGGCAGGAATATTTTATCCGTTCCCGCCGAGCGGCGCCCATCTGTGATGGCCGGCCGTCCGGTGCCGGGAACTGCCGGCCAGGCCGGCGGGTTAAGCCGTGTGCAGGTTTCTGCCTGGTTTGCCTCAGAGAAAAGGGAAATGCATGTTTTTCTGGAGAAAAAACCGCACCATTGATGCCGTCGCCTTCGAGGTTGCAGACGAGATCTACAGCCAGGTGCCGCCCGAGATGTTGCTCGCGAGCGCCCAGGGGCCAGGCAGGAAACCCGACAAGAAGCTGGACAGGAAACTCGCGAGGGCGCAGCAGGCGAGTGCCCGGCGCTTGCGCGAGTTCATCCAGGTGCAGGAACTGGGCGTTTACGGAAAGGCGCGTATCAACCTGAAGGTCATTGAGCGACTGCGGGAGCACGGCTACGGCGAGGATTTCATCGACCAGGTCAAGGATTACCTGTTGCTCGAGGCCCGCTGACATTGGGCCGGGCGCAACCGGTCCGTACAAGGAGTTGCCCAAGCGCCTGGTATAAAGTGTTAACCATCGGTCCGGAACGGACCTGACGATGGGTGGACTCAAACGACCGACCCCAGCATTATGTGTGCGATGATTTACCTGGCTGATCGATATGGCCATCGTGGAAGAAGCTGCCGGTTCCGGCTCCCGAAGCGCGATTCCTGATTCCAGAACCTTCACAGAGATTTTTCAATGACCCAACTGTTCGTAATCGTGATTGCAATCGCCGCCCTGACCCTCGTGATGCGCCGCGAGGCGGGCGCCGCCCCGGCCATCGCCGCCCTCGCGGCGCCCGGCCTGATTGGGCTCCTGTTCGGCGCGCCCGGTACCGGGTTCCTCCTGCTGCTGGCGGCTGGCGGCACCGCGGCCTGCGGGCACCCGGAGCTGCGCCGGAAGTGGCTGACGCCGCGCATTTTCGCCACGTTCAAGAAGATCGCCCCGAAAGTTTCCGCGACCGAGTGGGCGGCCCTCGAGGCCGGCACGGTGGGTTGGGACGGGGAACTGTTCAGCGGCAAGCCGGACTGGAACCGGCTCGTGGAACAGCGCGATAGCGGGCTGAGTGCCGAGGAGCAGGCGTTCCTGGACAAGCAATGCACCGTGGCCGCGGGCATGTGCAATGCCTGGGACATTGGTTTCACGCGCACGGACCTGCCTGAAGAACTGTGGAATTACCTCAAGAAGGAAGGCTTCTTCGGGATGATCATTCCGAAGGAGTACGGCGGCCTCGGGTTTTCCGCCAAGGCGCAGTCGATGGTGCTGCAGAAGCTGATGGTCGTCGAGACCCTGATGGTTTCCGTGGGTGTCCCCAATTCCCTGGGGCCGGGTGAACTGCTACTCAAATACGGTACGAAGGAACAGAAGGACTATTATCTCCCGCGGCTCGCGGACGGGCGGGAGATGCCGTGTTTCGGTCTTACGGGCCCGCGGGCCGGATCCGACGCCACCTCCATCCCCGACACCGGCATCGTCTGCAAGGGCATGCACGAGGGGAAAGAGGTTCTCGGTCTGCGGCTCAACTTCGAGAAACGCTGGATTACCATGGCGCCGATCGCCACCGTGGTCGGCCTCGCGTTCCGCATGTTCGATCCCGACGGGCTGCTGGGCGGCGAGGAAGACCTCGGCATCACCTGTGCCCTCATCCCGCGCGACACCGAGGGTGTCGAAATCGGCCGGCGCCATTATCCGATCGGCACGTCGTTCATGAACGGTCCGATCCGCGGCAAGGACGTATTCATTCCCCTCGATTACATCATCGGCGGCCCCGAGATGGCCGGCCAGGGCTGGCGCATGCTGGTGGAGTGCCTGTCGGTGGGGCGCTGCATCACGCTGCCGTCGGGCGTGGCCGGCGTCGGTCGCTACAGCCTCGCGACGGCCGGCGGGTTCACCCGCATCCGTCGCCAGTTCAACGTGCCGGTGGCGGAAATGGAGGGGGTCCAGGAAGCCCTGGCACGGATCGCCGGTCTGACGTTCATCGCTGAGAGCGCGGTGCGGCACACGGCCAACATGATCGACTTCGGCGGCAAGCCGTCCGTGCCCTCGGCGATCTTGAAATGCCAGCTCACCGAGTTCCAGCGCCGCATACTCGGCGACGCCATGGACGTACACGGCGGCAAGACGGTGACTCTCGGTCCGCGCAACTACCTGGGCCTCGCCTACGCCGGCAGCCCGGTGCCGATCACCGTGGAGGGTGCGAATATCATGACCCGCAGCCTGATGGTGTTCGGGCAGGGCGCGATCCGCTGTCACCCCTACGTGCTGAAAGAACTCGAGGCCCACAAGAATGACGACATCGATTCATTCGATGCGGCCTTCTTCAGCCACGTCGGGCTGGTGTTCGGCAATGCTGCCCGCGCGTTCACCCTGGCGCTGGGCATCGGCCGCGGGACCACGCCATTGGATGGGACCGCGGCGCCCTACGCCCTGGCCGTGAATCGCTTCAGTGCGGCCCTCGGCCTGTGCGCCGACGCGGCTATGATCAGCCTGGGCGCGTCGTTGAAGTTCCGCGAACTGCTCTCGGCGCGTCTCGGCGACGTGCTCTCCAACCTCTATCTCACGACGATGGTGCTCAAGCACTGGAATGAAACCGATCACGTGGCGGACGAGGACGCCCTGCTGCATTACAGCTGCCACTTCCTGCTGAACCGGGCCGAGCAGGCGTTCCACGAGGTGCTGGAGAACCTGCCCAACCGTCCCCTCGCCTGGGCCCTGCGCGCGATCGTCATGCCCACGGGCCGGCGCTGGTCGACGCCCAGCGACGACTGGACCCGGCGTGTCGCGACCGCTATCAGCACCGCTTCGCCGTTTCGGGCGAAGCTTTGCTCGAACACCTGGGATACCTGGGAGGAAGGCCAGCAGGACAACCCGTTCTACCACTACCAGCGGCTTCTGGCCAATTACGGCCGCGCCGAGCCCTTGTACGGGAAGGTGAACCGGGCTTACGCCAAGGGCGAACTGCCCAT
>JBFGWM010000106.1:0-9032 GCA_041588495.1 Pseudomonadales bacterium | reverse complement strand
GACCACCTCGAGGGCGACCTCGACCGGAATCGCGAAGGACAGGCCGATGGACCCGCCGCCACGGGTGTAAATCTGCGAGTTGATGCCGACAACCCGGCCGTCCAGATCGAACAACGGCCCCCCGGAATTCCCGGGGTTGATCGCGACATCGGTCTGGATGAACGGCACGTAATTCTCGTTGGGCAGGCTGCGCCCCTTGGCGCTGACGATGCCCGCGGTCACGGAATGGTCGAAACCGAACGGCGAACCGATGGCCAGCACCCATGCGCCGACCCGCAACTGCTCCGAGTTGCCGGTCTTCGCAAAGGGGAAGTTCTTGCCCTCGAGCTTGAGCAGGGCGATGTCGGAGCGCGTGTCGCCGCCCACCAGTCGTGCGACCAGTTCACGGCGGTCGCTGAGCCGCACGATAATTTCGTCCGCGTCCTTGACCACGTGGTAGTTGGTCAGCACGTAACCGTCCTGGGAGACCAGGAAACCGGAACCCATGGATTGTCGTTCCTGCTCAGGGATCTGGAAGCGGTGACCCCAGAAACGGCGCAGGAACTCGGAGAAGTCGTCGACACCCGGATCCTCGCCTTCCGGGCCGTCAAGGCCGGGGAAACGGGGCCCGCCCGCCGGCGCCTTGTGCGAGGTGCTGATGTTGACCACCGCCGGAGAAAGTTTCTCCACCAGCGGGCTGAAATCGGGCAGGCTGCGTGCCTGTACGGTCCCGGCGAACAGCAGGGTGACAATCCAGGCAAGGATCGTGGCGCCAGCGGCAAGCGGGTTGAATACTGCTCTCATGATGGCTCCGCCGCTATCGGCACAGGTCAACGGAAAACACAGGTCGGGGCCCGGCCCACCAAACCTTACAATGATTCACCGCGACGGGAAACGCCCGCGGCGGCAGGATCCACGACGACGGCTCCCGGATCATCCTGCGGCAACCGGGCGATCACCACCGGCAACCAGGAATCGCGGCCGTTCAGCATCCGCGACAGCAGGTGCGAGACGAGGAAACCGCCGGTCATTCCCAGCGCGGCCCCGAGGATCGCCATGGCCTCCGAGGCGCCCGAGACCAGGTGACCGGTGACGCTGCCGAACACCAGTCCCAGCAGGGGCAGCAGATAGACCACCAGCGACGCGCGCAGCAGTTGTCCCTCGGGAATGCCGATCAGAACCCGGTCACCGGTTTCCACGGGGATCGGCGCCGCGACCCGGACCCGCCGGTTGCGCGACGCGAACAGGCGGGTAATGGAATTCTGTCCGCAGCCACCCGGCTGGTCACAGCGGCCGCACCCCGCCCGCGCCAGGGTCTCGACCCACGCGCCATCCGCCCCGGTGGCCACCACGCGCCCGCATTCTTCAATCATTCATCAGCCCACCGGCACTCAGCCCGGGTTCACCCGCACCGAGTCCGCAACCCGTCGCGCGGTTCCTTCCGGCACCTCGCCCACCACGGTCACGAACCAGTCGCCACCGGAACCCGCGAATTTTTTCCTCACTTCGACCGTGGCGCCCATGCGCGACACGCCCTCGCTCCACGAGGCCGCGCCCGCCGCTTCCACGAACACCGAGATCATCGCCAGCCCATCGCCGTAAACACGCGCACCCGCGCTGTCACCGGTCGGCGCCTGGCCCTTGACCGCCACGAACCCGTTCGGGAGCCAGGTGACCTGCCACGGCACCGCGGGTGGCGGTCCACCCTGCTCGCGGGCCGGCAGTTCGAAACGCTGCACGCTGCCACGCTCCGCTGCACCAATCTCGAATTCTGCCGCCGGAATCGACTCGCGGAGGTCCAGCCGGGTGAACTGGAAGCGTTCCAGGATCGAACCGGTCTCGTCCTTCAGCAGGCAGGTAAGCAGCATCGCCGACTCGCGGTCCAGCCACAGCTGGTAGCCGTAACGATCCGCATCCTTCGGCCGGATGCCGATTTCAATGGCATCGCGCCCGGCCTTGCGCCCCTCGCCGCCGACCTGCAACCGGTAGTTCGACTGTACCCGGGCCAGGTCATGGACGAATCCGCCCGAGAACGGCCCGCTGTTGACGCAATGCCCCTCGCCGGACCCGGTGTTGACGCAGGTCACCTGGTTGCCGTGCCGGTAAACCTCCCAGGACCCGCCGTCCATGTGCTCAAGTTTTTCCCGCTCGCGACCATCCGGGTCCACCGCATGCACGATGCGCAGGGTGCCGAGACGTCCTGCGTGGGCATAAACGAATTCACCGTCATAGGTGTTCACCCGGAAGGCATCGTTCATGCGCTGCAGCCAGTTGACCGCGGAAGGCTCGGCAGCCGCGCCGGTCGGGGCGGCGAGCAGGCACAAGACAAGCAGTGCCCGTACCGCGCGCGGCTTGTTCATTGCAGGGGCCGCGAACATTTATTCCCGGTCGGATTCGAGGCTGAAGACACGCGCGTACGGCAACATCCCGCCCGCGTGGGCCGTGTGCCGCAACTGGTGAGCGCTGACCCCGGAACCGTGGGCGGTCCGGATGAACATGCGTGATCCCTCGGGCGGCTGGTGCCGGGCGACGGTCGCCACCGGCGGATCTGCATCCGCCTGGCGGATAATCGGTTCCACGCGGGATTCCGCCGGGGCCTCCACCGCTGCGAGGGTGTCACGGGCGGGGTCCTGCAGGTTTTGGGGAGTCTCCAGGAAGCGCGCCCCGAACACGACCAGGGCGGCGACGCTCGCCGCGATGGCCACGCTGCCCAGGGGCTTGGCGTAACCCGGCAGTCGCCGCCCTGCGGAGGTCTGCGGTTGCGGTTCGTCGGCCAGTGCCGCGCTGACCCGCCCGGAAAGGTCCACGTACCCGGCATCCGGCACCTCACCGCGAATGGCCGCGCGGGCCACCTGGTAGCGCATCCAGCGCGCGCGGACATCCGGGTCGTCCGCGTCCTGCAGCATGCGCCGCATCTCGAGGTCGTCGACCTCGTCGTCCATCAACGCCGACCAGCTTTCCTGGCGACGCTCACCGTGATCCGTTGTTTCGCTCATCGTTCCGGCCCCTGCCAAAATAGTCGTTCACTTTCACCTTTCGTCTTTGTCTTTGTGGCCCGTCTTCATGGAATCCGCATCAATATTTTTTGGTTGTACAGCGGTTTCCGTTACACCTGCGCCTATGCCTACACCTACACCTACACACCTCTGGCGTTGCCTGGCGTGTCCACACAATTTTCAGGACCTTTGCCCGCCACGCCTCCAGGCTCCACGCCTGGTTCGGTTCCGTCTCCGGCTCTCTCCCCCGGAGTGCCGATCCAGGGAAAATTTACCCGATTATAGGCCTGATCCGGTTGTCGATTGCCTCGCGGGCCCGGAAAATCCGCGACCGCACGGTCCCCACCGGACACTGCATGATCTCCGCGATGTCCTCGTAACTGAGGCCGTCATACTCGCGCAGCATGATCGCGGTCCGGAGTTCTTCCGGCAGACCCTCGATTGCCTCGTAAACCTCCTTCTCCAGTTCGGCGCTCTGCAGCTGCCCCTCCGGGGTGACGATGTCCTTCAGGTCGCTGGGACCCTCGAAGTGTTCCGCCTCGGTGGCGTCCACGTCGCTGCCCGGTGGTCGCCGTGAACGCGCCACCAGGTAATTCTTGGCGGTGTTGATCGCGATCCGGTAGAGCCACGTATAGAAAGCGCTGTCGCCACGGAAGTTCCCAAGGGCCCGGTACGCCTTGATGAAGGCCTCCTGGGTGACATCGAACACTTCATGGTTGTCGTGGACATAACGCCCTACCAGGCTGATGATCTTGTGCTGGTACTTGAGCACGAGCAGATCAAAAGCCCGCTTGTCGCCGCGCTTGACCCGCTCCACCAGTTGCCGGTCCGTCTCCCGGTTACTCGCCATCCGTGGTTCCCGTCACGTCACAGGGCGCAACCGGAATCCGGCGCCGGAACCGCGATCGCCGGACGGCTCCTGAGGAATAGACCATTTGCATCCACATAAGTTCTTGGTTTTCATACGGGACAGCTATTATAGCGGTGGCAGGCCGGTGAACGAACGGATAAATACCGGCCCACCCTCGCCCAACCACTGCGGGTTCCGCCATGAGCCGCGAATACCTCCATGATGTCCTCGTAATCGGCAGCGGCGCCGCCGGCCTCACGGCCGCGCTGCGACTGGCGCCCGAGCACGGCGTCGCAGTGCTCAGCAAGGGCACCCTGAGCGCCGGCTCCACCTGGCATGCCCAGGGCGGCGTTGCCGCGGTGCTGGGCGAGGACGACTCCATCGACGCCCATGTCAGCGACACGCTGAGGGCCGGCGCGGGCCTGTGCAACGAGGAGGCGGTGCGCTTCACCGTCGAGCGCAGCCGCGACAGCATCCAGTGGCTGATTGACCTCGGCGTACCGTTCAGCACCGAGGTGCGCTCGGACGGCTCGCGGGATTTTCACCTCAACCGGGAGGGAGGCCACAGCCACCGCCGGATCATCCATGCCCGGGACGCCACCGGCCAGGCGATTTCCGGCACCCTCCTCGAGAGAGCCCGGGCCACCGAGGGCATCGAGTTGTTCTCGCAGCGGGTCGCGGTCGACCTGGTGGTCGACGACGACAGCGGGCGCTGCGTGGGTGCGTATGTCTTTGACCGCGACAGCGGCACCGTCGACCTGTTCCGGGCGCGCTGCGTGGTGCTGGCCTGCGGCGGCGCCAGCAAGGTGTACCTGTATACCAGCAACCCGGACGAGGCCACCGGTGACGGCATCGCCATGGCCTGGCGGGCCGGGTGCAGGGTCGCGAACATGGAATTCAACCAGTTCCACCCCACCTGCCTGTACCACCCGCAGGCCAAGTCCTTCCTGCTCACCGAGGCCCTCCGCGGGGAAGGCGCGCGCCTGCAACTGCCCGACGGCACCCGTTTCATGCCCCGCTTCGATGAGCGCGAGGAGCTTGCGCCGCGGGACGTGGTCGCCCGCGCCATCGATCACGAGATGAAGCGCCTGGGGATCGATTGTGTCTACCTCGACATCAGCCACCGCTCCGCGCAGTGGCTCGAGGAGCACTTTCCGACGGTGTACCGGCGCTGCCTGGATTTCGGATACGACATGGCGAAGGAGCCGGTGCCGGTGGTGCCGGCCGCCCACTACACCTGTGGCGGGGTGCTCATCGACAGTCACGGGCGCACCGACGTTCCCGGGCTGTATGCGATCGGCGAAACCGCGTGTTCCGGGCTGCACGGCGCCAACCGCATGGCAAGCAATTCACTGCTCGAGTGCATCGTGTACGGCAGTTCCGCCGCCCTCGACATCCGCGCAGGGATCGGTCGTGTTCCCGAGCCCCCGGCGCTGCCCGCGTGGGACGAGAGCCAGGTGACCGACTCCGACGAGGACGTGGTGATCTCACACAACTGGCAGGAGTTGCGCCATTTCATGTGGAACTACGTGGGCATCGTGCGCACCAACAAGCGTATCCAGCGCGCGCAGCACCGTGCCGACCTGTTGCGCAAGGAAATCTACGAGTTCTACAGCAACTACCGGGTGAGCAGTGACCTGCTCGAACTGCGCAACCTGGTCGACGTCGCCGACCTGATCATCCGCTCCGCCATGTCCCGCCAGGAAAGCCGCGGCCTGCACTACCTCCTCGATCACCCGGACCCGCTGCCCGAAGCCCGCGACACGATCCTCGAACCCTGACCGCCGGGCCCCGTCACCGCCGCTCAGGCGAGACCCGGCCGCGCGCCTGCACCGCACGGGACCCCGCCCGTACGCAGCAGGATCCGCAGGCGGCGCAAGCTTTCAGGCGGCACGGAATCGGGAAACAACACCACCGCGACGCGGCGCCGGCCGGCAGGACGCAGGTTCAACACCACCAACCAGGGCGTGACCAGGAAATCGCGGTCGAGGACGGCCTCGCACCATGCTCCCGGATCTTCCGCCAACCGCAGGCGGCAAGCCTCGGGCCCCAGGAACAGCGCGCTCACCGCCCCGCGCCGCACGTCCCGCCCCCGGCGCACCTGGCGGACCAACATCGCGGCCAGCAGCAGGGCCGGCGCAAGCGGCCACGGCCATGCCGCGTCAAGAGCAAGGACCAGGATCAGCAGGAACAGGTACAGCGCCGTAACGGCGCAAAACCACAGCCGCGAAGGCCGCGGCTCAAGCAGGACGCCGGGCGGCATGCGCGGCGCGGATTTGTTCGACGATCGCCAGCAGTTCGGCATCCTCCGGGTCATCCTTGCCCGTCAGCCACAGGTGCAGGGAGGTGTCCTCGGCTTCCAGCAGGCGATGGTAGACGGCGCGCTCTGCTTCCGGGAGATCCTGGTAACACTCGGTCACGAACGGCACCAGGAAGACATCGATCTCAAGCATTCCCCGCCGGCTACGCCACCAGGCGCGACGGAGGCCGATGTCTGCATCTTCGGGCGGGGACTGGTTCGACATGGTCATTTCCTGCTGCGTACGGGCCGGTTCGGCACATGACGACGGATTGTTCCTTGCGCTTTTTACACGCATCTTGGCGCGAGTTCGTTTACGCTGCGCACAACAGGCGCATGTGCGGCACCGGGGCGTGGGCCGCGCTTGCCGTCCAGCGCGCGGGAAACTTATCATAACCGCGCACAAGTCACGGAACCAGAATCCCATGCTGCAGCAATGGCGAGAGTTTCTCGAAGCGCGGGGCGCGAGCTTCTCCGGCGAAGCCGTGAGCGGTTTCGGGGATCCTGCGCCGGGCGCCGATATCGACGCGACCGATATCCTCGCCGACCTCGGGCCAGGCGGCATCCTCGCGGTGAGCGGCCCGGATGCCGGACGTTTCCTCCAGGGGCAACTGACCTGCAACGTCGACGAGGTCACGGCCGAACACAGCACGCTGGGCGCCTGCTGCACCAACAAGGGACGGATGGTCAGCAGTTTTCGCATGCTTGCCGGCGAAGACGGCTTTCTGCTCGGCATGCACCGGGCGCTGGTTCCGCAACTCCTCGAGCACCTGCAGAAATTCAGCGTGTTCTACAAGGCCGAAATGTCCGATGCCAGTGACCGCGTCCTGCGTATCGGCTGCGCCGGCCCCCGGGTTGGCGAGGCCCTCGGCAAACACTTCAGCGGCCTGCCGGACAGCGTGAACCAGGTGGTGCGCCGGGACGGCAACACGCTCGTACGCGTTCACGGCAGCGGCCCGCGTTACGAGGCATGGGTCGACGCAGACACGGCGCCGCAACTCTGGGATGACGTCGCCGCCGTTGCCCGCCCCGTGCCCTGGAACGAATGGCTTCTCGGCGAGATCGCCAGCGGCATCGCCTTCGTCGCCCCGGAGACCCGCGAGGAATTCCTGCCGCAGATGCTCAATTACCACGCCGTGGACGGCATCAGTTTCAACAAGGGTTGTTATACCGGGCAGGAGATCGTCGCGCGCATGCAGTACCGTGGCAACCTGAAGCGCACCCTGCACCGGGTGGTGGTCCGCGAGGCTGCCGAGGCCCCGACCGCCGGCACCCCGGTTTTCGCGTCCGGACACGCACAGGCGGTGGGCACCTTTGCCGTCGCAGCGCTCCGCCAGGGACTTGGCGCGGAAGGCCTGTGCGTCATCCAGCGCGATGCCGTGGAAGCGGGAGACCTGCATGCCGGAAGCCCTGAAGGGCCCGTTCTCGAACTGCCCGCACCATGATAATCGACTATAAATACCTAGTGTCGGATGTACCGTCTCCCAGGCCCTTCCGTTCGACGCGTACTCCAGGAACAGGTTTAAATGACTGATATTGCCGATAAAGTGCGCAAACTCCTGACGGCTTCGATCGAGGCCGACAAGGTGCAGTTGCCCACCCTGCCGGAAGTCGCCCTGAAAGTCCGTGAAGCGGCGGAAGACCCGGACATTTCCGCGGCGGCCCTCGCCAAGGTGATCCAGAACGACGCCGCGCTCACCGCGCGGGTCATCAAGGTGGCCAACAGCCCGTTGCTGCGCGGCAACCAGCAGATTGAAAACGTGCAAATGGCGGTCAGCCGACTGGGCATTGCCTACACCGCCAACCTGGCCACCGGGCTGGCGATGGAACAGATGTTCCAGGCAACCTCGGACGTGGTGGACAAGATCATGCGCGACGTCTGGGCCAAGAGCACCGAGGTCGCCGGTATCGCCCACGTGCTTGCCAAGCACTACACGAAACTGAAGCCCGACGAGGCCACACTCGCCGGGATCGTGCACCAGATCGGTGTGCTGCCCATCCTGACCTTCGCCGAGGCGCACCCCAACCTGCTCAACAACAGCATCGTCCTCGACCAGGTGATCACCGAGGTGCACCCGGACATCGGCGAAATGATCCTCGAGCGCTGGGATTTCCCGGAATCGATCCGCAACGTGCCCAAGGAGTTCCAGAACTGGACCCGCAGCGTGCCCGAGGTCGATTACGCGGACATCGTGATGGTCGCCACCCTGCAGAGTTACGCCGGAAGCGACCACCCCTGCACGGAACTGGACTGGAGCACGATCTCGGCCTTTGAACGGCTCGGACTCAACCCCGAAATCGATGCCGGCGAGAACCTCGAGGAAGACATGACCGCGGAGATGGAAGCGGCCATGGCGATGTTGCGCACCGACTGACTCTTACCGGCCCCGCCCGGTACCGGAAAACACCACGCCCCGCGTCAGTCGTCTGTTCCCGAAATCATCCGCTGGATGCTGGAGAAATCCAGGGCCCCGTTGCCCTGGCCGCTATGCAGCGCGTACAGGCTGCGCGCCAGCGCGCCCATGGGCGCCGAGGTCCGCGCATGCAGGGCCGCCTCCATGGCCAGGCCGAGGTCCTTGGCCATGAGGTCGACCATGAACCCGCCGTCGTATTCGCGCGAGGCCGGCACGCCTTCCATCACGCCAGGCCAGGGGTTGTAGACCTCGAGGGACCAGTTGCGCCCGGAACTCTTGAGCATGATCTCGGACAGGACCGCGGGGTCGAGACCATTGGCGACACCCAGGTTGAGGGCCTCGCAGGTGCCGATCATGTGCACCGCCAGCAGCATGTTGTTGCAGATCTTGGCGACCTGGCCGGCGCCCGAATCACCCGCGTGAAAGATGTTCTTGCCCATGCAGGACAACACCTCGCGGGCCGCCTCGACGTCTTGCGCGGCGCCGCCGACGAT
>JBFGWM010000105.1:0-9113 GCA_041588495.1 Pseudomonadales bacterium | reverse complement strand
TTCCCGCCGACGAGCTTTACCGGGGTTTGCAGCGCACCACCCGAACCACCGTGGGGATCGCGGTCCTGGTCGCAGTGGTGTTTGTCTTTTTCATCCGCTGGCTGTCGCGGCGCATCTTCAATCCGATCGACAGCGTGACCGTGGCGCTCCTCAATATCAGCGACCGCGGTGGAGACCTCACCGTGCGCCTTCCGGAACATCGCAAGGATGAACTGGGCGATCTGGCCCGGGGTTTCAACGGGTTCGTCGACAAGTTGCAGGAACTGTGCAGGCGCATCGTGGACTCTGCCGAGAACCTGGATACGACCAGCCGCGAGGTGATCCGCCTCGTGGACGCAACCAGCGAGCGCACCGTGACCCAGCAGGAACGCTCCGGAACCGTGGCGAACGCGGTGAACGACATGTGTTCGCGGGTCGAGGAGATCGCCGGCAATGCCGGGGGGGCCGCCGAGGCGTCGGCCTCCGCCAAGGCGGAGTGCGACGCGGGTCAGCAGGTGGTGGCGAGTTCGGTGGCCGATATCCAGTCACTGGACGGCGCCATGGAAACCGCGGTCACCTCGGTGGACAGCCTCGCCGCGGACATCGGCTCGATCACCAGTCTCCTGGAGGTCATCAAGGGCATCTCGGAGCAGACCAACCTGCTGGCCCTGAATGCCGCGATCGAGGCCGCGCGGGCCGGCGAGCAGGGTCGCGGATTTGCCGTTGTTGCCGACGAGGTGCGTACCCTGGCCCAGCGCACCGCGCAGTCCACCGAGGAGATCAATGCGATGATCGTGCGCCTGGAGGAGAGCGCCAGGGTCGCCGTGGACGCCATTCGTGAGGGCAGCGTGAAGACCGAGTCGAGCGTCGCTTCCGTGCGTGCCGCCGGAGACTCGCTGCAGAGCATTGCCGAAAAGGTGGTCAACATCTCGGGCATGAACCGCCAGATCGCGGGCGCGACCGAGGAGCAGAACACCGCGGCTGCGGATATCAACGCCAACCTGAAGGAAATCGCCGACATCGCGCGGTTGACCGCCGATGACGTGTCCCGCTGCGCCGAGCTTTGCGAGCGCCTGGAGGCGCTCTCCATGGAGTTGCGCGGCCAGATGGAGAGCTTCAACCTCTGAGAGGTCGTCCGCCTAGCGTTTCGGAACCGGCAGGTCGCTGCGCAGGGCGAGTTCCTCCGCGGGTGGAGCCGGCGGTCGTGTCGTGCGGTCGTGATCGCGGTCCGGTTCCGGTTTGAGCAGCTCGCGCGAGAGGCGGGCGAAGCAGGTCTGGAAGGCGGCCAGGGTCCATTGTCCGAAGATGGTGTGCCCGCCCTCGTAGGCCTGCTCCTGGTATTCCTCGCGGGTCGTCACGTACCCCATGTAATCGTTGCAGTAGGTGCAGACCAGTAAGCGCCCGATGGATGGGTCATCGGTTTCCGACGCGATGGCCTGCGCCAGCCTTTGCCCCGCCACGGTGGTGAACTCGCCGGGGCAGCAGGCGATCGCCAGTTGGCCGATCCGCACCACCTGCAGGGGCAGGACCGTGGGCACGAGCGCGCTCTTGCGGATCGCGCCGATCCCGGCCTGGCGCTTGAGTTCGGCCACCAGAGGATCGACGAACCCGGGAAGCAGGAAGCGCGCCAACTCCTGGCCGAGTATGCGCTTGCGGGACGCCTCCAGCAGGATGTCCTTGGGCCCCTGGGAGGCATAAAGGTCGCGATAGTACGCGTGCTCCGGGGTGCCGCGGCGGCGCAGGCGCAGGGTCTTCACCAGGCGCGCTGCGCGTGCCGCGATTCCGACAACGGCCGCGGGCATTCCCGGTCCGTCCACCGGTGTTCCGGCGAAAAACGCCACGCCGTGACAGGCGTCACTGGTGTGCGCTTCGGCCTCGCCGTCCGCAAATCGCGGGTCGGCCCTCCGGTGAGTGAGATCGACGTAGCTGAGGACGCCATCGAGGCCCCCGCTGAGCACCGTGCGTTGCGGCTTGCCCAGGCAGGCCAGGGCGAGTTCGCATTGCAACTCCCCGTTGCGGCGCGCGTAGGCATACTCTTTCTCCCCGCGCAGCCGGCGGCGGCGGGCGATGTCTCCCGGCCCGTGGTAATGGGGTGACACGTCACCGGCCGTGGCCTGGGCAAAGATTGCCACCGGATCGGTGGCGCCATCGGACCGCAGATGTTCCTCGGCGAATGTCGCCGCGTAACCCTTGTTGTCGCCGTCGTGGCGGTCGAGGCTATTGCCGAGGCAGGTCGCGTGAACTCCGAACAGCGAGATCAGCGCCTGGGGTCTGCCACCGCGGTACAGACCGAGAACGGCCATCTCCCGGTCCAGGGCGAGATGGGTCTCTCCCACAGAGCGCGGTTCGACTTCGGGGTTGCGATTGTAAGCGCGCAGGGAGCGGTTCCAGGCCACCGGAACATCGGCCTCGAAGCTGCCGCATGAGAGTCCGACTTCCACCGGCGCGGTGTGCTCCCGCGCGGTGAGCACGGCGTCGGCGATGGCGGTGACGACCGCCTCGAGGTGATCCGGCCGGAAGCCGGGGGTCACCACGTTGTACAGCGCTTCGTGCGCGCAGCCGCCCGGCCCCGAGTGGGTATGGGTGCAGGTCAGCACGAAGCGCTCCTCGTCGAAATCCGGTCCGACCGCCTTCGCGATCCTGGTGCAGGATTCGGCGCGCATGGCATGGGTGACATAGCCGAGGTCCAGGCAGCAGAACACGAGTTCGCGTCCGCCGGAATCGCGCAGGACGATGGCGCGTGCATACAGCGCCGTTTGCGCGGCGCGCGCCCGGTGCTGCCAGGCACCATAACCGTGCATGGCGTACCCTCGTGGTGCAATCTGGATTTCGCGGCGACACCAGCCGGCCTCGAACATCTCTTCCACTCCCTTCCAGGACCAGGCCTAGGCTAGCGAAAGGCGGCGCCCGTGTCTCTTCCCCATCCCGTACACGTTTGATTCGCTTGCCGCCGGCTGCAACTGGCTGGCGTCGGGCGTCGCGCAGAAACAAAAAATAATTGAACAAAGAATCATTTAATTTTAAATAAACAAATACTAATATACCTTGCAGTTTCATGATTTACATACCAAGATTGGTGCGAACAAGTAGTCCCGAGGCCGTTGGAGGTTGCCGCGATGCATGCGAAGTTTCATGCTCCGGTATCGAGTGCCGGCAGGCGTTCTGAAACTGTATCCTGCAAAATCCGTTCGTGGTCGCGCCGCGAGGCGCTCATACGCCCGTCAGTTCGTTTTGAATTCACGGCGGTTTTCGGGCGCGCCGTTCCGCCGATGTTGCCGGGTATGCGCGATGCGGGCCGACCCGTCCTGATCGATAGCGCAGGTTCCCGGTGAGCGGTACCGAGGGTCGGCCGGTCCTGGTTGTCGGTGACAGCCGGAGCACGTTGGGCGAGGTCGTCGAATGGGTCAGTTCCGAGACCAGCGAGTTCGATACCGCGCTGGGAGAGGGCCGGGCCGTCCGCCTGCGTCGGGGCGCACGTTACGAACTGGTCATTGTGTGCGCGGAATCGGTGGAAAGTTCGGCGGAGCTTCGCGAACGACTGGTCACCGAGTTCGACCGTGAGCAGGGCGATGACCTGCCCGCGATGATCCTGTTGTGCAACAAGCAGGAACTGCGCGAGGCATATGAACTGTGCGACAGCGGGGCATTCGACAACTACGTCCTGTTCCGGCCCATCTACGATCCTTACCGCCTGCAGCTCGCCATCCGCAGTGGGCTCCGTTACCGGCGCGCGCAACGCAACATCGCGGCGATGCGCGATGACATGCGCACGGTCGGGGGGACCGCCGCGCAAATGGAGGAACTCAACGCCGCTTTCGGAGACGAGTCCAGACAACTCGTGCAGCGTACCCGCGCCAGGCTCGAGGAGATCGGGGCGCAGATTGGCGGGCGCATCGAGGCAGTGGGCCGGCAACTCGAAGCGGCAGAGGGCGATACATCGTCCGCCTGGGTCGACCGGGTCCGTGATTGCCTGCGAACGCAGGCTGCCGAGGCGGTGCAGGGGCAGCTGGAGGTCGCGGGCGAGGAACTCGAGAACTGGGTCGTGGAGTGGATTGACGAGCACGTCACCCGGCAGGCCAGCGCGGTCGGGTCCCTTCACGACACCTGTGCCGATTCGCTGCGCCGCTCGGCAACCATCCTGCTGGTGGAGGATGAGCCTTTTTCAGCACGCGTCACCCAGGCCATGCTGGTCCGTCACGGCTACGAGGTGGTATGGGCGAGCAACGGCGCCGACGCCATTCGCAAGGCAAACGGCGCATCACCGCAATTGATCCTGCTGGACCTGGTGCTACCGGATATCAGCGGGGACGAGGTGGTGCGACGCATGCGGGCGGTTCCCCGGCTCCGCCGGATCCCGGTGATCGTTCTCTCCGGCGTCGCGGAAAAATCCACCGTGGAGAACCTGGTCCGGCTCGGCATCGACGGCTACCAGATCAAGCCCCCGGTGGAGGAACGCCTGGTCACGCAGGTACAGGCGATCCTCGAGAAATCACCGTGATACCGGTGACGGGTCGCGGTGCGAATGTTCACGAGGTGAGCGGCATGCGCCACCGCTGCGGCAGGGGAGGTACAGTTTGAAACCCAAGGAGGAATTGAAGGTGCTGGTAGTCGAGGACCACGCGTTCCAGCGCCAGTACCTGGTGAGCCTCCTGCGCAAGCAAAACGTTCCATGCATTCGCCAGGCCGCGGGTGGTGAGGAGGCGCTCCGGCACCTCGCCGAGGAAGTGCCGGACATCGTATTCCTCGACCTGCAGATGCCGGGCATGGACGGTGTCGAGTTCATCGCCCAGCTCAGTGATCGCGGTTTCCCGGGAAGCCTGATTCTCGCCAGTGGCTTGGAGCCGGGACTCGTGAACACGGTGGAGCGCGTGTCAGAGGCCAGGGGTATCTCGGTCCTCGGCAAGCTCGAAAAGCCGGTCGAACCCGACCAGATCGCGGTTCTCCTGGGTCGGCACGAGCGCCACCGCCCCCGTCAGCCCGCGGTTCGCGAAAGCACGCAGCGGCCCTCGGTCGGTGAACTGAAGGCGGCGCTGGAGAGCCGGCAGTTCGTGCCTTATTACCAGCCCAAGGTCCGTTTCAGCGACCAAGCCCTGGACGGCGTGGAGGCGTTGGCGCGCTGGAACCATCCGGCTCGTGGACTGGTCTCTCCCGGCGAGTTTATTCCGCTTCTCGAGGAGGCCGGCATCCTCGACCAGTTGACCGAGATCATGGCCGGCGGAGCGATTCGCCAGTGTCGCGATTGGCTGGACCAGGGCCGCGAGATCAAGGTGTCGGTCAACCTCTCGCCCACGGGATTGTCGGATCGGGGCGTGTTCGGTCGCCTGGTGGGCCTGGTGGAAGAGCACCGGATCAGCGCCGAGATGGTCACCCTGGAGGTCACGGAAAGCGCAATCGCGGCGGACCCGGTACAGGCAGCGGCCAACCTGGTGCGGTTCCGCATGCAGGGTTTCGGCCTTTCGATCGACGACTTCGGTACCGGCTACTCGTCGCTGCAGCAGCTCAACCAGATTCCGTTCACCGAGCTCAAGATCGACCGCAGCTTCGTCCACGGCGTGTGCGGCGATCCGCGCCTGCAGGCGATCGTCGAATCCAGCCTGGAACTCGCCCGCAAGCTCGACCTGGTCACAACGGCCGAAGGCGTGGAGTCGAAGGACGACTGGGATTACCTGCAAGGGCAGGGTTGCGATTTCTGCCAGGGCTTTTATTCCGGTCGGCCGATGCCGGGGCCTGACCTCGCAGACTGGGACCATGCGCGATGATGGGAGTGTCCCCGCTGTGCACGCGCGGCGCAGCCGGAAAGCGGGACATACCCCGGCCGGGAGACGTCAGTGAATGAGGCGTCCTCGAGGGTACTGGTCGTCGATGACGAGCCAGCGAACCTGTATGCCATGCGCACCATCTTCCGTGACCTCCCCGTCGAGGTCGTCACGGCGGAGTCCGGCAACGAGGCGCTGGCGCTCGTGCTCGAGCATCAATTCGCGCTGGCCCTGCTCGACCTGAACATGTCGGAGATGGATGGGATCGAGCTTGCCGGCCTGTTGCGCGACTCGGAGGAGGCCGGCGACATCCCGATCCTCTTTCTCACAGCCCGCGAAGGGGAGCGGGACATGGAGGCGTGCTTTCGGGCCGGTGCGATCGATTACATCGTCAAGCCGGTGGTCCCCTACCTCCTGCGCCACAAGGTCATGGCGCAGCTGGAGATGCAGTCGGTGCGCCGGGCCCTGCAGGCGCAGAACCGCGCCCTGGAACAGGCGCGCGTGGAGGCCGAATCTGCGAGCCAGGCGAAGAGCCACTTCCTCGCCACCATGAGCCACGAGATTCGTACCCCGATGAACGGCATCATCGGCATGCTCGAGATCATGTCCCACGGCAAGCTCGATCGCGAGCAGCGCAGCATGCTGCGCTCGGTACGCGACTCGGGCCAGGCCCTGTTGCAGATCATCAACGACATCCTCGATTTCTCCAAGATCGAGGCCGGCAAGCTGAGCATCGATCCCATCGCGGTGGACATTCGCGCGCTGACCGAGTCAATCGTCAACGTGATGGCGTTGCGGGCCTACGACAAGGGCCTGGAACTGGGCCTGTTCCTCGATCCGCAACTGGCGCTGGAGCACCGTATCGACCCCGTGCGCTGGCGGCAGATCATCTCCAACCTGCTCACCAATGCCATCAAGTTCACCGACGCCGGATTCGTGCATCTCGAGGTGCGCGTGGTCGGGCGTGGGTCCGCAGTCCAGCAGGTCGCGGTACTGGTGCGGGACACCGGGATCGGTATTCCGGAAGAAAAGATCCGTGACCTGTTCCAGCCTTTCGCGCAGGCGGAGGAATCCATTACCCGGCGCTTCGGCGGAACCGGCCTCGGGCTGAACATCTGCAAGCGTCTCTCCGAACTGATGGGTGGCGAACTGACCCTGACCAGTGAGGCGGGCGCCGGCACCTGCGTCACCTACATCCAGAACGCTCCCGTCGTGCGTCCCAAGTTGAGCAGCGACCGCTTCCTGGGCCGGGAGGCCCTGATGCTGTGCGATAACAGTTTCCTTCGTTTCGTGCTCCAGGCCTATCTCGACAGCCTCGGCTTCCATACCACGGTGCCACGGAGCCTTCCTGCAAGTACGGCGGAGTTGTTCGACCTCTGCTCGGCGGGCGGGCCCGACATGGTCGTGGTCTGCGAGGCGACCCTGCGCAGCCAGTTCGGCATGCGCAAGGATGACCTCAAGGAGGTGGCGGCATCTTCGGAACTGGCACCCCTGCTGTTGCTTTCGGAAACGCCCGACCTCAGCGGCAGCGATTTCTCCCCGGAGTTCTGCTGCCTGTCCTGCATTCCCCTGCAGCCCACCCTGCTTGATCGGGCCGTGCGGGTTCTGTTCGGGCTCGAGAGCGTGGCGGGTTCGGGGGACGTTTCCGCGTTCGCCGTGCTGCGGGCACGCGTTCCCACCCGGGAGGAGGCCATGCGCGGCAGGGAGCTGGTCCTGGTCGTCGAGGATCACCCCACCAACCAGAAGGTGATCCGCAAGCAGCTTGGGCTGCTCGGCTTCCAGTGCGACGTGGTGGGCAACGGGCAGGAGGGCCTGGAGGCATGCGAATCGGGCGATTACGCACTGGTCCTGACCGACTGCCACATGCCGGTCATGGATGGTTACGAGTTCACCCGCCGCCTGCGCAGGCGGCAGCGGGAGGGCGCCGTTGCGCGCATCCCGGTGATCGCCCTCACCGCCAACGTGCTTTCCGGCGAGGCCGAGCGCTGCCAGTCTGCCGGCATGGACGATTACCTGTCGAAACCGGTCTCGATGGAACTGCTGCAGGACAAGGTCATGCGTTATCTCGATGTGGAGCCGGATGCCGCGTCCGCGGCGCCCGCGGAACAAAATACCGGCCTGGCGGCGGCGGGTGATGCCGGCGATGCGGACGCCGTGTTTGACACCCGCCGGCTCAGGGATATCTTCGGCGACGCCGAGTCGGTGGCGGGCATGGTGCGGGAATACCTCGAGACGGCGCGCCCCGACCTCGACGAGCTGGATGCGGCGGTCCGCGCCGGAGACGCGTGCGCTGCGGGTCTCGTCGCGCATCGCATGAAGAGCGCGGCGCGTATCGTGGGGGCCGAGCGGCTTGCACGCGCCTGCCTCGCCCTCGAGGATGCCGGTCGCCGGGGCGAGGCCGGGCAGATCGAGGCTCTCGGCGCGGCAATCCTTGCAACGTTTGCGGAACTGGAGCAGCGGGTCGCGGAGGAAGGCCTGTTCGGGGGAGCGGCGGGACCGGGTTAGGTCGACTATTTCAGGTCGTGCTGGTACACGAGTTCGACCCCGTCGAGTCCGTCGATGGGCTTGTCGATCCCCTCATTTGAATCATGAACTTCACGCCGATGCTCACCACCTCGGTGCCGTCGCGGGCACCGCCGGCGCCGATCGTGAGGACTCCGTGGCCTGGTTCGCTGACGTGGTCACGAGGATGAGGGCACACGGCAGTCCGCGCGAGCCTGGGGCCCGCAGGGTACACTGGGTTTCTCGTGGTCAGACCGGACGTGAAACCTGCCTCATGAGCTTCCATACCCTCCGCCTGGTGCTCGGTGACCAGCTGAATGCCGCGCATTCCTGGTACGCGGACGACGACCCCGGAATCCTGTACGTGATCGCCGAGTTGCGGCAGGAAACGGATTACGTCCGCCACCATGTGCAGAAAGTGTGCGCGTTCTTCGCCGCCATGTCCGCCTTCGCGGAGTCGCTGGAGGCGTCCGGGAAACCGGTTCGTCACCTGACCCTCGATGACACGGCGGAGTTCGGGACGCTTCCCGACCTGCTGCATCATCTGCTCAAGGATCACGGCATCCGGCGTTTCGAGTATCAACGGCCGGACGAGCATCGCCTGCTGGCCCAATTCCGCAGTTTCAAGTTTCCCGGCGGCGAGTGCGTCGAGTTCGACAGCGAGCACTTCCTGCTTCCCTTCGATGAGATCCCCAGGCAGTTCGAGGCCGGCAAGCAGCACCGCATGGGATTTTTCTACCGCCGCATGCGCAAGCGCTTCGACGTGCTGGTCGAGGACGGCGAGCCGCGGGGTGGGAAATGGAACTACGACCAGGACAACCGGGAGTCCATGTCGGCGGACGATGCCCGGGAGGTTCCCGAACCATTGCTGTTCTC
>JBFGWM010000104.1:0-9160 GCA_041588495.1 Pseudomonadales bacterium | reverse complement strand
GTGGATGACCTCGACCGGGATGTGCAGCGGGGCATGGGTGTACAGCTTGGCCGCTTCCAGTTCGATGCTGGCGCGGGTTCCCGGGGCAATACTCTCCGTATGCAGCTGGAACGGTGGTCGCTTGGACTTCGTACCCCTTTCCTGGGCCGTTCCGATATCCCGTGTACGCACCGTGTTGGAACCGGTATCCGAATCCTGCATCTGTCTAACCCTTCCCCCGCGTACGTGCGCGGCTGGTACTGGTGGCTTTCTCGTTGATCTCTTTTTCCATGAACTGGATGATGATGTTGGCGACATCCTTTCCGGTTGCTGTCTCGATACCTTCCAGGCCGGGCGAGGAATTGACCTCCATCACCACCGGACCGTGGTTGGAGCGCAGGATGTCCACCCCGGCAACATTGAGCCCCATGGCACGCGCCGCGCGTACCGCGGTGGAACGTTCCTCCGGGGTGATGCGCAGCAGGCTGGCGGTCCCGCCACGGTGCAGGTTGGAGCGGAACTCGCCGGGCTGGGCTTGGCGCATCATCGCGGCGATTACCTTCTCCCCGACCACGAAGCAGCGGATGTCCGCTCCGCCGGCTTCCTTGATGTATTCCTGGACCATGATGTTGGCCTTCAGGCCCATGAACGCCTCGATGACGCTCTCCGCCGCCTTCTGGGTTTCCGCCAGCACCACGCCGATGCCCTGGGTGCCCTCCAGCAGCTTGATCACCAGGGGCGCTCCGCCAACCATTTTCAGCAGGTCGGGAATGTCATCGGGCGAGTGGGCGAAGCCGGTGACCGGCAGGCCGATGCCTTTGCGGGACAGCAATTGCAGGGATCGCAGCTTGTCGCGCGAGCGGGTGATGGCGACCGACTCGTTGAGGGGGTAGACGTTCATCATCTCGAACTGGCGCAGCACAGCAGCGCCGTAAAAGGTGATCGACGCGCCGATCCGGGGAATCACGGCGTCAAAATCCGCGAGATCCTCGCCACGGTAGTGAATGGTCGGGTGGTGGCTGGCGATGTTCATGTAGCAGCGCAGGGTATCGATGACCCGCACCTCGTGACCACGTGCCTCGGCCGCCTCGACCATGCGGCGCGTGGAGTACAGCTTCCGGTTGCGCGACAGGATTGCGATTTTCATGCGGTCTACTCCCGGTCCTCAGGCTCGCGCTCGGAACGTTTCGGTCGCCCGTGGAGGAACGAACCGGCCGGGTCGACAATGACGCGGCCCGCCATCGCCGTGCGTCCCAGCAACATGCGAAATTTCATGGTGTCCCGGCAGGTCAGGGTGATTTCCGCAGGCCAGGTCATGTCGGCGAGCACGATCGGGCTGCGGATCACGAAACGCTCTTCCGAGTGGCCGCCGGAATCGGTGACCATACGCTGGTCCACGATCGGCGCGGTGCACGTGTGCACGACGTCAGTATTGTTCTGCAGTGGGTGGATCGCAAACTTCACGAAATTTTCGCCACCGTCCTCGAAAGTTTCCAGCTCGAAAGCGTGCAGCGCCGAGGTGCGCGCCCCCGTGTCGACCTTGGCCTTGATGTGCGGAATCCCCAGTTCGGGAAGGCGTACCCATTCCCGCCAGCCGACGGTCAGAATCTTATCCGGTCCAGTCATGAAAATGCTCATTGGTGGCGCAACAAGGCGCAGCGAAGCCGGCGGGATAACCCCTCTCCGACCATTTCGGGAGCGTAGCAACGGGACCCGGGTCGCACAACAGGTTTCGCGCCTGCCCCGGTCAGCGCCCGCCGATCAGGAATTCGAGCAGCGCCTTCTGGGCGTGCAGGCGGTTCTCGGCCTGGTCCCAGACCACCGAGCGCGGATCCTCGAGGAGATCCTCGCTGACTTCCTCGCCGCGGTGGGCGGGCAGGCAGTGCATGAAAGCGACGTCCGCCTGTGCACGGTCGAGCAGGTTGCGCGTGACCTGGTAGCCCTTGAATGCCTGCTCGCGGGCGCGTGCCTCGCCTTCCTGGCCCATGGATGCCCATACATCGGTGGTGACGAGATGGGCGCGGGTTGCGGCGGCAACCGGGTTGCGCAGAATCTCGACGCGGTCGCGGTTGGCTTCGACCAGGGCGGGATCGGGCTCGAAACCCTCCGGGCAAGCGATGCGCAGATTGAAATCGAACTGGCGCGCCGCGTTGATGTAGGAGTTGCACATGTTGTTGCCATCACCGATCCACGCCACGGTGCGGCCGCGGATGTCGCCGCGCCGTTCCTGGTAGGTCTGCATGTCGGCGAGCAACTGGCAGGGGTGGAACTGGTCTGTTAATGCGTTGATCACCGGCACCTGCGAGTGGCGGGCAAACTCCTCGATGCGATCGTGTCCGAAGGTGCGGATGACGACCGCGTCGACCATCCGCGAGATCACCCGCGCGGTATCGGCGATGGTTTCGCCGCGCCCGAGCTGGGTGTCGTCCGGCGCGAGGAACAGTGCGCCCCCGCCGGCCTGGATCATCGCCGATTCGAAGGACACCCGGGTGCGGGTCGAGGATTTCTCGAAGATCATTCCCAGCACCCGGTTTTTCAGGAATTCCGGTGTGACCTCACCCGGCTTGCGGCGGTAATGCAGTTGACGCAGTTCGCCGGCGCGGGCCACCACGGCGCGCAGCTCGTCGGGAGTGAAATCGGTGAGGGTCAGGAAATGCCTGGGATTCATGGTTCGGGTTCTGTGAAATTGGGGGGAGCGCGGTCAGCCGGTGTGGCCGGCAAATTCCCGGATTGCGGCGGTCAGCCGCTCGACGATGGTGTCCGCCTCGTCCTCGGTGAGGATCAGCGGCGGCAACAGGCGGATGACGCTTTCCGCGGTGACGTTGATCAGCAGACCGCGTTGCAGGGCCGCCTCCACCAGTGCGCCGCACGGGCGGTCGAGTTCGACGCCGATCATCAGTCCAGCGCCGCGCACGTCGCGCACGCACTCGAGGTCGCCCGTCGCATCGCGCAGGCCGGACACGATCCGCTGGCCGATCACGGCAGCATGTGCCGGCAGGCCTTCCTGCTCAATCACGTCCAGCACCGCCAGGCCGACCGTGCAGGACAGGGGATTGCCGCCGAACGTGGAACCGTGGTTGCCGGGCTGGAACAGGTCGGCCGCGGCGCCGCCGGCGATACAGGCGCCGATCGGAATGCCGTTGCCGAGACCCTTGGCCACGGAGATGACGTCCGGCTTCACGCCCGCGCCCTGGCAGGCGAAAAATTCCCCGGTGCGGCCGTTTCCGGTCTGGATCTCGTCGAGCATCATCAGCCAGCCGTGCGCGTCACAGATGCGGCGTACCTCGGCGAGGTAGCCGGGGTCGGGGATGCGGATACCGCCTTCCCCCTGGATCGGCTCCAGCAGCACGGCGGCGACACTGGTGTTGTTGCGGGCGATATGCTCCAGCGCTTCCGGGTCGTTCCACGGGCAGCGCACGAAACCGCTGACCAGGGGCTCGAATCCGGCCTGGACCCGGCGGTTGCCCGTGGCCGTCAGGGTGGCCAGGGTACGACCGTGGAAAGCCCCTTCCATGACCACGATGGCCGGCTTCTCGATATCGCGGTGGTGTCCGTGCAGGCGCGCGAGCTTGATTGCCGCCTCGTTCGCCTCCGCGCCGGAGTTGCCGAAAAACACCCGGTCGAGTCCCGAGACCGCGCACAGGCGCTCGGCGAGCCGGGTCTGCGCGGGAATCTCGTAGATGTTCGAGGTGTGAATCAGGCGTCCCGCCTGGGCGGTGATGGCACGCGTCACCGCCGGGTGCGAGTGGCCCAGCACGCAGACGGCGATTCCGGCGAGGGCATCGAGGTACGCGCGTTCGCTGCTGTCATACAGCCACGCGCCGGCGCCACGCTCGAAGGCGACGGGCAGGCGCTTGTAGGTCTGCATCAGGGCGTTGTCGGTCACGGCTCGGTCCGAATCGGCGGTCCACAAAACAAAAACGGCAGCCACGGCTGCCGGTCCAAAAAAGTGATACTAACGTCGTTTTGAGGGCTTGGCAAACCGTGAGTGGAGGCTTTGATGGGCCGTCTGCGGCGGGTTTCCGCGGGACGCGAAGCTGCTGTCCCGGACGGCTGTAGCCAGGTCCTGCAAGGGGCTATCATCATTGCCGGACACAACAATCCGGCACTGTCGGCGGGGGCGGGCGTGAACCCGGTAGAACTCAGTATCTTCTCCAGCCGGGTCGGCGCGGTCTGCGATGAAATGGCGGCGGTCCTGCGCCGCGCGGCGTTTTCCACCAACATCAAGGAACGCCTGGATTTCTCCTGCGCGATTTTCGATCCGGCGGGCCACCTGTGTGCCCAGGCGGCGCATATCCCGGTGCACCTCGGCAGCATGGCCTATGCCATGCGCGACATCGTGGACGCCCTCGACTGGGCGCCGGGCGACGTGGTCATGGTCAACGACCCGTTCATGGGCGGCACCCACCTGCCGGACGTCACCGTGATCTCGCCGCTTTTCAGCGGCGGGCAACTTGCGGGCTTCGTGGCCAACCGCGCTCACCACGCCAACATCGGCGCCGCGGCGCCCGGTTCGATGCCGGTTTCGCGCTCCCTCGACGAGGAGGGCGTGCTGATCCCGCCCATGCACCTGTATCGCGACGGACGCCTGCAGGCGCCGGCGGCGCGCCTGCTGGAAGCCATTCCCGCGCGCGCGGGGGAGGCCGTTCCCCCTGATTTCCTGGCCCAGGTCAGTGCCAACCGCACCGGTCTCGGGCGCCTGCTCGATCTGGTCACCGGCATGGGTGTGGGTGCCTACCTGGCGGCTCTGGAGGCATTGAACGACTACGGCGAACGCCTGGCCGCGGAGGCCCTTCGCGAGATTCCGCCCGGGACCTATGCCTTCACGGACTACATGGAGGACGATGGCGCCGGCCAGCGCGATCTTCCGGTGCGGGTCCGGATCGATGTGGACTCTTCGGGCGTGCTGGTCGATTTCGCGGGGACCGCGGCGCAGTCGCCCGGCAACATCAACTGTCCGCTTCCTGTGGTGGCTGCGGCGGTGTACTACGTGTTCCGCTGCCTGATGCCGGCCGGAACCCCGGCCTGCCAGGGGACCCTGCGCGGCATCCGCATCGCGGCCGAGGCGGGCAGCCTGGTCAATGCACGTTTCCCGGCCGCGGTGGCTGCCGGCAACGTGGAGACGTCCACGCGGATCGTCGACGTCCTGCTGGGTGCGCTGGCGGAGGCCCTGCCCGGGCGTATTCCCGCTGCCAGCCACGGCAGCATGAACAATGTCGCCATGGGCAGTGCCGGGGCGCGGGGGCAGCCGCGTTGGGATTATTACGAGACCATCGGCGGCGGCATGGGCGCCGGGCCGTCGTGTGACGGGCTGTCCGCGGTGCAGACCCACATGACGAACACCCTGAACACCCCGGTGGAGAGCCTGGAAATGCACTATCCGCTGCGGGTCACCCGCTACGCCGTGCGTCGCGGCTCGGGGGGTGATGGCCTGCATCGCGGGGGGGATGGCCTGGTGCGCGAATTCGAGTTCCTGGCGCCGGCACAGGTCAGCCTGCTGACCGAACGCCGGGCACGGGCGCCGTGGGGACTGGCTGGCGGAGAGGCGGGCACGCCGGGCGAGAATCTTCTGAACGGCCGGTTGCTCGCGGCCAAGACCTCGTTCCAGGTCGCTGCCGGAGACCGCCTGACGCTGGCCACGGCCGGCGGAGGCGGGTGGGGTGCGAGGAATGGCGCCGGGGGTTCGCGGTCCGATACGTGAAACGTTAAAATGGGGTCCAGGTAAACGAACGCCACTCCCGGAGTGCAACCAGATGGACATCATGGACACCATTCGCGACCAGATCGAGTCGAACCACATCATTCTTTATATGAAGGGTTCGCCGCAGCTGCCCCAGTGCGGCTTTTCGTCGCGGGCCTCCCAGGCGCTGATGGCCTGTGGCGAGAAGTTTGCGTACGTCGATGTGCTGCAGAACCCGGAAATCCGCGCCAACCTGCCCAAGTACGCCAACTGGCCGACTTTTCCCCAGCTCTACATCGACGGTGAACTGGTCGGTGGCTGCGACATCATTCTCGAGCTGTACCAGAATGGCGAGCTGCAGAAGATGGTGGGCGGCGGTGCGGTCAGCGAGGAAGCGGGCGATTCCGAAGCGGCCAGCGGCGACTAGACTGTCGGCGCCATCCGCTCGCGGGGCGTGACGCGCCGCGAAGGCGCGGCTGAAGCTGGTTTTCAGACCGCGGAGGCGGCCTGGTCCAGGGTCGGGGGCACCCCGGGCTGCGCGTCGGCGGCCGGCTCGGGCCGGGCGCCATAGCTGCCGCCCAGGCGGCGGTCCCACTGGCCGACATCGATGGGCTCGGGCCGGTCGCCCTTGCGGATCGCAACCTGGCCCTCGTGCAGCTGCCCGGCCAGGTGGTCGATGTCATGCTGAATCTGTTCGAGCACGTGGACGACCCGGTCCCGGAACTTCAGGTCGTGGGCCGCGCCCTCGATTTCGCGGTGCAGGTCGACGCTGAGGTTGACCAGCAGGTGTGAGGTGATTTCCAGGGTCTCTGACGCGAGCTGGTAGCGGTCCAGCACGATGTCGATGGATTCCTCGGATTCTTTCAGCAGGCGGTTTTCCTTCTCCGCAGACTCCTTGGCGGCAGTCAGCGTGTGGCCGATGTGGGTCTGGATGTCGTTGGCCTTGCCGATGATGTTGCGCCCGGTTTCCTCGGCCACCTTGGCCAGGGTCCGCACCTCGTCGGCGACCACCGCGAAGCCGCGTCCCGCCTCTCCGGCCCGTGCCGCCTCGATCGCCGCGTTGAGAGCCAGCAGGTCAGTCTGCTTGGCGACCTTGTCGACGTCCTCGGCCATCTTGCGCAGGTCCTCAGTGAACTGCTCAAGGGTCTCGATCTGCTGCATCGCGCTGTTCTTCATTTGCACCGAGTCGCGCAGTGCTTCCGCCACCTGCCGCAGCTTGTCGAGCATTTCCGGGGAATCGCTGTGCACCTCCTCCTCTTCCTCGGTGGAATCGATCTCGTCGAAGCCGGACCGCCTGCCGGTGGTCTGGCTCTGGCGGATCGCCTCGAGGCTCTGGTCGATCTCCTCGAAGCGCGAGGCCAGGGAACGCGACGCGTTGTTCAAGGTGTCGTTGCAGGCGTCCAGGTGGCTCTTCCAGGTCGGCAGAGCGTGGGAGAATACCTGCTCGATCGCTTCCCGGAACGCGGCCGCCGCGGCCTCGCGCTCATTTGCGCCACCGCCACGGGACAGGCGCGCCTCCAGTGCGGCAATGTGCTTGGTTGCCAGTTCTCCGGCCCGGCCGCTCCAGGCCCACGCCCAGCCGGCCACGGCCAGGGTCAGAACGCCGGCGCCGGCGCCGGCCATGCTGGAGTCCATCCACGCGGCGATCAGTACCGCGCCGCCGCACACGGCGATGGCCGCGGGCAGCATCCAGTTCGAATCAGACGGGGCTTCGTTCATGGCCATAGATAGGTCTGCACCGGTCAGGTTTGCCTGTGTCCCATGCTGCGGGGCTGCCGGTTCGCGGTGTGCCGGACAGTGGGATTTCCAACTGTAAAGAATAGCAGAGCGTTTGCGTCACCGAGGACCGCTCCACGATGCGGATCAGGTCCCGGGAAAGTCCCGCGCGTAGATTTCCATCCATTCCCGGGCAGCCTCGTCCTCGCTGAGTTCGCGCCCCTGCTCGCGGAAAATTTCCCGGCGGTAATGCTCGATGTGACAGACCTGCTCGACCATGCGCGCGCGGTAGGCATCATCCTGGTCCAGGAAGCGGATTCCCAGCAGGTAGCGGTCGCCCATGGGGCGGTTCCATGCGACCCGCCCGCGGGTGGAGAAGGGAGGGCGCACGATGTCGATGTGGATGTGCACGCTGGCGCCGGGTTCGAGGGCCTCCGGCCATTCCAGGGCCAGGCCGCCGAGGCCGACATCCTGGCTGAGTTCGCTCTGGCCGCCCGAATCGGCCGTCCGTAGCGAGATGGGTATGGTCACCGGGTGGCGGATAAAGGCTCTCATGGGATTTCCGGGAAGCTGGCGTGCCGCCTCGATCCAGTGTAGCCGAGGCCGGGACCGCGGGGAACGTTCCCGGAGGGCTGTTCTGCTATGCTGGAAGCGAATCGGCCGCTGGTTGGCCGACGTCTTTTGCGGATGGCTTTTCGATGTCCGGACTGGGAATCAGAGACCTCTCGATCCTGCTCGTGGAACCCTCCGTGCCACAGCGCAAGATCATCCGTCGCCAGCTGGAAGAGGCGGGTATCAGCAAGCTGGACGAGGCTGATTCCATCGCCTCCGCCCTGGACAAGGTCAAGCAGTACAAGCCGGACCTGGTGACCAGCGCCATGTACCTGCCCGATGGCACCGGTACCGACCTGGTGGAGGCCCTGCGTGAAGATCCCGATTTGCGCGAGTTGCCGTTCATGCTGGTGTCCAGCGAGCAGAAGTGGGAGAACCTGGATCCCATACGGCAGGCCGGCGTGGTGGCCATCCTGCCCAAGCCATTTGACGGCGCCGACCTGCGCAATGCCCTGGCTTCCGCCCTCGACTTTCTGCAGCCGGACGAACTGGTGCTGGAGCTATATGACGTCGAGGACCTCCGGGTCCTGCTGGTGGACGACAGCGCGATGGCCCGTAACCACCTGAAGCGGGTGCTCAGCGACATGGGTATCGAGAACATCACCCTGGCCAAGAACGGCGTGGAGGCGGTGGAGATTCTCGAGGAAAACCGCTTCGACCTGATCGTCACCGACTACAACATGCCGGAGATGGATGGCGAGGAACTCACCGCGTTCATCCGCACCCGGTCCGGGCAGATGGACATTCCGATCCTGATGGTGACTTCCGAGCAGGATTCCGCGCGCCTGAGTTCCGTGCGCACCGCGGGCGTCTCCGCGATCTGCGACAAGCCCTTCGAACCGGCCAGCGTGAAGGGACTGCTCAAGCAGATTCTCGAGGACTGAGCGCTCGCCCTGTTTCCAGAGGGGGCTTCAGAGTGCGCCGCAGGAACCCTTCATCGGCTTCTTCATGCCCGCGCCCTTGAAATCGAAGGCCTCCCTGATCGGGCGGCCGTCGAACTCGATTCCCTTCATGCCCAGCAGCCAGGCAACGGTCGGTGCGATGTCAATGTTTTCGGACTGCGCCTCGTCGCGCACACGGTGGTCCAGTTCCCCGGGCGTGGCCGGTGCGATGACCTGCCCACGCTTCAGGAACGGCGCCCCGCCGGTGACCAGGAAGGTATTGTGCAGGGTG
>JBFGWM010000103.1:0-9305 GCA_041588495.1 Pseudomonadales bacterium | reverse complement strand
TGTTCTTGCCGATGTCGTGTACGTCGCCCTTCACCGTGGCCAGCACCACCTTGCCCTTGGCCCGCGAGGTCTCGTCCTTTTCGGCCTCGATGTACGGGATCAGGTGGGCCACCGCCTGCTTCATCACGCGGGCGCTTTTCACCACCTGGGGCAGGAACATCTTGCCGGCCCCGAACAGATCGCCGACCACGTTCATGCCGGCCATCAGGGGGCCCTCGATAACGTGGATGGGTCGTTCGGCGGCGAGGCGCGCCTCCTCGGTGTCCTCGGTGATGTAGGCATTGATGCCCTTGACCAGCGCGTGCTCCAGGCGCTTCTGCACGGGCCATTCGCGCCAGGCCAGGTCCTCCTCCTGGCGGACGGCGCCGTCGCCGCGGAACTGCTCGGCGATCTCGAGCAGGCGCTCGGTGCCGTCCGGACGGCGGTTGAGGACCACGTCCTCGACCCGCTCACGGAGTTCCGCGGGGATGTCCTCGTAGATGGCGAGCTGCCCGGCGTTGACGATGCCCATGCGCAGGCCGGCGCGGATCGCGTGGTACAGGAACACCGCGTGGATCGCCTCGCGCACCGGGTTGTTGCCGCGGAACGAGAACGAAACATTGCTGACCCCGCCGGAGGACAGCGCGCCGGGCAGGTTGTCGCGGATGTAGGCGCAGGCGTTGATGAAATCGACGCCGTAATTGTTGTGCTCCTCGATCCCGGTGGCCACCGCGAAGATGTTGGGGTCGAAGATGATGTCGTGGGGCGGAAAGCCGACCTCGTTCACCAGGATCTCGTAGGCGCGCTTGCAGATCGCGTTCTTGCGCGCCTCGGTGTCGGCCTGTCCTTCCTCGTCGAAAGCCATGACGATCACCGCCGCTCCGTAGCGCAGGCACAGCCTGGCCTTCTCGCGGAAGTCGTCCTCGCCTTCCTTCATGCTGATGGAGTTCACCACCGGCTTGCCCTGCACGCATTGCAGGCCGGCCTCGATCACCTCCCACTTGGAGGAGTCGATCATGATCGGCACCCGCGAGATGTCCGGCTCGGAGGCGATGAGGTTGAGGAACCGGATCATCGCGGCCTGCGAGTCGAGCATGCCCTCGTCCATGTTGACGTCGATGATCTGCGCGCCGGCCTGTACCTGCTGCAAGGCGACCTCCAGCGCGGTGTCGTAGTCCTCCTCGCGGATCAGGCGGGCGAAGCGCGCGGAACCGGTGATATTGGTGCGTTCGCCGACGTTGACGAACAGGGAGTCCGCGGTGATGTTGAACGGCTCCAGCCCGCTGAGCCGGCAGGCCGGCTCGATCTCCGGGACCTTCCGCGGGGCATGTTTTGCCACCGCCTCGCCGATTGCCCGCACGTGTTCCGGGGTGGTGCCGCAGCAGCCGCCGACAATATTGAGGAAGCCGCTCGCCGCGAACTCGTCGAGGATGGCGGCCATTTCCTCCGGGGTCTCGTCGTACTCGCCGAACTCGTTGGGCAGCCCGGCATTGGGGTGTGCGCTGACCGGGCATGCCGCCCGCGTGGCGAGTTCCTCAACGTACGGGCGTAACTCGGCCGCGCCCAGGGCGCAGTTGAGGCCGATGGACAGCGGTCGTGCGTGCATGACCGAGTTGAGGAACGCCTCGGTGGTCTGCCCGGTGAGGGTGCGTCCGCTGGCGTCGGTGATGGTGCCCGAGATCATGATCGGAAGCTCGAAGCCGAGTTCGTCGAACAACTCCTGGACGGCGAAGATCGCGGCCTTGCAGTTCAGGGTGTCGAACACGGTCTCGATCATCAGGATGTCGGCGCCACCCTCGACCAGTGCCCGGGCCGCCTCCAGGTAGGTGGCCACGAGTTCGGTGAAGGTGACGTTGCGGAAGGCCGGGTTGTTGACGTCCGGCGAAATCGACGCGGTGCGGTTGGTCGGGCCGAGGACGCCGGCGACCCAGCGCGGGCGGTCAGGGGTCTTTGCCGTGAACTCGTCAGCCACCTCGCGGGCCAGGCGCGCGCCCTCCCGGTTCAGTTCCGGCACCAGGTCCTCCATCGCGTAGTCGGCCTGGGCGATACGGGTCGAGTTGAACGTGTTGGTCTCGACCAGGTCGCAGCCGGCGTCGAAATAGGCGGCGTGGATGTCGCGGATGATGCGCGGCTGGCTGAGCGTCAGCAGGTCGTTGTTGCCGCGCAGGTCCTGGCCCCAGTCGGCGAAACGCGCACCGCGGTAGCCGGCCTCGTCGAGCTTGTGGCGCTGGATCATGGTGCCCATGGCGCCGTCGAGCAGCAGGATGCGCTGCTCCAGTGCGGCGTGCAGGAGGCGGATGCGTTCGCTTCGGGTGTCAGTGGACATGTGGGCGCCAGCCGGAAAAAACGGCATTATAACGGAAGCTCGGTCGTTTCCCCGACAGTTCCCGCCTGCGGTACAATTCAGTTATCGACAGACCGACAGCGAAGCCTTCATGTTCACTATTACCGAGTCCGCCCAGGAATACCTTGCCGACCTGCTCTCCAAGCAGGACGAAAAGGGCATGGCGATCCGCGTCTACGTGACCCGGCCCGGGACACCTTACGCGGAGACCTGCATTGCCTACTGCAAGCCGGGCGAGGAAGAGGAAACTGACCAGCGGATCGATTACGCGGGCTTTCACGCCTGGGTCGATGCGCGCAGCGAGCAGTACCTGGAGGAGGCGCTGATCGATTACGCCACCGACAAAATGGGTGGCCAGCTGACCATCAAGGCTCCCAATGCCCGGGCGCCGAAGGTGAGCGACGACAGCCCCCTGGAGGATCGCATCAATTACATCCTCTACAACGAGATCAACCCGGCCCTGTCCTCCCATGGCGGCATGGTCAGTCTCCACGAACTGGCGGATGACGGCAAAACCGCGGTGCTGCAGTTCGGTGGCGGTTGTCAGGGCTGCGGAATGGTCGACGTGACCCTCAAGGAGGGTGTCGAGCGCACCCTGAAGGAGCGCATTCCCGAACTCGAGTCGGTGGTCGACGTCACCGATCACAGCCAGCGTGAGAACGCCTATTACAAGTAGGTCGGGGTTCCGGTCAGGGTGCGAGCGCGGCCGTGCCCGGTAGATTCTGGTCGCATTCACGATCCGGATATATACTCACCTCCCTGTACGCGCCATCTCCACCCGCGAGGCAACCCGTCCATGCCCAGGCCCGCTGAATTCGTCCGCGACGAGGTTCTCGATTCCGCCATGCACCTGTTCTGGGCCCGCGGCTACTCAAGCACTTCCGTGCAGGCGTTGCTGGACGTCATGCAGATCAACCGCGGCAGCCTGTATGCCGCGTTCCGTGACAAGCGCAGCCTGTTCCTCGAGGCGCTCGAACGCTACGACGGGATGCTCCGCGAGATGGTCGCGAGCGTCTTCGCCGATCAGACGGATCCCCTGGGCGCGCTGCGCCGGTTCTTCGACGTGGCGCTGCTGGACCTGCCGGAGGACCTGCTGCAGAAGGGCTGCCTGGTGGCCAACACCGTCAGCGAGCAGTCCCAACTGGACCAGGACCTGGCCGCGCAGGCCAATGCCAAACTGGCCCGCGTCGAGGAGGTTTTCCGCGACACGCTGTGCCGGGCCCAGGCCCGGGAGCAGGTCGCCGCGACCAGCGATCCGGACCGGCTCGCGCGTTTCCTGGTGGACACCATGCTCGGCTTGCGCACGCGGGCCCGCAGTGGCGCCACACGCCAGGAACTCCGCGAGTCCGTGGACACCGCGTTCTCCGTCATCGCCTGACGGCGCCCGCGCTCGCGGGACGTTTCCATTCCCCACCCTCACTGCCCGTCGCGGGTGCGTGTCAGCAGCACGTTGAGCAGGTTGTCCTGGAAGTTGATGTTGCCAGTCAGGGTGTCGTGGTCCTCGCACAGGCTGAACGAGAACGCGAGGGGGAAGAACGACCACTCGTGGCGTGGAACCGAGGGGTCGAGGCTGTCGCGGGCCAGCAGCGAGGGCTTGGTGACGCGGCCGTCGCCGGGTTCCAGCATCAGTTGCTCGTAGTCGACGCCCGCCACGGGCCGCTTGATCTCCCCCGGGTAGAGGCGGATCACCGATTCGCCATCGACCTCCTCGACCAGCGCCCGCGCCGGGGTGAGCCGGCAGTCTCCGCCGAGCACGATGAACTGGATGGGTGATTCGGGGAGCGCCACGCTCAGTGACCACACGAAACGCCGCGCGCGTTCCAGGCGCTTGCCGAACCAGGCGCGGAGGGTGTCCATGTCGTGTCCCTCGGCGGCCAGTCGAGCGGCCAGCGCGGGCTCGAAAATGGACCATTGGAAGCGCTCCCAGAGTTCCCGGGAGAACAGGTCGCGGTCCAGGGGCCGGCCCTCGGCGGTGATCAGCCAGTCGAGAATCGGGTGCGGGAAGAGTTGGTAGATACTGGGCATGGTCGCCAGTACCTCGGGCGGGATCCTGCGCAGGCCGACGCGGATGCCTTTCAGGAACGAGTGCAGCGAGGTGATGGACCCCAGGTTGGGCGTCCCCAGCAGTACCACCCGGCGAATCCGGTTCGCGCCGTGCAGGTTCACCGGGAACTCGTTGTCGTCGAGCACGTCCGTGGTGCCGTAGCGCAGGTAGTAACGCACCACGAGTCCGCCCATGCTGTGGGCGACCACGTCGACCTTGAGATCCGGGTCGCCGTGGTCCCGGCGGACCTGCTCGACCAGCGCATCAAGGCGGCGCGCGGTCTCCACGTTGTCCTGGCGCCAGTCGTAGGCGAACACGTAAAGCCGGGGTGGGGCATCCGCTGGCGCGGGCTCGCCGGGCTCGCTGCGCACGTAGCCGCCGAAGCGGATCAGGGTGTGCAGTAACTGCCCGTAGAAATCGATGCCGAGGGCCTGCTCGGTGATATCGGCGGGTACCAGGCGGCTGGGGCGCGGCTCCAGGGTCTGTGGGTCGATGTCCAGCGCCAGGTCGGCATAGCGGCTGGTCGCCAGTTTCCACCAGTTTCCGGGCCAGGCCTCGGCGCCGCTCTCGCGGTCGACCAGTTCCGAGCCCATGATCCCGGGAATAACGATCAGCGGTGGCTGTTCCGCGTAACTGGCGCGCATCGCGTACAGGCGACGCAGGTCCGGCTTCGAGGCCGTGGTACAGGCCACGGCGATGCAGGCCAGTACAACAAGGCAGGCTGCTGTTCGCAGGGCGGACATGGGTGGCTCAGTAGTCGATATTGATGAAGATCGCTGCCAGCACCAGCCCGTCCACCACCAGGTGGACGATCCAGAACAGGTGCATTTCCACGCCGATACTTTCCTTGAGCAGCTTGCGGCGGAATTCGTCCGAATGAACCTCGCTCTGGGCGACGATCGCCGCGCGTTCCTGCAGGGCGCCCTTCAGCATGGAGGCCGCGCGCATGTACATGACGATGTTCAGCGCGAAGAAGATCGAGAGGCCCACCGCGAGCATGATGCCGTCGAGCAGTTGGAGCGGGTTCTCGCCGCGGCTGAACAGCCAGCCCACCGTGGCCAGGACCACGAGCGCGAAATAGTTGCGGGCCGTGTTGATGCGGCTTTCGAGGTTGTTGATGATCTCGATGACTTCGTAAAGATCCATGTGCCGCGCGTATCCCGGACCGGGTCAATATCCCTACTCGTAGCATAGACAAAGCGCGCACGGACCGTGCGTGGCGCCGGGCAGGCGGGAGCGGTTCGGAGGAGAAGGGGCGGGGCAGGGCGGCTAGCGGCGCTTGGGGGTCCACGCCCAGGTGATCTGGCACTCGATGGGCACGACACCCTTGCTGTCAGTGACGGTGACCGGCACCACCACGTCGCCCTTGGGTTCCGACTGGATGCGCTGAATGTCGGCGTCGGTGAGCCTGGCCACCGCCTCGAGGCCTCCGGTGGCGCGCTTCACGTAGTCGACGTGCAGGGTCTTCAGCACGGGCACGCGGTCGTCCGGCAGGTTCATGCCGACGACGAGCCCGGTCGCCGACTCCGCGAGCAGGGCCATGGCCGCGGCGTGGGGGGTGCCGATGTGGTTCTGGACGCGCTTGCGGTTCTTCATGCGCAGGTGTGCGCGGTTCGGCTCGAGTTCGAGGATTTCCAGGCGCCCGGTGCGGAAGAACTTGACCACCGCTCCGAACAGGGTGGTGACCGCCTTGCCGCGCACCGGTTGCGGGAGCAGGCTGATCTTCTCGATCGCGGAGGCGAACTTGTTGCTTGCGGCCATGTGGATTTCCCTTGCCCTGCTGGTGAGGCCCCTCAGCCTGCTGTGTTGCGCTGGGGGAGCACCTCGCGCAGGCGCTCACGCATTTCGGTCAGGCATTTGTGGGTCGTATCCCAGTCGATGCAGGCATCGGTGACCGACACGCCGTATTGCAGTTCGGACAGGTCCCCGGAAATCTTCTGGTTGCCCCAGCCGAGGTTGCTCTCCAGCATCAGGCCGATGATCGAGCGGTTGCCCTCGAGGATCTGGTTGGCGATGTTTTCCACCACCAGGGGCTGCAGGCCCGGGTCCTTGTTGGAGTTGGCGTGGCTGCAGTCGACCATGATGTTGGGGCGGATGCCGGCGGCTTCCAGTTCCTGCTCGCAGAGGGCCACGCTGACCGAGTCGTAATTCGGCTTGCCGCCCCCGCCACGCAGCACGATGTGTGCATACGGGTTGCCGTTGGTGCGGATCACCGAGACCTGGCCGTTCTGGTTGATGCCCAGGAAACTGTGCGGGTGCGCCACCGACTGCAGGGCGTTGATGGCCACGCCGAGTCCGCCGTCGGTGCCATTCTTGAAGCCGACCGCGGTGGACAGGCCGCTGGACATCTCGCGGTGGGTCTGGGACTCCGTGGTACGCGCACCGATGGCCGACCAGGTGATCAGGTCCTGGACGTACTGGGGCGAGATCGGGTCGAGGGCCTCGGTACCGGCCGGCAGGCCCATCTCGGCAATGTCGAGGAGCAGGCGGCGGCCGATTTCCAGGCCCTTGTCGATCTGGAACGAGTCGTCCATGAACGGGTCGTTGATGAGGCCCTTCCAGCCGACCGTGGTGCGCGGTTTCTCGAAGTAGACCCGCATGACGATGTACAGGGTGTCGGAGACCTCCGCGGCCAGTTCGCGCAGGCGTCCGGCGTACTCGCGGGCGGCCTTGGGGTCGTGGATCGAGCAGGGCCCGACCACCACCATGATGCGATGGTCCTTGCGGTCCAGGATGTTCTGCACGGCTTCCCGGGAACGCAGCACGGTCTCCCGCGCGGTCTCGGTGACCGGGATCATCTCCTTCAGTTCCTTGGGCGTGATCAGCACGTCCTGGGAAAGAACGTTGACGTTCTGCAGTCTGGTTTCGGTCATTGCGGCATCGGTGCCCGACAGGTCAGTGGTGGAGTTCATGAGCTTGCTCTTGGAGGTATTGTATCGCCAAAACGTTCCGTTCGCGGGGACTTTTCCCGGGGATTGTTCACGGGTACTCAGTGGCGCAGGAGGTTTTCGGGCAACATCGACACCCGGTCGTCGAGGATGAAGTTGAGATCCGGCGACAGGATGCGGGTGAAGCGGTCGAAGTAGAGGAACTGCTTCAACAGCAGGGCGAATTCGCGGGGGAAGCGGATCCCGTGGCGCTCGCCCAGTTCCACGATGTCCAGCATGACCCGGTTGATCTCCTGCTCCTCGACGCCGCCCGAGATCATGCTCTCCGGATCGAAATAACGGAAGCGGGCGTACAGGTCCTCGAGGTCGCTGGCCAGTTGCGCGGTGTCGACCTTGTCCTTGGTGATGCCGATGGTGGCCATGGACTCCGCCATGGTGCGGAAATCGGCCATCGCGATGGAGGTCATGAACGCGGCCATGGCGGTCCAGGTTTCCCGGCGGATCCGCCCGACGATGCCGAAGTCGATGAAGCCGATGCGGCCGTCGGTGAGCACCATGAGGTTTCCGGCATGCACGTCCGCGTGGAAGAATTCGCAGCCCATGAGGCTGTCGAACCAGGTGTTCATGGCCGTGATCAGGGTCTGCTCGGGGTTGTCCGAGTACTTGCGGATGCTTTCCAGGTCGGTGAGCGGCACCCCGTGCAGGCGCTCCATGGTCAGCACCTTCATCGACGAGGCCTCGGGATAGACGCGGGGTACCACCGCCATCTTGTTCCCGCTGTCCTCGAGGAACTTGGCGAAGGTCTCGAGGTTGGCGGCCTCCTTGTAGAAGTCGCATTCCTCCATCATGGTGCGCTGGATCTCGTTGATGATCCCGGAGAGGGAGGTGCGCGCCAGCTGCGGGGCGATGAACTCCATCACCCGGGCGCTGACGTAGAGGAAATTGAGGTCGGTGAGCAGGATGTCCTGCACCCCCGGTTTCTGCACCTTGATCACCACTTCCTCGCCGGTGACAAGCCGCGCGGCGTACACTTGCGCGATGGATGCGGAGGCCAGGGGTTCGGGATTGATTTCGGCGAAGACCTCGTCGATGGGCTGCTCCAGCCCCTCGCGGATGACCTTTTCCATGATGCGGAAGGGCAGCGGCTCGGTGCGGTCCAGGCAGTACTGGAACTCCTCGACGTATTCCAGGGGGAAAATCGAGGGGGAACTGGCGATGAACTGGCCCAGCTTGATATAGGTGGAGCCGAGGCGCTCGAAGGTGCGACGCAGCAGGCGCGGCGTCGGCGGACGATCGCCGGTGAGCCAGCGGGCCCCGGTCACGGCGAGGATACGGCCGGTCTGGCCGATGCGCAGCGCGCCCTTCAGCGTCTGGCGGAAAACCGAGAGTGTTTCCATTGTTCCTGCAATTGGTTACGGTGAGTCTGGACGCGGCATTATACCGTTTTCGCGCGCCGCTTGCGCGTTTGCGGGCTCACCTGGCGAGCCTCCGGGCAGGCCTATAATCGTCCCGACAGGTTACAGGAGCGAGTCATGGGCAAGGATCTCGGCAACCGCCTGGTGGTGGCGATCACCTCCAGTGCAATGTTCGACCTCGAGGAGAGCGACCGGGTGTTCCGCGAGGAGGGCCTGGACGCGTACCGGCAGTACCAGATCGACAACGAGGAACGCGTGCTGGAGCCCGGTCAGGCCTTCAGCCTGGCGCGCAAGCTGCTGCGCATCAATGACCTCCTCGATGGCGAGCCGCGGGTGGAGATCATCCTCCTGTCCCGCAACAGCGCCGATACCGGGCTGCGCGTCTTCAATTCGATCGAACACCACGGGCTGAAGATCACCCGGGCCGCGTTCTGTGGCGGGCAGAGCCCTTATCGCTACGTCAGCGGGTTCGGCAGCCAGTTGTTCCTGTCCACCGACCCGGACGACGTGCGCCGGGCCCTGGATGACGGCCACGCCGCGGCGACCATCCTGCCGTCCCGCGCCCGCGGCAGCGATACCGACGAACTGCGCTTCGCGTTCGACGGCGACGCGGTCCTCTTCTCGGACGAGGCGGA
>JBFGWM010000102.1:0-9335 GCA_041588495.1 Pseudomonadales bacterium | reverse complement strand
GCCCAGCTGGCTGAGCCAGCCGAGAATCGCGATGCCGGCGGATTCCTGCGGGTACTTGCGGGCGATCGCGCCCGCGGCGACCCGCATCGCGGTTTCCCGGGCCGACGAGCGCCCGCCTCCGCGATAATCGCGGAAGCCGTATTTCTGCTGGTAGGTGTAATCGGCGTGGGCCGGCCGGAACTGGTCGGCGATCTTGCCATAGTCTTTCGAACGCTGGTCGACGTTCTCGATGAGCAGCCCGATCGGGGTGCCGGTGGTACGTCCCTCGAACACCCCGGAGAGGATTTTCACACTGTCCGGTTCCCGTCGCTGGGTGGTGTGCCGCGAGGTGCCGGGCTTGCGGCGGTCGAGATCGGCCTGGATGTAGGCCTCGTCGATCTCCAGCCCGGGCGGGCAGCCATCCACGATGCAGCCCAGCGCGGGCCCGTGGGACTCGCCGAAACTGGTGACGGTGAAAAGCTTTCCGAAACTGTTCCCTGGCATCCCGGCTCGCGCTCCTCAGGCCTCGGCCATGGCGAACACGTCGCGGTGTTGCCGCAACTGCTTCGCGGTCAGCATGAACACGCCGTGGCCGCCCCGTTCGAACTCGAACCAGAAGAACGGCACCTCGGGAAAAGCGCTGATCAGGGCGCCGGAGGACTCGCCGACCTCAACGATGAGAATGCCTTCCTCGTCGAGGTAGTCCGGTGCTTCCTGCAGAATGCGTCGCACCAGGTCGAGACCGTCCTCGCCGCCGGCCAGGCCGAGCGCCGGTTCGTGGCGGAACTCCTCCGGCATGCCGGCGATTTCCATGGCGTCCACGTAGGGCGGGTTGCACACGATCAACTCGTAGCTGCGTCCCTGGGTCGCGGCGAACAGGTCACCCTGCAGCGCTTCCACGCGGTCCTCGAGACCGTGCCGGCGGATGTTGGTGCGGGCGACCTCGAGCGCATCGGCGGAGATGTCCGCCAGGTCGACCCGGGCCTCGGGCAGCACCAGCGCGGTGGCGATGCCGATGCAGCCGCTGCCGGTGCACAGGTCGAGGATGCGCCCGCCACAGCCGGGCGGAAGCCAGGGTTCATAGGCATTCTCGATGAGCTCGGCGATCGGTGAACGCGGTACCAGCACGCGGTCGTCGACGTAGAACTGGACTCCTGCGAACCAGGCCTCGGAGGTCAGGTAGGCTGCCGGCACGCGGTCCTTGACCCGGCGCCGGATCACGTCAGCCACGCGCTTGCGCTCACTGCGGGTCAGGCGTGCGTCGAGGGCATCGCGGCTGACGTCCCAGGGCAGGTGCAGCGTGTGCAGGACCAGGCCACTGGCCTCGTCCCAGGCGTTATCCGTGCCATGCCCGTAGAAAAGCCCGGTTTCCTCGAAACGGCTCGCGCCCCAGCGGATGAAATCGCGCACCGTGGACAGGTCGTTGACTGCTTCGTCTGCGTTGCCGGACAATGATCCATCCCCCCGGTCGGAAAGCTGCAATGGTAGCATAGCCGGGATGCTTGCCGGCTCCCCCCGCGGGACCGAGCGCACGCGCCCAAAGCCCTGGAGCATGGCATGGAAAAAGTTTATCTGGACCTGATCCGCAAGCTCGGCGAGGACCCCCAGCGCGACGGCCTGCGCGACACCCCCAAGCGCGCCGCCGACGCCATGGCGTTCATGACCCAGGGTTACCGGATGAGCGTCGACGAGGTGGTGAACGGGGCGCTGTTTCCCTCCGAGACCAGCGAGATCATCCTGGTCAAGGACGTCGAACTGTATTCGCTGTGCGAGCATCACCTGCTGCCCTTCATCGGCAAGTGCCACGTGGCCTACATCCCGACCGGCATGGTCCTCGGACTGTCCAAGGTGGCGCGCATCGTCGATATGTATGCACGCCGCCTGCAGATCCAGGAAAACCTGACCAAGGAAATTGCGGACACGGTCCAGGAGGTCACCGGCGCATCCGGCGTCGCGGTGATCATCGAGGCGCGCCACCTGTGCATGATGATGCGGGGCGTGGAAAAGCAGAACTCGGTGATGAAGACCTCGGTCATGCTGGGGGCATTCCGCAACAATCCCAGCACCCGGGCCGAGTTTCTCTCCCTCATCGGCTGATCAGCCGGACAACAACGTGCCGCCGCGGCAACAGGCCGCGGAACTCGTGGTGATTTCCAGATTGAAGGCGCCGGTCAGGTGCGGATATCGACGTTGGTGCCGATCAGGTCCTCGGGCGACGGTCGCGTCAGTTGCTGCAGGCTGTTCAACCGGGGCTCCGACCCCTGCGCTGCCGCGGGGGCCGGCGGCGTAGCCGGTGCCGCTGCGGTCTCCGTGTCGGGTGTTTCCGGTGCGGCTGCCGGTGCTGGCGCGGTGGCGGCCAATTCCCGGTTTGCAGCAGGAGCCGGTGTCGCCGGTTCCGGCGTTGCCACAGGCTCCGGCGCCTGGATCCGATCGGCGCGCACGGCCGGCGCCTGCAGGTTTTCTCGAACCGGGTTGGGGGCTTCAGCTGGCGGGGTTTCCACCGCCCGTTCCACGCTGACCTGGGCAGTCACGGGGTTTGCCGCACTCTGCACCACGGTTTCGGCCGGTGGCGAAGCCGGTGGGACTGGGGCCTGCGGGGTCTGTGGCGGCGCGGTCTGGGCCTCCTCGCCCGGGTCGAGTAACGCCTCGCGGCCAGGCGTGAGGGGGTTGGCGGCGTCGAGCTCCTCCGCGCCGCCCGTCTCAAGCGGCTGCACGGGCCCGCGCGGGGTGTTGTCCGCGGCCGGTGCAAACAGGTCGGGCCGGGCCTCGCTACCGGGCCGCAACTGCGGGTCGCGGGCGGGCTCCCCGTCGTTCTCCGGGTTCCCGGTCTGCCTCAGTTCGACCACGACCTCGGGCGGATTGATCGTGGCATCGCGGTTGCTGTCCCGGGGGGCCGCCGGTTCGTTAGCACCGGGTGCTCGGGCCCGGGGTTCGCGATCCGCATCCTGCTCGAGGGGCCGCGTGGCGGCCGCCGGGGGCGGGAATGCGCTGCTGATTCCGTTGTCGGGCATGGTCAAAAGCCTTGATTCACTCAGTAAAAGTATACCCCATGCACAGCGCCTGTATACTATTTAACCATTCGCGCCACTCCTAGTGCGCGCCGTGGCGTGACGCCTGGTTCGCCTCCGCCACCACTCCGTGCAGCATTTTCACCAGGTCACGCTTGCCCGCCTCGCTGAGAAACGCGCCGATTTCCTCGCTGCACGTCGTCTGGCGCAGGAAGATGCGGGGCCCGTACCACGGGTGATCGCTGGATTCGACATCGAAATGTGCCGCCTGGCGCCGGAACCGTCGCCGTCGCAGGGGGTAGTAGCGACCCTTTTCCAGGGTCACCCAGTCGCGGTCGAAACGAATGACCTCGCGCTGTTCCCCGGCCACGGCCACCGCCCACAGGGCCAGCCATACGGCGAGCAGTTCGAGTCCCGAAAGGGGCAGGATCACCCAGGCGCCGGCCAGGGTGAACCCGACCGCGATCACCAGGGGGAGGATGGTCATGACCAGCAGGGCGACGCGGAGCTGGCCCCAACTCAGGGTGCGGTCAGGCCGGATGTCGATCCAGTTGCAGGCGCCACTGGAATCACGATGGGCGCGTACCACTTCTGACGCCTCCTCAGGGCAGCACCAGCTCAACCCGCTCTGCAGGCTCGTTCGCATCGTATGGCGGTGACAGTGAACCGGCGCCATGAGCATACAGGCGTTCCGGGGGAATGCCCCGCCTCACCAGCAGGTCCACGACGTTGCGTGCGCGCGCCTGGGAGACCCGGAAATCGGCCTCCAGCCCCTGCCCGGTACGCGCATGGGCGACCACCGCGACCTGCAGCACGATGTCGAGCTGTAAAGCTTGGACAACGGGTTCGATGCCTTCGTTTTCGCCCAGAAGCAGTTCCTGCTGCTCGCCGAAGCGAAGCCGGGGCAGCGTTACCCGGCGGTGCTCGCGGAGCATGGACAGCAGCGTCGCGGGATTCGGCTGCACCTCGCGTGCGGCGCCGGCGCGGACCGTCAGTTCATCGACGTGGGCATAGATCCGGCGGTTGCCGCGGCGGATCGTGTAGACGACCACGAACTTCTCCCTCTCGCCCGCCGCTATGCGCGCCACCATGTAACTCTGGTCGCGGTCGGGACCGTAGAGCACGGGTATGCCGAACAGGTCATTGGCCCAGTCGTTGCTCGGACCGCACTCGCGGCCGTGACACAGAAAGAGGATTTCCCGGGTGCGCGCCTCCACCTGGTCGCGGTACCAGCGAAAAACCTGGTCCGGGGCGTGCCCGTCCGGGACCCGGTAGGTGACCCGCGCCAGGTCACCGACCAGGCGATGGGATTTCTCCGGCTGTACGACGCTGTTGGCCTTCTTCAGTCGGCCGAGGGCCAGGCGGTATTCGCTTGCGGACTCGGCTGAATACTCGACGATCCAGCTGCGCGGGTAACGCGCCAGGGAATCCGGGTCACTGGCGCCAGGCAGGTCCTCCGCGGCCGGCGCGTGCGCCGATACGGCAAGACAGGCCAGTATGGCGAGACACGCCTCGCTCCAGCGTCGGATCCTGGGTTTCATTGGTAGCGTCACGTTCACAGTCATCCTTTCCACCCTGCGGGCGCCGATTCTAGCAGCCCGCGCGGTATAGGGAAGCCAACGGCATGCGACCCTCAACCGGTTCCGAAGAATTCGCGCATCAACTCGCCGATTGCGGCAGCGGCCTCTTCCATGTGCAGGTGGTGGCCGCCCTCGAACTCGCGGACCGTGATCTCGCGAAGATGGGCCAGGCGACCCTCATGGGCCGCGAAGCGCGGCATGAAACCCTGGTCGCCGGTGACCAGCAACACGGGCGCGGCGATGGCCTCGAGGAAGGCGGTCACCATCTCCTCGGTGAAGCGGAATGGCGACGACATCTTCAGGCGCGGGTCGGTACACCAGGAATACCCGGTGGGTTCGCGTACCAGCCCGCGCTCCACCAGCAGTCGTGCGGCATCGCGGCCAATGCTGCCAAACCCGCGCAGGCGTGCGTCCACGGCATCCTGCAGGGTCGGGTAACAGGGCAGCTTCTTGTCGGCGAGCGCCTCCATCTCGCGGATGGCCTTGGCCAGCTGCGCGGGCGCCTCACCGGGCGGGTTCACGTAGGGCCCGAGGGATTCGATCAGGCCGAGGCGCTGCACGCGGTCGGGGAATGAACCGGCGACGAAGGCGGCGATGATGCCGCCCATCGAGTGGCCGAGCAGCGAGAACTGTTCCCAGCCCAGGCGGTCTGCGACCGCGATGACGTCGAAGGCATTGTCCACCATGTGGTAGAAGACGCCGGGCGGGCGGTGGGCGGAGCGCCCGTGTCCCGCGAAATCGAGCGCGACCAGGCGGATCCCTGCCATGTGGGGCGCCATGGGGTCGAAACTCGCCGCGTTGTCGAGCCAGCCATGCAGGGCGATCACGGGAATACCATCCTCGGGGCCCCAGGCCCGTGCCGCGAGCGTGATGTGCGGCAGTTGCAGCAGCAGTTCCTGGCCTTCGGTTTCCAGGGCGCCAGCCTCCGTCACTGGTTGCGCTCCGGCAGGTTCCCGGCACGGCCCGCGGCGACCAGCCTGTCGCCAATTTGCGCGCCGGTCACCAGCGTGGACATCAGGCGGAATATCGCCCGCGAGACCATTGCCTCGGCATTGTTCATGGCTTCACCGAGAGACATGGGCCGGTCGATGATGCTGGCCAGGCAGTTGATCCCGGCATTGCGCAGGGCCTCGTCGATGTCGCCGGAGTCACCGCTGATACCGACCACCGGCACACCGTGGCGGCTGGCCAGTTGCGCAAGGCTGACCGGCAGCTTCCCGCGCAGGCTCTGGGCGCTGAACTGCCCCTCGCCGGTAATCACCAGGTCGAAGGCATGCTCGTCGAATCGCCTGCCGAGGCCCATGAGTTCGTCCATCACCGCGAAACCGGTGCGCAGATCGGCGCCAAGCAGGGCCGCGAACCCCGCGCCCATGCCGCCCGCCGCGCCGCCGCCAGGCGTTCGGGACACGTCCACACCGGTGACCCCGCGCAGGGCCTGGGCCCACAGTTCGAGGCCACGTTCGAGTTTCGGCAGCATTTCCGGCCGGGCGCCCTTCTGGGGCCCGAAGATCGCCGTGGCCCCCTGGGGTCCGAGCAGCGGGTTGTCGACATCGGCGGCGAGGATGAACTCGGTCTCGGCGATGGCCGGGTGCGCGGCATGGGCGCGGATCTCGTGCAGTCGCAACAGGCCCTTGGCACCGTAGCCGACGGTCCTGCCCTTCCAGTCGCGGAGCTCGTAGCCGAGCGCCTGCAGGGCGCCGGCACCGCCATCGTTCGTGGCACTGCCGCCGAGGCCGATGATGACCCGGCGGCAGCCGCGTTCCAGCGCGTCCCGGATAAGCTGTCCGGTTCCAACGCTGGTTGCGTAGAGGGGGTTGCGCGCCTGCTCCGGCACCAGCGGCAGGCCGGAAGCGGCGGCCACCTCGATGACCGCGCAAGCGCCCGAATCGATGAGCCCGTAGCCGGCCTCGATCTCGTTGCCCAGGGGATCGAGCACGGTGGCGACCACGCGATTGCCCCCCAGCGCGTAGAGGATCGAGTCGACGGTACCCTCCCCCCCGTCCGCCAGCGGAATCGCAACCACCTCGGCGCCAGGCGCCGCGCCGGTGATCGCCTTGGCGGCGATTTCACAGAAGCGTACCGCGGGAATGCTGCCCTTGAAGGAGTCGGGTGCGACGAGAATCTTCATGTCGCTCAGAGTACCGTATCGAGGCGGTTGAGGTTACGCCAGAAATGTCCGTAAAAACTCATGAAATCGGTTTCCAGGGGCAACAATGCGGCTTCCTTGTGCCAGGTTTCGTGCCACTGGCGGGCGATCTCGTCCGCCTCGTGCTCGTCGGCGCCTTGCGTCGGATTGCTCTCGTGGATCCAGCACAGGATCTCGGTCTCGACGTCGCGCAGGGCCTGGCGGTACTCGTCGCGGAACTCCAGGTTGAACAGGGCGCGGCGGTGAATGCTTTCCTGCCGGTGCCAGTAGCTTCCCGTGACGCCGTCGTCCTCCTCCTGCAGGAAGTGGAAACGGATCGAGTCGTTGAAGTCGACCGGCTTGAACAGGGACAGGCACGGTGCGGAGCTGCCGGTGAACAGGTAATCGTCCACGGTGTCGGCGGACAGGCGGGCCACCATGGATCCGCAGGTTTGCGACGGTCGTGTGCGCCCACCCGCATGGAGGCAGACGTCGCGGTTGTCATGGCGGGCGAAATTCTCCGACTCCGAGCGGTGCCGGCGCAGGCTGTCGCACAGGTGCGCAAGGCGCAGGTGCTCCGCGGCGGCGCAGGCCTCCAGCGTCGCGATGCTGGTGGCACGGCGGTGATGCGCGCCGCCGAAATGCGGCAGGAACCAGGTATCGAAGGCCTCGCGGAAGTTGAACTCGCCACGCCCGTTCCAGAAGCCGAGTTTGCGCGCCTGGTCCTCGAGATCCGGCGCGGCGAGGTCGTAATCGCTGCCGATGGTCAGGCAGTTGGAGATGGCGCCGATCTCGGCGTGCCCGCCGAGGTCGGCGTGACGGCCGACGCAGCGGGCAGCCCACAGTTTGCCCGCGGTCTCGAGGATCCACGCCTCCTCGCGATCGGCGATGATGTAGCTGTTGTCATAGCGGAAGTTCTTGTCGCGGAAACCGGCCGGTCCGCCCTGCCCGTACTCCTGCAGGTGTTCGGTGATGACCTCGAGCGCGTGCCTGGCCGTGTAGCCGCGTTCAAGGCCGAGCCGCAACAGGTCCATGCCCAGCAGGGCTTCCGCGCTGCGGTCGACAAGGTGGCTGAAGATCGCCTCGTTGCCGATGGCCACACCCTGGTCGTTGACGCCCATCTCGGCGCCCCAGATCCAGTGGGGTTTGCTCAGGATGACCCCGTGCCGGCGGGCCGTCTGCGGAATGTTCATGTAGGTCGTCTGCACCAGCGCGGTCTGGTCGTTCTCGACCCGCGGCAGGCGCACCACGAATTGCGCCTCGCTGGGTTCGCGGTCGCTGTTCTTGGCGAACCAGGTGACGCCGTCCTTGAGAATGACCTGGGTGTCACACATGGCGTTGGTCCGCGTGAATCAGCATGTCCCGCTTACTCATGCCGCTGCCCGCACTTCGGCCGCGGCGCGCTCGCCGGATTCCACCGCGCCGTCGATATAACCGTTCCAGCGCCGTGCAGTCTCGGTTCCCGCCCAGTGGATCAGGCCCTCGGGCTGACGCAGCCGGCCACCCCAGCGGCGCCACACACCCGGCGGGAAATGCGCCGTGTAGCAGCCCCGGGTCCACTGCTCGGCGGACCAGTCGCGGTCGACGTACTCAACCGGCTTGCGTGCCTCGAAGCCGAAGTATCGGACGAAGCTGTCGAGCACCGCCTCGCGGCGTGCCGCGGGATCCCGGAGTTCGGGAACACGGGCCTCGTCACCCTCGATAAAACCCATCAGCATGCCGGTCGGTGCGCCCGGCTGGCTGTTGTCAAACGTCACGCGTACCGGGCCGGTGTCACTGGTGACCTGGCCACTCAGACCCTCCTCGCGCCAGAACGGCCGCTTGTACACGGCGACGCACTTGATCACCGAACCCGCCGGCAGGCGCTGGCAGAGCTGGTCCCGCCAGGCGGGAAGCGGCGGGTCGTAGTGGATGCGCACCGCGAGGGTGGGCGGAATCGCCATCACCAGCCGGCGGGCCGGGAAATTTCCGGCCGCAGTCGTAGCCAGGATATGATCCGGTTCCTGCACTACGCGCAGTACCGGTGAACCATAATGCACGCGCTCCCCGAGGCGCTCCGCAAGTATCTCGGCAATCCGCGCCGTCCCGCCGACCACGCGATCCTGCTGGGCGCCGCCCTCGACACTGGTGACGCAATCGAGATCGGTGGCCGAATGCACGTAGAACAGGGCATGCAGCAGGGAGATGTCACAGGGTTCGCCGGAGAACACCGCCCGCGTCATCAGGCGCATGACCTCGCGGCCTCCGTTCGTGAACAGGTTGCGCCGTAACCAGGTTTCAAAGGTCTGGGTGTCCCAGTCATCGGCGCGCGGATGGGATGCGGGATCGTCCAGGGACACCTCCTGGCACATCTTCGAGAAACGGCGATGGGCCTGCAGCACGTCGAGCAACACCAGGGGCGGCAGACCGGGAATGGTTCCCGTGTAGCGGGACAGCCGTCCCTCGTGGAACAGCAGGTTGTCGCCCTCGTTGTACAGCGGAAACGTCTGCAGGCCGAGTTCGTCGATGAGATTGAGCACCCGGTCCTGGGTCGGCCCGACCCACTGGCCGCCGATCTCCACGTGTTCGCCGTGCGCGAACCGGTGGTTGAGCAGGCGGCCGCCCGGGCGGTCCCGCGCCTCGAGCACCCGCACATCCAGCCCT
>JBFGWM010000101.1:0-9463 GCA_041588495.1 Pseudomonadales bacterium | reverse complement strand
CGCCGTCCTGATCATCGAGCGCCTGCCGGAGAAAGACCTCCAGGCCACGCCATCGATTCCGCTGGTCAGCACCACCCGTGCGGCACCCGCCCAATCCATGGGCCCGGTGTCCTACGCGAAAGGCACCGAGGCGGCCGCGCCGTCCGTGGTCAACATCTACACCACGCGGGTGGTCTCCCAACCCGTGCATCCACTGCTCATGGATCCGTTTTTCCGGCAGTTTTTCGGCTACAGCCAGATGCCGCGCCAGCGCCGCATGGAAAACAGCCTCGGGAGCGGGGTGGTGGTCAGCGCCGACGGTTATGTCCTTACCAATCACCACGTGATCCAGGGGGCCGACGAGATTCGCGTCGCCCTGCGGGACGGCCGTGAAACCAATGCCGAACTGGTGGGCAGCGACCCGGACACCGACCTCGCCCTGCTGCGCATCCAGATGGACCGGGTGCCCGCGATCCGGATCCGCGACTCGGACGAAATGCAGGTGGGCGACGTGGTCCTGGCCATCGGCAATCCCTTCGGCGTGGGCCAGACGGTGACCATGGGCATCATCAGCGCGACCCGGCGCAGCTCCCTGGGCATCAATACCTTCGAGGATTTCATCCAGACCGACGCGGCGATCAACCCGGGCAATTCCGGCGGCGCACTGGTGGATGCCCACGGCCGCCTGATCGGCATCAATACCGCGATTTTCTCGCGCTCGGGCGGAAACATGGGAATCGGCTTCGCCATCCCGTCGAACCTGGCCCGGGAAGTCATGGGCAATCTCATCACCCACGGCAGGGTGATCCGTGGCTGGCTGGGCATCGAGATCCAGGAACTCACGCCCCAGCTCGCCGAGTCCTTCGGCATGTCGCGACCGCGGGGCATTGTCATCGCCGGGATTTTCCGCGACGGACCCGCCCACCGGGCAGGTGTCGCCCCCGGCGATGTGCTGCTGCAGATCAACGGCGAAGCCGTTGAAAACGGCCGCCAGGCCATGGATCGCATCGCACGCATCCGCCCGGGCCAGAAGGCCCGACTGCGGGTGCTGCGCGATGGCCGTGAACTGGAAATGGATGCCGAGGTGGGAACCCGGGACCGCCGGAACATGGTCCGGCAGCGCTGATTGCCTGTTGCTCAGGATTCGTCGAGCACGGTACCCAGGGCCTGCAGGAAACAGCGGTTCTCCTCCGCCGTACCCACGGTGACCCGCAGGCAGTCGCGCAACGCGGGATGACTTCCGTCGAGACACTTGACCAGCACCCCGGCGCCCTTCAGACCCGCGAACACTGCCTGGGCACGGCCCTCGGGCACGCGGAACAACAGGAAATTGGCCTCGCTGGGCCACGTATGAACTCCGGGCATCTTTTCGAGGCCGTCCGCAAGCGCTGAGCGCTCGGCGCGAATCGCCGCGGTCTGCGCCTCGAACACATCCCCGTGGGCAAGGGCGAATCGCACCGCCGCCTGGGTCAGCACGTTGATGTTGTAGGGCAGGCGGATCTTCTCGATCTCCCCCAGCCACGCCTCGCTGCCGACGAGGATTCCGAGACGCAGCCCGGCCAGCCCCTCCTTGGACAGGGTCCGCATCACCAGCACCTGGGGATACTCCTCCGCGAGGTGCAGGAGATGCCCCTGACTGAACGCCGTGTAGGCCTCGTCAATCACCACCATTCCGGGCGCAGCCTCGATGACCGCCCGCACGTCCGCTTCCGGAAAACAATTTCCGGTCGGGTTGTTCGGCACCGCCAGGAACACGATCGCCGGCTGGGTGGCCTCGATTCGTGCGCGCATGGCCTCAAGATCCAGGCCGAAATCGTCACCGCGCAGGGGCACACCCGCGTATTCCAGCCCGGTGAACGCGGAAATCATGCGGTACATCACGAACGAGGGTTCCGGCGCCAGCAGGGTCCGCCCCGGCGCGGCCACGGCAAGGGCCAGCATCTGGATGATCTCGTCGGAGCCGTTCCCCAGCAGCAGACCGGTTCCGTCACCCAGCCCCATGCGTTCGCGCAGCGCTGCCTTCACCCCTGCCGACTGCGGATCCGGGTAGCGGTTGACCGCAACCGCCTGCAGGGTCGCCCCCCAGGCCTCCACCAGTTCGGGAGGCCATGAATACGGGTTTTCCATGGCATCCAGCTTGACCAGGCCCCCGGCATCGGCCACGTGATAGGCACGCAGCGCGCGAATCTCCTCGCGCACCCAGCGCTGGGCAAGCTCGGCGGCGCGGGTCATGACGGCTTGCCGTCGCCGCTGCCACGGTACTCCGCGGATAGTGCGTGGGCCTCGAGGCCCTCGCCACGCGCCAGGGCCGAGGCAATCACCGCAAGGTTTGCCGCGCCCTGGGGAGAGCAACCGATCAACGAGGTCCGCTTCTGGAAGTCGTAAACCCCGAGGGGCGAAAAGAATCGCGCGGTACCCGAGGTGGGCAGCACGTGGTTGGGGCCCGCGCAGTAATCGCCGAGAGCCTCCGGTGTGTGCCTGCCGAGGAAAACCGCCCCCGCGTGGCGAATCGACTCCAGCAGGACCTCCGGCTCCTCCACCGACAATTCCAGGTGCTCGGGGGCCACCCGGTTCACCAGTTGCGCGGCCTCATCGAGGTCGCGTACCTGCACCAGGGCCCCGCGCTTTTCCAGGGAGGCGCGAATGATATCGCGGCGGCTCATGCGCGGCAGGAGGTCCGCCATCTCGTCCAGCACGCGATCAAGGAATTCCGCATCGGGACTGACCAGGATCGACTGCGCATCCTCGTCATGCTCGGCCTGGGAGAACAGGTCAGCCGCAATCCAGCGCGGATCGGTCCTGCCATCGCAGACCACGAGGATCTCCGAGGGACCGGCGATCATGTCGATACCGACCTGGCCGAACACGAGCCGTTTCGCGGTCGCGACATACACGTTGCCGGGCCCGACGATCTTGTCGACCCGGGGCACGCTGGCGGTGCCCCAGGCCAGCGCGGCAACCGCCTGCGCTCCGCCGATCTGGAAGAAACGGTCGGCGCCGGCGACGTGCGCCGCGGCCAGCACGATGGGACTGGCATCGCCACCCGGGGACGGCGCCACCAGCACCACCTCGCCGACACCGGCGACCTTGGCCGGGATCACGTTCATGAGCACGGATGACGGGTAGGCTGCCTTGCCGCCGGGAACGTAGACACCCGCCCGGTCCAGGGCCGTGACCTTCTGGCCCAGCAGGTTGCCGTCCGCATCGCGATATTCCCAGGAACGTTGCACCTGGCGCCGATGGTAATCGCGAATCCGTTCGGCAGCGGCCTCCAGCGCATCGCGCTCCGCCTCCGGAAGCTGTTCGAACGCGGCGCGCATGGCATCGGGCCCGATCTCGAGGTCGGCGACATCCGCCACCTCCATGCGGTCAAAACGGCGCGTGTATTCCAACAGCGCAGCATCACCTTCGGCACGCACCCGGGCCAGAACTTCCGAGACCGTGGCGAGGATTTCCGGGCGCTCCTCGTCATGCCACGCAAGCAGGGCGTCCAGGCGCGTGTTGAAATCAGCATCGCGGCTGTCCAGGCGGGCGATCGCCGGGTGTGCGCTGCTCATGACTCCGCCCCCGCCCCGGCCACCGACGCTTCCAGGCGCCCGACGAGCTCCCGGACCTCGGCATGGCGGGCCTTCATTGCCGCTTTGTTGACCACCAGCCGCGTGCTGACGTCGAGTATCAATTCCAGGGGCTGCAGGCCGTTGGCGCGCAGGGTATTGCCGGTATCCACGAGGTCCACGATGCAGTCGGCGAGCCCGACCAGCGGTGCCAGTTCCATGGAGCCATACAACTTGATGAGCTCGACCTGCTCGCCGCGCTCGGCAAAGTAATTGCGCGTGATATTCACGAACTTGGTCGCCACCCGCATGCGCCCGCTGACCGGTTGCCGCTCCACGGGTGCGGCCGTCATCAGCCTGCACCGCGCGATGCCGAGATCCAGGGGCTCGTAGAGGTTGGTGCTGCCGTATTCGAGAAGCACGTCGCGGCCGACAAACCCCAGCTGCGCGGCGCCATGCTCCACGTAGGTGGGCACGTCCGTCGCACGCACGACCATCAGGCGGACCGCGGGATTGCGGGTCTCGAAGATCAGCTTGCGGCTGGTGTTGACGTCCTCGGCCGGCTCGATGCCCGCCCGCGCCAGCAGCGGCAGCGACTCCTCGAGAATGCGGCCCTTGGACAGGGCGATGGTCAACGGCGAAGACATGACGGGTACCCGCGGCTCAAAAGCGGGATTTTACGTGAGCGGGAACGAAATTGGCAGGCGAGGCCCGCCGCGGCTCAGGACGGAACGCGGCGGATCTTGGCGCCGAGCAGTTGCAGCTTTTCCTCGATGCACTCGTAGCCGCGGTCGATATGGTAGATGCGGTCGATGATCGTGTCGCCCTTGCCGAGCAGGCCGGCAATCACCAGGCTCGCGGAAGCCCGCAGGTCGGTGGCCATCACCGGAGCGCCCTTGAGGTGCTCCACGCCGGTAATGATGGCGGTATTGCCCTCGAGGTGGATGTCCGCACCCATGCGGTTCATCTCGTGCACGTGCATGAACCGGTTTTCGAAAATGGTCTCCGTCACCGTTCCGACGCCCTCGGCGACCGCGTTCAGGGCGATGAACTGCGCCTGCATGTCCGTGGGAAACGCGGGGTATGGCGCGGTGCGCAGGTTGACGGATTTCGGCCGGTTGCCCTTCATATCGACTTCGATCCAGTCCTCACCGGTGTTGATCTGCGCGCCCGTCTCCTCGAGCTTGAGCAACACCGAATCGAGTATCTGCGGAGAGGTGTCCTTGCACATCACCCTGCCGCGGGTCGCCGCACCGGCCACCAGGTAGGTGCCTGTTTCGATACGGTCGGGAAGCACCGAGTAGGTGCAGCCGTGCAGGCGCTCCACGCCCTCCACGATCACGGTGTCCGTGCCCTGGCCGGTGATGTTGCCGCCCATGGCATTGATGAAGTTTGCGAGGTCGGTGACCTCCGGTTCGCGGGCGGCATTCTCGATGACCGTCGTGCCCGCGGCCAGCGCCGCCGCCATCATGATGTTCTCGGTCCCGGTCACGGTGACCATGTCCATGCAGATTCGTGCGCCGCGCAGCGGTCCGTTGGTCCGCGCCTTGATATAGCCATCCTCGACCCGCACGTCGGCGCCCAGCGCCTGCATGCCGCGCACGTGCTGGTCGACCGGGCGACTGCCGATCGCGCAACCACCCGGCAGCGCCACCTCGGCCTGGCCGTAATGGGCCAGGATCGGCCCCAGGACGAGGATGGACGCGCGCATGGTCTTGACCAGTTCGTAAGGCGCCCGGTATTCCTTGATGGTGTTGGCATGAACTTCCACGCCCATCTTGTCACCGAGCACCAGTTCCACGCCCATGCAGCGGAACAGCTCGTTCATGGTGGTGATGTCGTGGAGGTGGGGCAGGTTGGTGACGGTCACCGCCTCGTCAGCGAGAAGGGTCGCCGAGAGGATGGGAAGCGCCGCGTTCTTGGCGCCGGAAATACGGATATCCCCGTCCAGCTGGCCGCCACCCGTAATGATGAGTTTTTCCATCCGCCTGCACCTGTACTCTACTGCCTGACCGGATATGCCCCGGGTAGGGCCCCAATCCAGAAAGTGTAGATCAAACTCATTCGGAGGCGATGTTGAAGCGCGCTGCCTTCTGGTACTCGGCGGGGGTGTGGGTGCGGATGGAAACGGCGTGCACGGTGCCATCGGCGATGAGACTGCCGAGCCCGCCATAAACGAGTTGCTGGCGGCGTACCGGGCTCAACCCCTCGAAACAGTCCCCAACGACCGTGACCTGGTAATTGGCGCCCTCGCCGTCGACCTCGACGCGACACTCTGGCAGCGCGTTTTCGAGGATGGACTTCAATTCGCTTGCGTTCATGGGCGGACTCCGCTCGTCTGGCCGGGGCGCACCCTGGGCGGGCGCGCCTCCAGACCGGGTTACCTCGACGCCGTACCCTCGCCGCCACCGATCTCCGCGGACCAGTTGGCGATGACCTTGTCGATATTGCCCTTGTGCATCCGCACCGCGTGGGTGAACTGGTTGCGGAAGGTCAGGCCGATGTTGATGCCGTTGATGGTCACGTTCTCAAGCAGCCACTGGCCACCCTCGGACTCGTACATCGAATAGGTCACCGGGTAGGTCGCGCCAGTCGCGGAGCGGATTTCCATCTGCACCCGCGCCCGGTTGCCGCGGCGGTCACCCTCGCGTGCCGGCAAAACCACGATCTCCTCGTTGTTGTACTCGAGCAGGCCCTTCGTGTAGGTCTTGATCAGGCTGTTGCGAAACGCCTCGGCAAAGGCGGAGCGCTGCTCGGGCGTGGCCGCCGCGTAATACTGCCCCATGACCCGGCGCGCGATGGTGTCGAAATCGATGAACGGCAGCAGCACATCCTGGACCGCCGTAAAGAACTGGTCCGGCTTGTCCTTGAAATTCGGACGTTCGCGCTCGATGGTTGCCAGCAGATCCTTGGTGGCATTCTCCACCGCCTGGTGCGGGCTGATTGCCTGCGCCCAGAGCGAAACGCTGAACAGCAGCGGAAGCAGCATGAAATAACGAATTACGAAACGCATGTCAGACTCCTAGAAAAAACTCAAACTGGTTCGACCGGCCGCCACGGCACACGCCTGGCGCCCGTCGCAGCTTAAAAAAACTTGTTCGCGACAGCCGCCTGTTCCCGCGACTCGTCGACACACGCTCGCAGCCCCACCCCGGCGCCGGAACCTCGGGCTCCCCCGGCCTGGCGTGTGGACCGCGTGTATTCTTACGACTTCCCCGGCCTCGTCAAGCCCCGGGCACGCCCGCTCCACTCCGGGACAATCCCGGTCATGGCCACTTTGTACCCGTGACCGGCTTAACGCGGTCTGAACGGGAAGTCGACAGCGAACGTCATTCAAGTCAAAGTAGAGCCAATCTTACCATAGCCGGCAAATTGCGCAAAACAATAAAGTTATATATTTATTAACTGGCGCCGGTGCCGGGTTGCGGAACTCCGTCCGCTGCCGGTAAATTTCACGCCTTCGCCGGCCCTCCACGGGAGTTTCACGATGCTCGCCCCGCTTGCCGCCATCATCGGCGGCCTCGTGATGCTGACCTGGAGCGCCGACCGCTTCGTCACCGGCGCCGCGGCCACCGCCCGCGCCCTCGGCATGTCCCTGCTCCTGATCGGACTGACCATCGTCTCGTTCGGCACCTCGGCCCCGGAAATCCTGGTCTCGGCAATTGCCGCGGCGACCGGCGCCGGCGGCCTCGCGGTGGGCAACGCCCTTGGCTCCAATATCGCCAACGTCGGACTGGTGCTCGGTTTCACGGCCCTGATCGCCCCCGTCATCGTGCCCCCCGCCCTGTTCCGGCGCGAGTTCGTGCTCTTGCTTCTGGCCAGTGGACTGGCGGGCGTGGTGCTTTTCAACCTGCGCCTGACCTTCCTCGACGCGGTGTCCCTGCTGGCCTTCCTGGTCCTCGTCCTGTGGCTCTTTGTGTCCCAGGGACGCAAGTCCCCCGAGAGCGCCGAGATCGAGCACGAGGTTGCGGACGAAGTGCCGCAAATGCCCCTCCGCAAAGCAATTTTCCTGCTGGTCACAGGCCTGCTTTTGCTCCTGGTCAGTTCGCGGATCCTGGTCTGGGGCGGCACCGAGATGGCGCGCCTGCTGGGGGTCAGCGACGTGGTCATCGGCCTGACCGTGGTCGCCATCGGCACCAGCCTCCCGGAACTCGCCGCCGCGGTGGCCAGTGCACTCAAGGGGCACCATGACATCGCCATCGGCACCGTGGTCGGCTCCAACCTGTTCAACCTGCTCGCCGTACTCGCCCTGCCCGGCCTGTTCGCGGAGATTCCCCTCGAGGCCATCACCTTCTGGCGGGACTACATGGTCATGGCATCGCTGACCGTTCTCTTGTTCATTTTTTCCTGGACGCCTCCCCGTGAACCGCGCGTCGGACGCGCCGAGGGTGGCGTGCTGCTGGTCGCCTACGTGGTCTACCTGGCAACCGTTTACCGGATGACCACGTTCGGCTGAAACCGGGCCGCAGGCTGCGGGCAAGTCGCTATACTCTGTGGATATTCCCAAGCAGCCCGCCCGGCCAACCCTGATGACCAGCCGCGAAGACCTGATCAGTTCCGGAAAGCGCACCGTCCAGCTCGAGGCGGACGCAGTGAGCGCGCTGCTGCCGCGCATCGACGACGATTTCGTCAAGGCCTGCGAAATCATCCTCGAGTGCAGCGGGCGCGCGGTGGTGACCGGCATGGGCAAGTCCGGGCACGTCGGCAACAAGATTGCCGCCACCCTCGCCAGCACCGGGAGCCCCTCATTTTTCGTGCATCCGGGGGAGGCCAGCCACGGCGACCTCGGCATGATCACCGGAAACGACGTGGTCATCGCCCTTTCCAACTCCGGCAAGACCCCGGAAGTACTCACCATCCTGCCCCTGATCAAGCGCATGGGCGCCAAGCTCATCAGCATGACCGGGGACCCCGACTCGCCGCTGGCGCGGGAGGCCGAAGTGAACCTCGACGTCCGCGTCGACAAGGAAGCCTGTCCCCACGACCTGGCGCCGACATCGAGCACCACGGCCTGCCTGGTCATGGGCGACGCACTGGCCATCGCCCTGCTCGAGGCCCGCGGCTTCAGCCCCGAGGATTTCGCCTTTTCCCATCCAGGCGGCAGCCTCGGCCGACGGCTGCTGCTCAAGGTCGAGGACCTGATGCACGGGGGCGATCGCCTGCCGCGCGTCTCGACCTCGTGCATGATGCGGGACGCGCTGCTGGAAATGACCGAGAAAGGCCTCGGCATGACCACCGTGGTCGACGATGACGGGCGCCTCCAGGGCGTGTTCACGGACGGCGACCTGCGTCGCGTTCTGGATCGCGACATCGACGTGCGCCAGGCCACGATCGAGGAAGTGATGACCCCCCATGGGCGCACCATCAGCCCGGGCAGCCTCGCTGCCGAAGCGGTGCGCATCATGGAGGAAAACCGGATTAACGGTCTGGTCGTGGTGGACGAGGACGACCGTCCAGTGGGCGCCCTCAACATGCATGACCTGCTGCAGGCGGGAGTAGTCTGAAACAATGGATACGGTGATCAGGGAAAAGGCCGCCAGGGTGCGGATTCTGGTGTTCGACGTGGACGGCGTACTCACCGACGGGCGCCTGTACTTCTCGGATGACGGTCACGAGATGAAGAGTTTCAACACCCTGGATGGTCACGGCATCAAGATGCTGCAGAAAACCGGGGTGATGACCGCGATCATCACCGGCCGCACCACCAAGCTGGTCGCGAAGCGCGCCCACGACCTCGGCATCGAGCACGTGTTCCAGGGGCGCGAGGACAAGGCTGACGCCTTGGGTGAGCTGTGTGAGAAGCTGAACCTGGAGATGGCGGAGGTCGCCTACATCGGCGACGATCTTCCGGACCTCCGCGCCATCCGCCAGGCCGGGCTGGGCATGACCGTCGCCAACGCGCACTACTTCGTCCGCGCCCACGCTGACTG
>JBFGWM010000100.1:0-9485 GCA_041588495.1 Pseudomonadales bacterium | reverse complement strand
GGCGCGGGTCTGGGGGGTGCCGACCACCGCACTGTGGGCGCAACGGATCGGGATCGAGAAGGCCAAGCGACTGTTGTTCACCGGCGACAGCCTGGATGGGCGCCAGGCCGTGGAGTGGGGCCTGGCGGTAGAGAGTGCGCCGGCCAACGAACTGGATGCCCGTTGCGAGGCTCTCCTGGAGCGGATCGCCCGGGTGCCGGTCAACCAGCTGGTGATGATGAAATCACTTCTGAACCAGTCCGTGCATGCCTCGGGGCTTGCCGCGATCCAGGCCCTCGGCACCGTTTTCGACGGAATCGCCCGTCACACGCCGGAGGGTTATGCCTTCCAGCAGCGTGCAGCCGAGGCTGGATTTCGCGAAGCAGTACGCGAGCGCGATGAACCGTTCGGGGATTTCGGGCCGGGCGGCTACCGGCCCTGACGCGGACGTTTCCGGGGGGCGACGCCGCTCAGGCGTCGGTTTCCGCGATGTACTGGCCGCCGGACTTGCCCGCCTGGCTCAGTGCATCGCTGGCCGCGGCCATGCACCGGTCAAAGGAATAGCCCTGATCCAACAGCACGGGAACCACGCCGATGCTGATGCTGGCGCGGATCTCAACCCCTTCGATCAGAACCGGTTCGGCCTTGATGCGCAGGCGGATATCCCGCACGGCGTCCTCGATGGAACGCCCCGGGAGCGGATTCATGTAAATGGCGAACTCGCCCGTATCGGCACGCGCCAGCAGGTCCCGCGGCGCCAGACTCGCGCGCAGGCGCTGGGCGATTTCCCAGATGATGTAATCCAGTCGCTTGCCGTCGTGACGTCCGCTCAGGCCCCGGAAATTGTTGATGCGTACGCGCGCGAGGTAGGCCATTCCGGCACCGGCGTCGCGCTTGATGTCGAGCAGGGTGTGCAGGCTTTCAAGGGTCCAGGTACGCGTCATCGCATCGACGGCAGCAGACCGGTGCGCGTCGTCCATGCTCTGCAGGAAGTTGCGCTGGTCCGCGTCCGAGTTGCTGCTTTCGATCTCGTGGCTGGCCCAGTTGGCGAGGCTGCGGAACAGCTCGAGTTGGCGCGGATGCAGGGTGCGCGGGATCGAATCGAGCAGGCAAAGTGTGCCGATCACGCTGCCGTCCGCCATCTGCAGGGGATAACCCGCATAGAAGCGGATGAATGGCCATTCCGTCACCAGTGGGTTATCGATGAATCGCGGGTCCTGGGTGGCGTCCTCCACGATCAGGGGTTCGGTTTGTCCGAGGGCATGCCCGCAAAAGGACACCTCTCGCGAGGTGCATGGCACGCTGAGCCCCTGTGCGGACTTGAACCACTGGAGGTTCTCGCTGACCAGGGAGATCATCGCCATCTGTACCTCGAAGGCGAAGCGCGCCAGGCGGGTGATCTGGTCGAAACGTTCTTCGCCCGGTGAGAACAGGAGTTTCAGTTCCTCCAGGCGCTTGAGGCGTGACGCCTCGTCCGTGGGTACGGGAGGCGTCATCATCGCGCAGTCCCCGGTGGCGGGCAGGTAACCGGTTCAGATTTCATCGCGCCCCGCCTCGTGATAGCCGTTGCTGGAGGGTGCTTTTTGCAACGCGTTTGCCAGCGCGTCCAGCAGTGCGTCGAAGCCCGGACCGTCCTCCAGGGGGACGGGGATGCTCGCCATTTCCACCCGCACCTCGATCTTGTCCTTTTCGAGATCCACCGGCGTGCCCTCGATGGCCTTGCGAATCTCCTCGGCCAGCTGGTTCATCGAGCTGGCGCGCGCCTCGCGGAGCACCACGGTAAAGCTGTCGTCGCCGGAGCGTGCGACCAGGTCGCTGGCGCGCAGGGTGGCATGCAGGCGCTGGCAGGTCTGCCAGGTGACGTAGTCGAGACGATCCCGGTTATGCGTCCCGGCGAGGTCGTCGTAATTGCTGATGCGTATCCCGAGCATGGCGTGGGGCAATGCCGCATCCGAGGCGGACCGCAGGTTTTCCGCGAACAATTGTTGCAGGGCGTTGGGCGTCCAGGTCCGGGTCAGCGGATCAATGGCATCCTTGCGCTGGGCTTCGTCCAGGGCAAGCAGGAAGTGGGTCTGCAGGGGATCCTCGAAACCGGCTCTGAGTTGAAAGCTTGCCCAGCTACCCAGGCTGCGGAAGAGTTCGATCTCTTTGGGTTTCAGGGTGCGGGGAATACCGTCGATCAGGCACAGGGTGCCGAGGGCGGTGCCGTCTCCCACGTGCAGCGGATAACCCGCGTAGAAACGAATGAAAGGCCAGCCGGTCACCAGGGGGTTGTCGGCAAAACGAACGTCCTTGGTCGCATCCGGGACCAGGAACACGTCGTCCTGGTGGATGGCGTGTCCGCAAAAGGAAATGGCGCGATCGGTCTCCGGCACGCAGATGCCCTGGGCCGACTTGAACCACTGGCAGGTATCGCCGACCAGTGAGATCAGCACCATCTGCACGTCGAACGCGTATTTCGCGATCCGGGTGATCTGGTCGAAGCGTTCCTCGGAGGGCGAGTACAGGAGCTTCAGTTCCTCCAGCTTACGGAGGCGCTCGGACTCATCGAGTGGGATCGCGGGAATCTGCACTGCCGGTTTCCTGTCGGTTCATGACCTGACTCATGGAGTATATACGTGGCCCTGCCATCCGTGCGGGCACGGTGGCTGGCGTATACTGGTTGTGAATCGCCGTTTCGGCGCCGCGTCGGAGCCTGGAGGAGCTTGATGCACCTGCCCCGCCTGTGTCTCGCGTTGATGTTGCTGATCCCCGCGGCCCAGGGTGTATGGGCGGCGCCGCCACCTGAGCCGGGCACCCTGTTGCCCGAGTGGTCGCTGCAGACTTCCGATGGAAGGGCAGTGTCCTCGGCCAGCCTCCGCGGCAAACCGGTCCTGATGTTGTTCTGGGCGACCTGGTGTCCGTACTGCCGCACCCTGATGCCCGGCATCCAGCGCATTCACGAGGAATACGGTCCACAAGGCCTGATGGTGCTGGCCATGAACATCCGCGAGGATGCCGACCCGGTCGCGCACATGCGTGAACGTGGGTTCACATTCACGTTGCTGCCCAACGCCGATCCCGTCGCCAACCGCTTTGCCGTGCCAGGCACACCCACCACCCTGTTCGTGGACGGAGAGGGTCGCCTGGTCTATCGCACCCACGCCTCGCAGCCCGACGATCCCATGCTTTGGAAAGCGGCCCGACTGATGGTTTCCGAGCCGCGCTGACCCGTTCCGTCGACCCGCATTATGGGAGGGGGTCACCACGGAATTTCCTGCCCGTCCCAAGCGTAGAAGCGCCCGTTTGATTTCTCGTCGAGCCGATCGATAACCTCCAGCAGGTGGGTCGCGCTGCGTTCCGGAGTGAACAACTTGCCGGTCGGCACCCCCGACTGGAACGGTTCGGACAGGGCTGTGTCGACAGTGCCTGGGTGCAGGGCGATGACCCGGGTTTCCGGGCAGGTACGCCGGTACTCGATGGCGATGGTGCGGATGTACATATTGAGCGCCGCCTTAGACGCCCGGTAGCCGTACCAGCCGCCCAGGCGGTTGTCACCGATACTGCCGACCCGCGCCGAGATCGCGGCGAGCACCGATGGCTGGCGGTGGCGGAAGAGTGGCTGCAGGGCCTGGGCGAGGAGCAGCGTGGGCAGACTGTTGACCCGGAACGACTCCAGAAGATGGTCGGCGTGTACCTGTCCGAGGTGCTTTTCCGGTTCGATACCGTCGCGGTGCAGAAACCCCACGCAGTTGATTGCCAGGTGCAGGCGCTGTGAATCCACCTCGATTCGCTGGACCATGCGTGAGATCGACCCGGGGTCGCAACATTCCACCTGCATGGCATGCAGGCGTCCCGGGTGTGCCTCCGCCAGTTCCGCGAGGCCCTTCGCGTGGTCCGGATCATGCCAGGTCGCGTAGACCCGTTCCGTGCCCGCACTCGCCAGCAGGGCCCGGACCAGTGCCTCGCCGATACCGCCGCTGGCACCGGTCACCAGCGTGTTTGGGAATACATTCGCCATCACCGCTCCGGGCGTGTCAGGGGTGTCTACGGGACCTGCGGGACGGGTTCCTGGGCGCCCGTCCCTTGCATGTGAATCCCGGAATCTATAAAATTACCAAACGGTAGGTTAATGCACAAGGTGGATCCGTGGAAAAGGTTGCCATTGTCGGCGGGGGCGTTTCAGGAATCATCTGCGCGGACACCCTGGCGCGCCGGTATGATGTGACCCTGCTCGAGGCGGGGGCCTGGGTTGGCGGCCACACCAACACGGTCGACGTGGAAACGGAGGCCGGAATGCTGCCGGTGGATACCGGTTTCATCGTCTACAACGAGGTCACGTACCCCAATTTCATCCGCTTCCTGGACCGACTGGGCGTGGAGACCCAGCCCGCACCCATGAGTTTCTCGGTCAGCTGCGAGGCGACCGGGTTCGAATACGGCAGCCGCAACCTGTTCAGCCTGGTGGCGCGCCGCGCCAACCTTCTCGATGGCGATTTCTACCGCATGGTGCGCGACATCCTGCGATTCAACCGGGCCAGCGGACGTCTGAGTGACCGTGAACTGGGCATGACGCTTGGTGAGTGCATGGCCGCGCGCAATTATTCCGAGGCCTTCCTCCGCTACTACATCGTGCCCATGGCGGCCGCGATCTGGTCGGCGCCCGACACCCGCATCACCGACTTTCCCATGCGTCCGTTCATCGAGTTCCTCGACAACCACGGCTTGTTGTCTGTGGCCGGCGACATCCAGTGGCGGACCCTGAAGGGGGGCGGACGGGCCTATGTGGATGCCTTCCTGCGCGGCTTCCCGGGGCAGGTGCGCACTGGGGCGCGGGTGACCGGCGTACGTCGCGATGCCGGCGGCGTGGAACTCGCCATCAACGGTACGGAGTCGGCCCGCTTCGACCGCGTGGTGTTCGCCTGTCACAGCGACCAGGCCCTGGCGATTCTGGGCGAGGCGGCGAGCGCCGATGAGCGCGGCATTCTCGGGGCGCTGCCCTACCAGGACAACACCGCGATCCTGCATACCGACCCGGCTGTCCTGCCGCGCAACCAGGGCGCGTGGTCGGCGTGGAACTACCGCATCCCGCGGGCCGGCGCGGAGCGGGTGGCGGTGACTTATTACATGAACCAGTTGCAGAGCCTCCCGACCCGTGAACACGTGTGCGTCACCCTCAACCAGGAGGACGCCATCCGTCCGGAGCGCGTCCTGCGCCGGATCGAATACGCGCACCCCCTGTACACCCCGGAGAGCGACCATGCCCGCGGGCAGTGGGATCGGATCGCCGGCCACAACCGCACGCATTACTGTGGCGCCTACTGGTTCAACGGCTTTCACGAGGACGGGGTGCGCAGCGCCCTGCGCGTGTGCGAGGACCTCGGGGTGAGCCCGTGAGCCACTTCAGCCGCGTCTGCTTCGGGCGGGTCCGCCACCACCGTCACGAGCCGGTGGAGCACGCGTTCGGCTATCGCACCTTCATGATGTACGTGGATCTCGACGAGGCTCCCGGCTTGTTTGAGAACGTGCTGCTGTGGTCCTTTGAGCGCCGCAACCTGGCGGCGCTGCACCGCGAGGACTATTTCGGCGATCCCGCGGTCGACCTTGCAGACACCGCGTGGACAACCGTGGAACAGGAACTTGGCCCGCTGCAGCGCGGCCCGGTGCGCATGCTCGCGCACCTGCGCTACTGGGGGCACTGCTTCAATCCCATCGCGCTGTACTTCTGTTTCGCACCTGATGGCGAAACCCTGCAGGCAATCGTCGCCGATGTCCACAACACGCCCTGGGGCGAGCGTCACCAGTACGTGCTCGACGCCCGTGACCAGGACCCGACGGATCTCCGCTTCCGCAGCCGCAAGGCCCTCCACGTGTCGCCGTTCATGGCCATGGATTACGAGTACCGCTGGAGAATCGGCCTGCGTGACGAGCGTATCAGCGTCCTGATCGAAAACTGGCAGGATGGCCGGCGCAGCTTTCACGCCAGCCTCGCGCTGGCACCCGAACCGGTCACGCCGCGTGCCCTGCGTCGCGCCATGTGGCTGTACCCCTGGGCCACCACGCAGGTGGTTGCCGGAATCTACTGGCAGGCCCTGCGCCTGTGGCTGAAAAAAGTCCCCTACGTTCCCCACCCGTCTTCCGCACAAGGGAGTTGAGTCATGTCTGATTCGATCGCCGTCACAACCGCCTCCGCAGATGCGCGGGTACGCCACAACCCACTGACGCGTTTCTTCCGCCGCGCCATGATGCGGGCGCTGGAGGATGTCCATTGGGGTTCGATCACGGTCCGCGATGGTGAGTGGGAGGGCAGCGCCGGGAATCCCGATGGCGCCGGACCCGCGGTCGAGGTCGAGGTGCGCAATCCGTGGGCCTGGGCCTACCTGGCCCTGGGTGCCGACATTGGCGCCGGACAGGGATATTTCACCGGCATGTGGGACACCAGCGACCTGCGCACCCTGCTGCGCATCCTGGCCCGCAACCAGTCGGCGATGCGCCGCCTGGAGCGTGACTGGACGGCGGTGAGTTTTCCCATCTATAGAATGCTGCATCGCCTGCGTTCGAACACCCGCCGCGGCAGCCAGCGCAACATCGCGGCCCACTACGACCTCAGCAACGAATTCTTCCGCACCTTTCTTGATGACCGCATGCTGTATTCCTCGGCGGTCTACCCGACGCCGGGTGCGAGCCTGGAGGAAGCGCAACACGAGAAAATCGATCGCATCTGCCGCACCCTGGACCTGCGCCCGGGCGAGGAACTGCTCGAGATCGGTTCGGGCTGGGGCGGTTTCGCGATTCACGCGGCAGCGAACTACGGGGTCCGGGTGACCACGATCACCCTGTCCCGGGAGCAGCACGAGCACGCCAGTGCAGCCGTGCGCGAGGCGGGGGTCGAGGAACTGGTCAGTGTCCGGCTCTGCGATTACCGGGATCTCGAGGGCGAGAGTCGCTACGACAGCATCGTGTCCATCGAGATGATCGAGGCCGTGGGTCCGCAGCACATGCGGACCTATTTCGAGTGCATCGGGCGCCTGTTGCGGCCGGGCGGACGTGCGGCGATCCAGGGCATCACGTTCCCGGACCAGGAGTTTGACCGCTACCTGAAGTCCAGTGACTTTATCCGCCATTTCATCTTCCCCGGCGGATCGCTGATCTCCCTGCGCCAGGTGCTCGACCACACCGCGGGCAACACGCGCTTGCAGCTGACCGGGCTGGAGGACATCGGCCTGGATTATGCGCGCACCCTGCACGACTGGCAGCGCCGGCTTGCGCGTAACCGGAACGCGCTGCCCGAGCGGTTTCGCGATCCGGAGTTCCTGCGCCTGTGGAATTTTTACCTGGCCAGTTGCGAGGCGCTGTTCGTGGAAAAAGCGGCCAGCGCGGTACAGATGTTTTTCCGCAACGGGAAGTAGCGCGCGGTCACGAGCCCGGGCGGGCGGCGAGCGGTTCGCAGCGGCTCAGAGAAACTTCTGTGCGATGACCACGGCGAGCCCGATCCACAGCGCCGCGCAGATCACCAGCCCCAGCTTGCCTGGCGGCTTTTCTTCCTCGGTCTCCCGCCCGCCGATGCGCGCGACGTTCCGCGACCCGCATGCGGGGCAGGCGCCCTGGGGAAACTGTTTGCCCTTGTGACTGCAGTCACGACACTGGAAAACCATGGTGTAACGGGTGAAAGCCGGTATGCCCTGAGTATGGTCCAAAATCAGGTTGCGCGCGGCAAGGGAACAGCCCTGTTCAACGTCGTGTGAGCGTCGGCCGGCCGGCAGCCCGATCGTGAATCCAGGCGCCCAGCAGCATGGCGCCGACGAACACGAACACCTCGGGGTGGCCGCTGACCAGGGCGGTGAGGGCCGGTCCCGGGCAAAAGCCGCCGAGTCCCCAGCCGACCCCGAAAAGAACCGCGCCGAGAAGCAGGGGACGGTCGAGTTCGGTCCGGGTGGGAACGTTGAATTTCGCGGCGAGCAGGGGACCGTTCCTGCGCAGGACCAGCCGGAAACCGGGAATGGTGACGGCAAGCGCGCCGAGCATGACCACGCCCAGGGTGGGATCCCAGTTGCCGGTGATGTCGAGGAATCCGACAACGCGCGCGGGGTTGACCATTTCCGAGATCCCGAGGCCGAGTCCGAACAGGACCCCGCTGAACGCGCCGACGCCCGGTTCAAGCAGCCGCGCGAAACGGTTATCCGCCATGGAACAGCCCCAGCAGGCGCAGCGCCAGCACCGTCGCCATGCCCGTGGCGATGAAAACCAGCGTGGCGACCAGCGAGCGTCGCGACAGGCGTCCGATGCCGCACACCCCGTGTCCGCTGGTGCAGCCGCTTCCCATGCGGGTCCCGAAACCGACCAGCAGGCCCGCGAGCACGGTCTGCGGCCAGGAGGCGACGAGGCTGACCCCCAGGCTCCCTTCGTGCAGCCACAGGAATACCAGTCCACCGCCGGGCAGACCCGCAATGAAGCCCGCGCGCCACGCGATGTCGCCCGGTCTGGGCGACAGCAGGCCGCCGAGAATCCCGCTGATCCCCGCGACCCGTCCGTTGACCAGCATGAGCAGCAGCGCGGCGCCCCCGATCAGCACGCCACCGCCGAACGCCGCAAGCGGATTGAATGTTTCCATGTGGATTGCCTCAGCGCCCCCAGGTCAGCATGGATACCGCGACCAGCATGACGCCGCCGGCGAAGATTTTCTGCAGCAGTGCACCGGCGAGACGGGCGGCCAGCAGGCGACCCAGCAGCATGCCGAGCAGGGCGCCCGCCAGGAACAGCCCGGTCATCGGCCAGGGCGGCCGGCCCCCCTGGATCAACAGGGTGGCCACCCCGGACAGTGCGATGCAGGAAATCACGAACAGGGAGGTCGCGACGGAACGCCGGATGTCCAGCTGGGTGATGAACATCAGTGCCGGCACGATCAGGAATCCGCCGCCGACGCCGAAGAAACCGGCCAGCACCCCGGTACCGGTTCCGGCGACACACAGGGCGGCGCTGCACGGGGCGCTGAGCCGCAGGCGGGAATCCGGCTCGAACCGGCACAGTGGCCCCGTACCGTTTTTCGCGACGGTTGCGAAACTGGCGCGCACCACGCCGGTGATTTCGGGTTTCCGCACCGCGTTGCGCCACATCAGCAAGCCGACGCCGAGCATGAGCAGGGCGAACGCGAGCAGGATGGTCTGCTCGGACACCTGGCGCCCGAGCCAGATGCCGCCGGGTGCGGCCAGCAGACCCCCGGCCGCAAACACGACCCCGGCCCGGTACTCGATCATGCCGCTGCGGGCCGCGCCGACCGTTCCGAGCATCGCGGCGCCCGCCACCGCGACGAGGGAGATGCCGATCGCGTCACGGGGTATGACACCCAGCACGTAGACCAGCATCGGCACCGCGAAGATCGAGCCGCCGCCACCGGTGAGCCCGAGGGCCAGTCCGATCAGCACGCCGCAAACGATGGCCACGAATCAGCCCTGGGGGGTTTCGGTCATTTGTGCACAGTATCTTGCCATGTCCTCGGGCAGGTGGGAGGGGCATACTCCACACTGCCG
>JBFGWM010000099.1:0-9488 GCA_041588495.1 Pseudomonadales bacterium | reverse complement strand
CGGCAGACCGTCCAGCCAGGCACACAGTTCGGCGACCAGGGGCTGGCAGGTTTCCTCGCCAATCAACAGGTGCCCGGCCTCCGCGTAGATGCGCGGCTCGACGCCGTACCAGCGGCCTATTTCGCGAACCCGGGCTTCGCTGACCAGCGGGTCGAGGCCGCCGCCGGCAACCCACACCGGGCAGCGGATGTCCGCCCGGCGCACACGGTTGGCGCCACGCCAGTCCAGTGGCCAGCATTCCATCTCGAACAGGACCCGGCCCGACTCCGGGCACAGTGATCCCGCCATTGCCGCAACACCGGCCTGCTCGCCCTCGGGAGCCATCCAGCGCAGCACGTCGCGGTGGGAAGGCCGGTAGGGACGGAAGCGGAACCCGTTGCGGCGCAGCAGCTTCCAGGTGATCACCAGGCGTCGCAGATCGAGGGGCTGTGCGCCGCGTGGCGGCACCGGCGCCACCAGGGCCAGCGCCGCGGCATCCAGCCGGGTGGCAAGTTTCTGGGCCAGCAGCCCGCCCATGGAATGCCCGACCAGCACCGGCGGTCGCTGCAGGCCGAGCCCGCGCACGAAACTTTCCAGGAAGTCCGTGTACTGGTCGAGCCCAGCCTCCGCGAGTCCGCGCGGCGCCTCCGTGAGACCCTCGGCGTGATACGGCAGGGTCGGGGCAAACGCGCGGTGCCCGCGCCGTTCCAGTTCACGCGCCACCGCGCCCCAGCAGCCGCCGGTCATCCACATGCCGTGAACGAGCACGAAATCCCTCACGGCGGCGGCAGCGAATAGGAACCGGTGACATGGGCGACCGGCCGCGACTCGCCGGCATCCGCGGTCACCCGGACATCGAAGAACGCCAGTCGCCGGCCCAGTTTGACGATCTCGGCGCGGGCAACGAGGTCGCCGTCGCGCGGCGGGCTCAGGAAATTGATATTGAGATTGGCCGTGTACGCGCGCGTCGCGCGTCCCGTCTCGCCGAGCAGCGCGGCCCACATCGCAGCATCCGCCAGTCCCATGACGAAGGGACCGGCAACGCTGCCCCCGGGTCGCGCCATGGCCTCCCGGTAAGGCAGGCGCACGCGCGCCGCGCCACCGCCCACGGACTCGACCCGGAAATCCCAGTCCCGGGACAGTTCCAGGCCCTCACGCATGGCGCGCTCCACGGCTTTCGCATCGAGTCCGGGCATCGACCTGCTTCCCTGTGCAATTGACCAGCCGCCACCGTACAATTCGGCGACTGCCGATGATGATAAAGGACCCGCCCGCCGATGCGTACCAGCCAGTTCCTGATCCCGACCCTCAAGGAAACGCCGGCCGACGCCAGCGTCATCAGCCACCAGCTGATGCTGCGCGCCGGGCTGATCCGGAACCTGGCCTCGGGCCTGTACACGTGGATGCCCCTGGGCCTGCGCGTCCTGCGCAAGGTCGAGGCCGTGGTGCGCGAGGAAATGAACCGCTCCGGCGCCCAGGAAGTGCTGATGCCCGCGGTGCAGCCCGCGGAACTGTGGGAGGAATCCGGCCGCTGGCAGCAGTACGGCCCGGAACTCCTGCGCCTCAATGACCGTCACGACCGCCCGTTCTGTTTCGGGCCGACCCACGAGGAAGTCATCACCGACCTCGCCCGGCGCGAGATTCGCAGTTATCGCCAGCTGCCCGCCAACTTCTACCAGATACAGACCAAGTTCCGCGACGAGATCCGTCCGCGCTTCGGCATCATGCGTGCCCGCGAATTCATCATGAAGGACGCCTACTCGTTTCACGTCGACGCGGAATCCCTGCAGGCAACCTACGACGAGATGTACGCGACCTACAGCCGCATCTTCACCCGCCTCGGCCTGCGGTTCCGCGCCGTGCTCGCCGACACCGGAAGCATCGGCGGCACCGGCTCCCACGAGTTCCACGTGCTCGCGGATTCCGGGGAGGACGCCATTGCCTTCAGCACCACCGGTGACTACGCGGCGAACGTCGAGAAGGCCGAGGCCCTCGCGCCGGAGGGCGAACGGCCGGCTCCCGCCGAGGAGATGCGCGAGGTGGAGACACCGGGACAGCATTCCATCGCGGAAGTCAGCGCATTCCTCGGGGTTCCCGCGGAGCGCACCGTGAAGACCCTGATCGTGAAGGGCGACGGCGAGGACGCGCCGCTGGTCGCGCTGGTGCTGCGCGGCGACCACGAACTCAACGAGATCAAGGCCGCCAACCTGGCGGGAATCGCGGAGCCGCTCACCTTCGCCAGCGACGCGGAGGTGCGCTCCGCCGCCGGTTGCGATGCCGGATCCCTGGGCCCGCTGGGACTGGAAATTCCGGTGATCGTCGACCGTGCCGCCGCACACTGCGCCGACTTCGTGTGCGGTGCCAACCGCGATGGCTGGCACCTGGCCGGCGTCAACTGGGAACGTGACTGCCCGCTCGGCGAAGTCGCCGACCTGCGCAACGTCGTGGCCGGCGACCCCAGCCCCGACGGCCTCGGGACCCTCGATATCTGCCGCGGCATCGAGGTCGGCCACATCTTCCAGCTCGGCACCAAGTACAGCGAGGCCCTGCAGGCCACCGTACTCGACGACAACGGTCGCCTGCAGCCGATGATCATGGGCTGCTACGGGATCGGCGTGTCGCGGGTGGTTGCCGCCGCCATCGAGCAGAACAACGACGCGAACGGGATCATCTGGCCGGAAGCCATCGCCCCGTTCCAGGTCGCCCTGGTGCCCCTCAACCAGCACAAGTCCGAGGCCGTTCGCGAGGCGGCGGAACGCCTGTACACGCTGCTCGGCAACGCCGGCATCGAGGTGCTGATGGATGACCGCGAGGAGCGTCCCGGGGTCAAGTTCGCCGACATGGAACTGGTCGGCATTCCCCACCGCATCGTGGTCAGCGAGCGCGGGCTCAAGGAGGGAACCCTGGAGTACCGGCACCGCCAGGCAGACGCCAACGAGCACGTGTCCGAGGCCGACGTGTTAGAATTTCTGCAAGAGAAACTCGACTGAACCCAGGCGGATGCCGGACATGCGATCCCTCGCCGCGGCACTCCTGCTGTTGGTCGCGACAGCGGTCTCCGCGCAGGAACCCGATCCCGAACTCCGCGCCCTGCTCAAGCAGGCGGTGGAGTCCTCCGACAGCTTTGCCGACCGCTTCGAGGCCGAGGTCTGGCTGGTGGACATGTCAGGTCGTCTCGAACGTTACGTCGATGATCCCGCCACCCGCATGCACATCCTGCGCGCCGCCCACCGCGAGGCGCGTCGCGCCGGCCTGTTTCCCCAGCTCGTGCTGGCGGTCATGCACACCGAGAGCCTGTTCGACCGCTTCGCGATATCCCGCGCCGGCGCCCTCGGCCTGATGCAGGTGATGTCGTTCTGGAAGGACGAGATCGGCCACCCGGACGACAACCTGCTCGATATCGATATCAACCTGCGCTACGGCTGCACCATCCTCGCCTATTACCTCGAAAAGGAAAACGGTGACGTGGTGCGCGCCCTCGCCCGCTACAACGGCAGCCTCGGCAAGACCTGGTATCCGCAGCGGGTGCTGGCCGCCTGGGACCGCTACTGGGAGTAATCCGCGCCTCAGTCGAGGCGCCGGATGCGGCACACGAAGAATCCGTCGAACAATTCATCGGGCAGCACGCGCAGCGCGTTGCCGATTTCCGCGTGCTGTGGGCGCCCGTTCGACTCGGGTAGACCCGGGAGCGCATCACAAACGTCAAGGTCGACGGGCTCGATGCGGGTCGCACCGGGAAAGCGCTGCAACTGGCTGCTGACCACTTCCTCGTTCTCCTCCGGCGCAAATGAGCAGGTCGAATAAACGACGATCCCGCCCGGACGCACGGCCTCCAGCGCTGAACGCAACAGGCCTTTCTGCTTGCGCTGCATCTCCTTCACCTTGCGTGGAGACCAGTGCGCCCAGGTCTCCGGATCATCCAGGCGGATGCGTGCCTCCGAGGAACACGGCGCATCGAGCAGGACACGGTCGAAACGCCCCGGGCACTGCCGGCCGACCCGGCGCCCGTCCTTGAGATAGGTGTCCACCATGCTCGCCGCGTGGCGCCCTAGGTTCGCGCGCAGGCGGAAAAAGCGCGGCTTCACCGCCTCCACCGCAGCAATGCGACCCTCCCCCCGCATGCGCTCGGCCATCAGCAGGGTCTTGCCGCCGGGTGCGGCGGCGAGATCCAGGTTCTCCTCGCCGGGTTGCGGATCGAGGGCCAGCACCGGGAGCAGGCTGGACAGGTTCTGCACGTAGATGAGCCCGTCCTCCGCGGCCGGGCTGCGGGTCAGCGCTTCGCGTGCCGCGAATGGCACCGAGTACCAGCCCGGAAACGCGGACACCGGCGCAATTCCCGCGGCGGCCGCGCCGAGTGCGGCACACATGGCCTCTTCGGTGGCACGCGACGCGATTCTCCGGAAGGTCAACCGCGACGGTTCACGCAGGGCGGCGAGCACGCCATCGAGGCGCGCGGCGGGCACCACCTCGTTGAGACGTTGCAGAAACTGCGCGCGGAGCTGGTCTGGATCGGATGGACGGGTCACGGGTTCAGCGCGTGGAAAATCCCTCGATATCCTGCCATGGAACGGTCTCGACCTCGACCCCGCTCACCTCCGCGGCGGGTGGACCCTGGTGCAGCCAGGCCTCGACCGCACGGACCGCGGAGTCCTCGCCACACAACAGGACCTCGACCCGCCCGTCCGGCAGGTTGCGCGCCCAGCCGCTGACATTGTGCCGGCGGGCCTCGGCCTGGGTCGAACCCCGGTACCAGACGCCCTGGACCCGGCCACTGACGTAACCGTGCACGCAGATTCTACTCACGTTCACACGCCTCCCCCGCTGTCCACCTTCCTCATCCCGCCGGCTGGCGTCCCAATTGGCGCAGCGCGTCGTCGATGGTCTCCACCGTCTGCGGGCCCACCAGGGATTTCACCATTTTCCCCTGCGGGTTGATCACGTAGGTGGTCGGCATGACCCCGGGACGCAGGCCCCCGGTCAGGCTGTCAGGATGGGCGAGCAGCACCGGGAAACGGATGTCGAAATCACGCGCCCAGCCGGCCAGCTTCTCGACCGGCGGCTGGTCGAAATGCATGCCCAGGACGACCGCATCGGAATCGCTGTACCGCGCGTGGAACGCATTCAGCTCGGGAATCTCCTCGCGGCATGGCGGGCACCACTCGGCCCAGTAATTCACCAGCACCCACTGCCCGCGAAAATCGGAAAAGTGACCGCGATTGCCCTCAAGTGTCTGGTAGCCGTCCTCGGCGCATCCCGATGCGAGCGGCAGCAGGAACAGCAGCGCGAAGAATAGGCGGACGGGGCGGACTGCGCGCCTTGGTCCGTTGCCCTCAGGCATCTTGCCGGGGCGGCTGCAGTGCGACCACGCGACTGCCCTCGGCATCGCGGAACAGGTCGGCGAGGTTGGTGCCGAATGCATGGCGCGTGCGGTCCTCGGCGTCCGCGAGCCGCGCGCGCACCTCGGCGTACCAGCGGAATTCCAGGGACATGGGGTCCGGCAGATCCTGGTCCACGGGCAGCGGCCAGGGCATCATCCGCACCAACTCCCAGAGGCTGACCACGTTGAGGTCGCGGGCCAGCACGAAGTCATCCTCCGCGGTGTTGCGGATGATGCTCTTCTCGAGCAGAAAGGAACCGTAGATGTCCCACGCGTCCTGGTTCAGGGAGGGCACCTCGGCCAGCAACTCCTCCTCCGTGGCGCCCCGCCCCTGCTGCTGGCGACGCCAGAAAAGTTCGATCACCCCCAGCACGCCGATCAGGTGCGGGTAGGGGACGGTGACGGAGAAGCGCCGGTAGGCGGAGATACTCCGCACCAGCACCGCGCCCATGAGGATGATCACCCACGACAGGTAGACCCAGATCAGGAACAGCGGCACCGCCGCGAACGCGCCATAAATGACCTGGTAGGTCGGAAACCCGCGGATGAAGCCCGCAAATCCCAGCTTGAAGGCCTCGAAACAGATCGCCACCAGCAGGCCGCCCAGCAGGCCGTGATTGAACGGCACCTTGGTATTCGGCACCACGAGGTAAAGCAAAGTGAACGCCACAACACTGAGTAGCAGGGGAAGTCGCTCCAGCAGCGCGCTGCTGCCGCCAAGTTCGTCCGCCGTTTCCCCGATGAACGGCATCGTGGCGAGGTAGGAACTGAGCACAAAGCCGATCCCCATCAGCAACGGCCCGAGGCTGAGCACCGCCCAATAGAGGAGGAAACTCGACACACCCTTGCGCGGTTCGGACACCCGCCAGATGTCGTTGAAGGCACGCTCGACGTTGAACATCAGCAGGATCGAGGTCACGAACAGGAAGGTCAGGCCCAGGGTGGTCAGCTTGCGCGCCTGCTGGGCGAACGAGGCCAGGTACTCGCGCACGGTGTCACCGGCGTCGGGCACGAAGTTACGGAGCAGGAAGTCCTGCAGCGCCTCTCCGGCGCCCTTGAGCTCCGGGGCCACCGCCAGCACGGCGTAGGTTACGGTCAGCATGGGAATGACCGCGAACAGCGTGGTGAAAGTCAGGTTGGCCGCGTGACTGTTGCAGCGGTCCTGGCGGTAGCGGATGACAAGGAAGCGCAGGAAGCGCCAGCTGTTACGAAGTTCGCCCGCAAGATCCATGATTCCGTTCCGATCCTTTGCCGGTTATGCTTCCCGCGCAGTGGTTTTCCGTCACGACGCGCTGGAGGTTTTTTGTGCAATGTCAAAGGTAACCATATACCACAATCCGCGCTGTACCAAGTCGCGCCAGACCCTGCAACTGCTGCAGGAAAGGGGCATCGAACCCGATGTCGTCCTGTACCTGGAGAACCCGCCGTCCAGGACACGGATCACGGAACTCCTGCGCATGCTGGGCCTGCAACCGCGCGAACTGATGCGTCGCGGCGAGAAAATCTACAAGGAAAAGGGCTTCGACAGTCCGGATCTCGGTAAAGCCGAGCTCGTGCAGGCCATGGCCGACAACCCGATCCTGATCGAGCGTCCCATCGTGGTCGCCAATGGCAAGGCCGCCATCGGGCGTCCGCCCGAGAACGTCCTGGAGATTCTCTGAATTGGACGTGCAGCCCTACATCCTGGTGCTTTTTTACAGCCGCTACGGCGCGGTCCGCGAGATGGCCAACCAGGTGGCGCGCGGCGTCGACAGCGTACCGGGGATCGAGGCCCGCCTGCGCACGGTGCCGCCGGTGTCCACGGTCTGCGAGGCGGTCGAGGACTCCATTCCCGCCGAGGGCGCGCCTTACTGCAGCGAGGCAGACCTGCGCGGCTGCGCCGGACTGTGCCTGGGCAGCCCGACCCGCTTCGGCAACATGGCGGCGCCGCTCAAGTACTTCATCGACGGCACGTCCGCGCTGTGGCTGTCCGGCGGCCTGGCCGGCAAACCGGCCGGCGTGTTCTCGTCGACGTCGACGCTGCACGGCGGCCAGGAAACCACGCTCATCAGCATGATGCTGCCCCTGCTCCACCACGGCATGCTCATCACCGGCATCCCCTACACCGAGGCCGACCTGTCGGCCACTGAAACCGGTGGCACACCGTACGGTCCCACCCATGTCGCGGGGCTCGACAATACCCGCGCCGTCGACGACACCGAGAAAGGCCTCGCCCGCGCCCTCGGCAAGCGGGTCGCCGGCATCGCCCTGCGGGTCGCCGACGCCTGACGCACCGCGCCGGGGCGTGTCATGATGGAGACACGCCCGGTCGACGAATTCACGAGCGCTTCATGGCAATCAATGCAGACCCCTCCGTGCGCGTGCACGTGAAGTGCAATGATCTCGAGTGGAGCGACAGCCCCGTCGAGGGCGTGCAGCGCAAGCGCCTGCACCACTCGGGTCCGGCAGAAAGCGGCCGCGTGACCTCCCTGGTCCGCTTCCTTCCCGGCGCCCGTTTTCCCGAACACCCGCACCCGCAAGGCGAGGAAATCCTGGTCATCGACGGCACCTTCTCCGACGCCACCGGCGACTACGTCGCTCCGGCCTACCTGCTGAACCCGGAAGGCTTCAGCCACGCGCCATGGTCGGAAGCCGGCTGCCTCCTGTTCGTGAAATTGCGGCAATACGCCGGTCGTGAACGGATCGCGACGACAGTGAACGAATCGCGCTGGACCGAAAACACCACCCGGGGCGTGTCCAGTCTCGTCCTGCAACCGGCGACGGGCACGGATGAGCCTGCCACGCGGCTTGTACGGCTTGCCGCCGGCGCGACGCTTCCACCGACGTCCTGTGCGGGAGGCATCGAGTACTTCGTGCTGGATGGCGAATTCGAGGATGACGAGGGCAGGTATGGACGCCACGAGTGGCTACGCCTGCCGCCGGGCACGCGACACCGGGCGCGCAGCGGACAGGGCGCATTGCTGTATGTCAAAATGAACGCCGTTTTCTCCCCCGACCGCGAGCAATGACCACCATGACCGCCCGTGAACTGCCGCCGCAGCAGGCGCTGATCAATCGCATCCGCATCATGCGCTATGCGACCATCGCCAACTGGGTGGGGCTGCTGGTGTACCTCACCGCCTCCAGCTGGCTGCTGCAAACGGAAAACGTACGACCCGTGGTGACCTGGAGTATCCAGTGCATCCCCCTGCTCCTGCTGCTCCCGGGGCTGATACGCGGCACGGTCTCCACCCACCTGTGGGCCTGCTTCATGGCGCTCGTCTATTTCACCCAGGGGGTGGTCGCCGCCTTCCGCCCGGAGATGCTGGTTGCCGGCATCATCGAGGTCGTGCTGAGCCTCGACCTGTTTGTCGCGGCGATGCTTTATGCGCGATGGGAAGGCGCCCGGAGCCGCACGACGCACCCGCGTTCCGGAACTGGCGACAGCGCCTGACCGCACCCCGATCGCATCGGATCAATGTTTGATCACGCCCAATAATCAAGGGCTTATGTTTAGGCCGAAGCTATCGTTCCAATAGTCACATCCTGTTGAACCGCGACCCCGTCTGCGCTACTTATAGGTGCAGGCCAAAAGGCCTGTGCAAGGCTCATCAATATTGAGGAAGTACAAATGGATCTGAAAGGTACCAAGACCGCACAAAACCTGGCTGACGCGTTTGCCGGAGAAAGCCAGGCCAACCGCCGTTACCTCTACTTCGCGGCGAAGGCCGACGTGGAAGGTGCGCCCGACGTGGCAGCCAACTTCCGGGCCACGGCGGAAGGCGAAACCGGCCACGCCCACGGTCACCTGGAATACCTGGAAGCCGTCGGCGATCCGGCCACCGGCCAGCCCATCGGCACCACCGAGGAAAACCTGCGTTCCGCCATTCACGGCGAAACCCACGAGTACACCGACATGTACCCGGGCATGGCCAAGACCGCCCGCGACGAAGGGTTCGACGAGATCGCGGACTGGTTCGAGACCCTCGCCAAGGCCGAGCGCAGCCACGCAGGCAAGTTCCAGAAGACCCTGGACGCCTACCTCGAAGGCTGATCCGCGACCCACGTGCGGAGGCCCGGGATCCCGGGCCTCCGCACGTGGGTCGCGGATCAGCCTTCGAGGTAGGCGTCCAGGGTCTTCTGGAACTTGCCT
>JBFGWM010000098.1:0-9654 GCA_041588495.1 Pseudomonadales bacterium | reverse complement strand
GGTGGTACGAAGCGATAGGTCACAGGTTCGACTCCTGTCAGGGGCACCAACACCCTTCCGAAAACCTGCAATCTCGTCCGCGACACGCTTTGTTTCGAAGACCGGTCCGACCCCGCCCCGGAACGGTCGGGCCCCTCCCGGGTATTGCCACCCACGCCGCGTTTGCACGATCCTTGAACACCCACGGACGGCGCATGCAAACGGGTGAATCGTCGATGAAGAGAACCTGCTGGTACACACCCGCGGCGGGCGCCCTGCAAAGGCTGCGCAGGGTGGAGCAATCCGTTGGTGAACTGTCGCCACACGGGGTGCGCGTGGCGGTCGCCGCCGTCGGGCTCAACTTCGCAGACATCTTCGCACTCACCGGCCTGTATTCGGCGACGCCGCGCGGCGGGTTCGTGCCGGGGCTGGAGTTCGCCGGGACGGTGACGGAGACCGGCGACCAGGTGGGCACGTTCCAGGCCGGCGACCGGGTCATGGGGGTGACGCGTTTCGGCGGCTATGCGTCGGTGATCGACTCGCAACCCGCCTACCTGCGCCCCTTGCCCGCGGACTGGTCGTTTGCCCAGGGCGCCGCCTACCCGGTGCAGACCCTCACCGCCTGGTATTCGCTGGTGGAACTCGGCAACCTGAAACCGGGACAGCGGGTGCTGGTACACAGCGCCGCGGGCGGAGTCGGCCTGCAGGCCATGCAACTGGTGCGGGCGCTCGGCGCGGAACCCGTCGGAACCGTGGGCAATCAACTCAAGGCGCGCTTTCTCAGCGACCTCGGCTTCGAAAACACCCTGGTCCGCGAGCCGGACTTCGCGGCACAACTGGCACGCGGCGAGGAAAGTTTTGACCTGGTGCTGGATGCCATTGGCGGCGCCGTGCAGGCAGCCAGCTTCGCAGCCCTGCGGCCGGCCGGACGCCTCGTGGTGTTCGGCGCCGCGGAATTCGCGCCGGGCGGCAACCGCCCCCGCTACCTGCATTCGCTGTGGCGCTACCTGCGCCGGCCGCGCTATGACGTCCTGTCGATGATCAGCGAGAACCGCTCGGTGCTGGCCTTCAACCTGATCTGGCTGTGGGACCAGGTCGAGCTGCTGTCCACCCTGTTCGATGAACTGGCGCAGGTCCGTATCCCACCACCCCACGTCGGCCACGAGTTCCCGTTCGCCGAAGCGCCGGCCGCGATCGAGTGCCTGCGCTCGGGACAGTCCACGGGCAAGGTCGTATTGCGCCTGGCCTGAGCCGCCGACCGGTTACTTGTCGCGGCCCGCTCGAAGCTTCTTGCCCAGCAGCGCCCGGCGAATCAGCTCGTCCAGCACCACGGGCCGCACCGGCTTGCCGTGATGGCCGTCCATGCCGGCGCGCAGGCACTGGCTGTGGACGTCCTGCTCGATATTGGCGGTCACGGCCACGATGGGCACCGGTTCCAGCCCGGTTTTCCGTTCGTAGTCACGGATCAGGCGGGTGGCCTCCAGCCCGGAAATACCCGGCATCTGGATGTCCATCAGGATCAGGTCGTAATGCGCGTCACCCCGCACGTATTCGCCCAGCGCATCGATCCCGTTGGGGCAGACCGTGCACTGGTAGCCGAGCTTGGTCAGCAGGCGCTTGATGATGAGTTGCTGGGTGGGATTGTCCTCCGCCGCGAGAACGCGATAGTTCTCCCGCCCCATGGGCAGCTCCAGGTCGGCCTCGGAATTGGCAGAATCCAGAACCGGGGGCTCCACGTAAGGAATTGAGAAAGAGAACGAGGCCCCCTGCCCGGGCGCGGAGTCCACACCCAGTTCCACGTCCTCGTCGTCACAGATGATCATCAGGCAATCGTGCGCGGCCGCCAGGCCCAGGCCCAGCCCCTTGTGCGAACGCGTGTCCTCCATATCACCCAGCACAAGGGGGCGAATAATCAGCTTGTGCAGGCTGGGGTCGATTCCAATACCGTTGTCGGACACCGTGAAAGCCAGGTGAGCGGCGGATTCCAGCTCGATACGCAGCACGATCTCTCCGCCATCCGGGGTGAACTTGATGGCATTGTCGAGCAGGTGCAACAGCAATTGTTCCAACAATTCGCGGTAACTGCGGATCGGCAGGGAGGTGCGCTCACAGGGAAACTCAACGCGGAACTCCAGCGTGCGCCCATGCTCGGTGATGGTTCGATTGACCTTGCTCGAAACCGAGAACAGGGTCTCGAACAGGTCGAAGTTTTCGAGCTCGAAACTGCGTGTCTCGTAATTGTGCAGGCTGAACGCGTTCACGATCTCGGTCAGGTGGGTCTTCACCGCCTGGCAGGACTGTTCCAGCATCTGCAATTTTTCGCGAGCCTCGTCGTCCTCTGAACGTTCCAGGAGTTCCGTACCCAGGCCCTCGATGGAATTGACCGGGGTCATCAGTTCGTGAATCAGGTTGCGGACAATGCGATGTTCGATATGGCTGAGTTTCTGACTGCGGGGGTGGTGCGCCAGTTCAAACGGGAAAGGGACCCGTTCATGGCGAACGAGATAGTATTCGGTCCCCTCGACCCTGCGCACGGAGCCGACAAAATATTTTCCGAAATCACAGTCCGTGATCCCCTCGTTCCTGACAAAGGACTGTTCGCCCAGGCCTTCAATCTGCTCGTGGACGTCCTCCGCGATGTTTTCTTCCGACTCCACGATGCGTGCCATGGGCGCACTCGCGTGCACAAGCTGCAAGGGAGAGGCCTGCCAGAGCGAGAGCAGGTCACTGGTTTGATCGAGGGTAAGGACGATCCCCGCGACCGAGTCGTTCGTTATTGCCACGCCGCACTCCGCCGCAACCTGAATTCCAACCCACATAGCATAGCCGTTACCACGGTAATCCAGAAAATCCCGCCCGCCCCTTCCGGGCATCTCCACGGTTTTGAGGTTCGCCCCCGAAACGCGGTATCCGCTGGCTCAAACACGCCCTTTTTGCGGAGCTTCAGGGGGTTACGGCGCAAAGCGGGAGCGGGTTGGCAGATTTCACCTCAGGGGGCCGCCTCAGGGACGGCAGGTCGACTGCCGATCACCAGGTGTCCGCCGCGAATCCGCGACGCGAGTGTCTCGATGCGTGCACCCATCGCCGGCGTGATCAGGGGTGCATTGTGCCCGTCCATGGCCAGGCCCACCGCGTCTTCCGCCAGCCCCAGGTAACGAACGCCGGCAACCGGTTCGCCGCGCCACGCCTCGTACAGCACCAGGTAGACGGCCTGGTCGACGCGCTTGATCACGGATGTGAGCACGTGGCCGGGATGCAGCGGATTCTGGTTCAGGTCTGCACCGATACCGAGGTGACCCGCTTCCGCCGCGGCGCGCAGCACACCCAGACCCGACTCACCCGCTGCATGAAAAATCACGTCCGCACCCTGCTCAATCTGGGACCGCGCGATCTCGTAGCCCCGTTCCGGCTTGAACCAGGAATTTGGCGTTCGGCCCACGTAGGCCTCCAGCAGGGTGATGGCGGGATCCACCTCGTGCAGACCCTGCTGAAAACCCCATGCGAACCGGTCCCGAATGACCGCATTGCCAATGCCGCCGACAAAACCGACGACGCCGGACCTGCTTGCCATGCCGGCAAGAATTCCAGCGAGGAACGTCGCCTCCTGCTCCTTGAAAAGGATCGATTGCACGTTGGGCAGGTGAATCTCCGCGTCAATCACCGCGAAGGAACGATGCGCATGCAACTCCGCAAACTGGACCAGCGTATCGAACTCCGACTGGGTCGAGGGAAACGTGACCAACGGGTTGGCGGCCGTGTTGATTGCGTCCTGGAGCGCCACCGGAAAGCGGTGCGCCTGGTAGGAGATGCTTTGCTCGACGACGTCGACGCCGGATTCACGCTCGAATCGCAATACGCCGCGATGAACGGATTCGTTGAAGGACCCATCGTCGATCGTGCCGGCATAAAGAACGAGGGGGGCAAACCCGGAACCCGCGGCCGCCGGGATCACACCGAGGAACGAGAGGACGGCCAGGAGAATTCGAATCATGCGCATGCAAGGGAAAGTATAGGCAAACGCCCTGTCACCTCCCCCGTCACGGGCGAAACGTACGGGTTGTCGGGGCGAATCGAGCCATTGGAGCCCCTGCAGGCCGTGGCCGGAAGGTCTGTCAGCGGCGGAGGCCGGGCCCGGTCCCGTTAAACCCGTCCATCGATGGCCACCCGGCCCGGGACCACCGAACCACTCAGAACCCGGAGGACGTCAACGCTTCCCGGCCTGGTCCTGGCGCCGGCGAATCACGAACGCACCCGCGGCGGCAACGGCGCCTGCCGCCAGTCCGCCTGCACCCATGCTCGCCTGGGCCGGTTCCAATTCCTGGACTCCCGATGCAACCAGGTTCGGGCGCGGACCCGGGGTATCCTCCGGTGACTGCTTGGCCCGGGCCTCTGCCTGCGCCTGCACCAGGTTCCGGGTACCCACGTTGGTCCGCCACGAGGCGGCCAGGCTTTCACCGTCACTCGGTTCGAGCACCGTGTCCAAGAAATACCAGTCCGCCTGCACGCCGTCCGGCGTGACATCCAGCACGGCGTAGCCGTTACGCTGGGTGTTCACCCATTTCAGGTGCAGGTTCTCCGCCCGCATGCCGCTCTCGATGACCGGGCCGGACACCCGTTCGTCGCCGAAGGTATGGGCAAAGACTGGAGAGGACACCGCCGGCACGACGAACTCCACGCCCAGGCTCCCGTCCCCGGTGAGCGGGTTGTAGATCATCGGATTCTCCGGGTCCCGGCTGAGGTCGAAGGCCCACGATGAATGCACGTCCCCGGTCAGCACCACCACGCCGTCACTCTGCTCGAAGGCGTCAAAGAGCTGGTCGCGCTGGTGGGTGTAACCATCCCAGGCATCGGGATTGAGCGCGTTACCGCCACTGCGGATCAGTTGCGGGAAATCGTGTACCGGCGCATCTTCAGGCACGTGGGGCACCGCACCGGCATTCCACTGCGCCACCACCACCTGCTGCGCCAGCAGTTTCCATTGTCCGCGGGACGCCGCCATGCGCTCCTGGAACCATTGCATCTGCCGGTCGGAGATCATCCTGCGATCGGGGTCGTCGGCCTCCTTGCGCAGTCCGAGCGCACCGATGGCCTCGCCCTGCTCGCCCGGATACTGCAGCTGCTCGTCGCGGCCTTCCAGGCGCGTGTCCAGCAGGATGAGGTCAACCAGGTTGCCCCATTGCAGGTGCCGGTAAATGATCGCCGGGTCACCCGAGGAACGGATCGGCATCCACTCGTCATAGGCCTGCATGGAAGCCGCCTTGCGCGTGGCCCAGTCACCCTCGGTATCGGGCTGGTGATTATTGGCGCCGTCCTTCCAGGAATTGTCGGTGGACTCGTGGTCGTCCCAGGTGGTCACGAACGGAAACAGCTGGTGCAGGCGGCGCAGGTCGGGGTCTTTCTTGTAATTGCCGTGACGGGCACGGTAATCCGCCAGGGTCACCTGCTCGGTATCCGGTTCGTGATCACGCACGCCGCGCATCGCGTCCGGCCCGTAGCGCCGGTCCCCCTCGACGTTGCCGTTGCCGTATTCGTAGATGTAATCGCCGAGATGCAGGATGACATCGAGATCATCCCGCTCCGCCAGGCGCGCATAGGCGTTGAAGTAGCCGCCCGTGTAGTTGGAACACGACACCAGCCCGTAGCGCAGGTGCCGGGTTTCATCCCCGGCGGGCGCCGTCTTGGTACGCGCCACCATGGATTGCTGGCCCAGGGCGGAGAAGGCGTAATAGTAATACGTGTACGGGGACAGGCCGGTCACGTCGATCTTCACGCACCAGTCCCGTTCCGCACTGGCGGTGGCATTGCCCGACTGGACCTTCTTACCCAGGCCCGGATCACCGGACACGGTCCACTTGACCTTGATGGGGCTGCCGTCGTGGCCTGCGGGCGGCGTGACGCGGGTCCAGATGATGACCCGGTCGCTCAGCGGATCACCGGAGGCGACCCCGTGCAGGAACGGCGCGAGATTCTTGTCGGCCGCCGGCGCCGGGCGCGGCAGCCCCGCCGCCAGCACCGCGGCGGCACTGGTACCCAGGCCGGCCCGGCGCAGGAATTCTCGGCGGTCGTATTGGTCTGACATGATGGAACCCTCTTCTTTTGCCTGCGCGATTCCCGCGTATAGAGAGACTAAAGCACCGAATGCACGCGGCAATCAAGCGCCGGCCCCGATCGTGACCCGCTGGACGCCCCCACCATGAGGCTTCCCCGGCCGTGGCTCGGTGACTCTGGCGCGGAATTTCGGACTGGAAGCCCGCAAAAATTTGCGGCGGGAAAAATGCGCCGATACCGCGCGCCTTCTGGGTTACGACAAGATGCCGGGTTGAACCACCCCCGCGACCCGGCGGAACCCGGATTGGCTATAATGCGACGCCTTCACCCGCCCCGCTTCGAGGATTCGGCACATGGCCACCGCGTTCACCACCTTCACCCTCATTTTCGTGGCCTACTGGGTCGGCACGCTGGTGATTTTCACCATCGGGCGCTTTGCGGCACTGGGCCTGTGGTTCCTGGGCTTCATGCGCTTGTGGATCAAACCCCTGTTCTGGATGAATTTCCTGTATTTCGCGGTGGTCGAGGCCATTTTCTCGGCCATCTACTGGCTGAGTTACGGGCTGATGAACCTCACCGGCTTCATGCGACCCATGAACGCCCTGTTCCGGGCGGTGCAACCGTCCGCCGGCAACAACCCGGCCGTTGAAACCTGGCTCTTCATCTCCATCCTGATCTTCGCGGTCATCATGATTCCGTACATGTTCATCCACGTGCGCGTGTCCCACTATTTCAAGCGCTCGCTGCTGAACCTGCTGGCGCCCGAATTTGCACTCGACAAGGCCCGCCTGGTCAGCCAGGCGCCGGATCGCCTGTTGCCCACCAGTTTCGTGCGCGCCGTGGTCGCCTCCGATGCGGATGAGCGTGCCTGGATCGAGGCCTGTTTCGATCCGGACGTCGACCAGAAATTCGAGCTCAGCACCACCAACGCGGATCATTTTTCCTGCGAGACGGGCGGAAAGCCGGTCGATTTCTGGGAATCCCAGGTCATGATCAAGCGCCTGAGTCCGGTGACCGACAGCGATGGCAAAAAACGCTACGAGGGCGACCACCGCACGGTCTTTGACGGAATCGTGTTACGCCTGGAGGGCGTGATGCCCAGCAATTGGACGGCGGAGATGTTTGTGGTGGAGCCGGATGCGAAGAGCGTCGCCGATCACCGGGAACGGCACAAGCAGGGCTTTTTCATCTGGATCGTCGAAATGCTGAACCAGGGCGGCGCCAACCATGGCTCGGCAGCCAGTTCAAAGCCCGGGGATTACCCGGAATCACTGCCAAACCTGAATCCCGCAAACAGTGGCAAAATCCGCTTTGCCGGCGTGGAATCCGACAACCTGTACCTGTTCGTGGAAACCGGTCTCGAGGGCACGGCCTTCGACATGAACCAGAACATCGGTATACGCCGCAACATGGAACTGTTCCGAAAGGACCTGGAAATGGTTCGCCAGCACCTGGATCTTGCGCCCGGAATCATCGATGCGGCAGAGGCCTGGCTGGCCGGGAGCTACCGGCAAAGTGCCTGATCGCGGTGCCCGGGCTCCGGGAGATCACACCCCGCCGGTGACCTGGAACGCCGCCCAGTAAAACGGGTGGGACTGGTGGGCCTTGCGCACGTGCAACTGGGCTTTCCGAAGTGCGGCGGCGCGGTCCATGGTGCCCAGGTTCTCGTAGAATTTCTGCATCAGCAGGGAAGTCGCCGCGTCATCCACCTGCCATAGACTGGAAACGATAGACCCGGCGCCCGCGTACAGGAATGCGCGGGTGAACCCGATCACATCGTCACCGCTGGCGACTTCACCAAGCGCCGTCTCGCAGGCCGACAGGGTCACCATGTCGGCGTTGAGATCCAGGTCATAGAGTTCTGCCACGCTGAGGAACCCGTCCTGCGCGCCGTCACCGGCCAGCATCAGTCCCGATGCCAATGGATTCCGCGGATCGAAGATGCCGTGTGAAGCAAAATGCAGGCGGCGAAAAGACCCTGCAGCCGAGCGTACCGCGGTTTCAGTCGCCTGCTCCCGCAGTAAGAGACGGCTGCCCGGCAGCAGGTCGCTGATCTGGCGCGCCTCGCGCTCGGCGCCAGGCAGGTCCATCCCCGGATCGTGGAGATCCGGGTTGCCCAGGATCAGCGTGGCGTCATTCGAGCCCCCGACACGAGCGGAGAGGAATTCCATCACGCTGGCACTGGGCAACACGCGCACCTCGAAGCGATCAATGAGCGAGTCCCGCCCGTTCGGCAGCGCCGCGAACGGAATGTAGTGCAACGGCCCGTGGGGCACGACGATCAGGCGCCGCCCACGGAAATTCCTTGTGGCCGGCTCCACCAGGCCCGCGTACAGGCGTCGCCCCGGGGCTTTGTAGCCGTGATTCGACGGTCGCTGCACGCGATCACGGAACTGCCGGGCATCGTCGTCCAGTGTCTCCAGGCGGACGGGAAACGCGTGGACGCGATCGCGGGTGACCATGAAGCCATACATGCGGTCGCTGGCGCCGAAATATTCGAGCAACGCCTCGTCCCGGCGCAGCAGCGACTGGATGCGGCCGACATCCGGTGCGGACACGGTCACCAGGCTGGCGACCTTCGGGTTGGCCTGCATGAGTTCCGCGACCCGCGCCCGACTGGCCGAACGCGTGGTGGCGTGTTCACGGGTGGAAGCCGTGGCACGATGGGAATGCAGGGTTTCCTCCGCGCTGCGGATCTGCTCGATGACGTCCAGCGTGGCGCTGCTAGCCGCGGACTTCGGCGCACGTTTCCGGGTCGCCAGGGTGTCCACCAGCGCACGCGCCTTGGCGCGCTCCGCGTACTCAAAGGCCTCCGCCGCCCTGCCCTGCGCCACCAGTGTTGCCACGAGATCCTGGTAGACCGCCTGCTTGTCGCCGACGAAGCCGATCTTGCCCGCTTCCGCAGTGATGTTGGCGCGCGAAGCCTCGATCTCGTCCACCGCCCTGCGGAAGTCCTCGACCGCGCCCGCGGGATCGCCCTCGAGCAGCTTCAGGCGGCCGAGATCATGCAGGATGGTGTAATAGATGTCCTTGAAGTTCGCGCTGCGCGGGTCGGAGAGGATTTCCTCGTAGCCGTCGCGGGCCGCCGCGTGATCGCCGGTCTCAAACGCGATCTTGGCAATCCGGAAGTGGGTCCGCACTTTCTCGGAATATTCCCAGTCCGCCTTGGAGAAGTCGTACTCCACTTTTTTCTCGATGGCGATGTCGGCAACCAGCGACAAGGGGTCCACGAACGCGCTGGCCGCCTTCATGCCGCTGTCGAGCAGGATCTCGCTGATCGCCTTGCCCGCGGTTTCCCGTTCCATCACCTCGCGGGCCTTGTGCCAGTCGCGCAGCGCCATGTGGATGGCCACCACGTTGTCGCGGCGCATCTTGGACATGTGTTCCTCTGCAAGGGTCACGAAACCGAAAACCTTGAAGCGAAAGGCCTCCAGTTTCGGTACGTAGGAAAGCGCCTCCTCGCGGTCACCGTTGAGGGCGTGGGCAAGGCCAAGCTGGGCGTGACTGAGGAAAAGCGTGAAATCCCTGCCGATGCCCATCTCGCTGCCGTAGAACACCGCTTTCCGCGAAGCATCCACGGAAGCCGGGAAGTTGCCGTATTCCATCTCCAGGTAGGCGCGCTGCTGG
>JBFGWM010000097.1:0-9681 GCA_041588495.1 Pseudomonadales bacterium | reverse complement strand
GGAAACGTCGTCGACCTGGCGGGCCCGGTTTCACCCGGGCCTGGGCCGGGTGGTGCGGAACAGTCGTGGCGGTCGCGGAATCGTACCGGAATCACCGGGCCCGCCAGGTCGCAGGTTCCCCGTTATTGCGCAGGTCGCCGCGCATCCTGCGCCGACAACATCGTGAGGAGTACCCGATGACCGTTACCAACAGCCAGTCCGGGACCAACGTCCACGAGATCGCGGATGGTATCTATCGCATCAACACGCCCGTTCCCATGGAAGGCGGTGGCTTTTCCTTCAACCAGTATCTCGTTGTCGATGACGAGCCACTGCTGTTTCACACGGGCCCGAGAAAAATGTTCCCGCTGGTTCACGAGGCCGTGTCCAGCGTGATCGGTCCCGACACCTTGCGCCACATCGCGTTTTCCCACGTGGAAGCCGACGAGTGCGGTTCCCTCAACGAATGGCTGGCCGCTGCGCCGCGCTCGCAACCCCTGTGCGGAAGCGTCGCGGCGATGGTTTCGATCGGCGATCTTGCCGACCGCGCGCCCCGCGCGCTCGCGGATGGCGAGGTGGTTTCGCTGGGCCGGCATGCCGTGCGCTGGCTGGATGCGCCGCACCTGCCCCACGCATGGGAATGCGGGTTCCTGGCGGAGGAAAGCACGGCGACCCTGTTTTGTGGGGACCTGTTCACCCAGGGCGGGGCGGACCTGCCGCCGGTCACCGGGTCGGACATCCTCGGGCCGAGCGAGGCCTTTCGCCACCAGATGGATTACTTCTCACATACCAAAAACGCGCGCGCATTGATCGAGAAACTGGCGGCGACCCATCCGGCAACGCTCGCGTGCATGCACGGCAGCGCATGGCAGGGCGATGGCGCCAAGTTGCTGCATGCGCTTGCCGATGAATTGGGCGCGTGAGGCAACAGATGCGCGGTGATTGCGAACACGCGCCCTGTGCGGACCGCTGAAATCCGGACTACGATGCCCGTATCGCCGGCGACCGGCGTGGTATCCGGTCGTTTGAGGTGTCCCGCGAAATCCAGGTGATTGGATCCTGCCGTGCTGAACGCCATCTACCTGCTGCTCGGACTCGGCCTGCTGACCGCGGGCGGGGAGATGCTGATCCGCGGCGCGCTTGGCGTGGCGCAGCGCCTTGGGGTTTCGCCCCTGCTCTCCGGACTGGTGATCGTCGGTTTCGGGACCTCCATGCCCGAACTGGTGGTATCGGTGGATGCCGCGTTGGGCGGGCACCCCGACATCGCCGTGGGCAACGTGGTGGGCAGCAACATCGCCAACGTGCTGCTGATACTCGGTCTCTGCGCGGTCATCATGCCGCTGGCGGTGACCCCGCTCGCACTGCGTCGCGATGCGGTGACCGTGATCGCGGCGAGCGTGCTGTTCATCGTCCTGGCGGGTTCAGGCGTGGTCTCCAGGGCGGACGGCGGCATCCTGCTGGGTTGCCTCGTCACCTACCTGGCCTGGGCCTACTGGAGCGAGCGGTTCGCCGCTGCGCCCTCCGCGGAGGTCCACGCGGCGGAGGCAGGCGAGGTGGGGCGGGTGCCGGAGTCTGCGGCTGCGTCCTCGGTTGCGGTACTCGCGGGCCTGGTCCTGCTGGTCCTCGGATCGCGGGTCCTGCTCAAGGGTGCGGTCGGGATCGCGCAGGAGTGGGGCGTCTCTGAGGCGGTCATCGGACTCACGCTGGTCGCGGTGGGCACCTCGCTGCCGGAACTCGCGGTCTCGGTGATCGCGGCCCTGCGCCGTCACGCCGATGTGGCGGTGGGCAATATCCTCGGCAGCAACATCTTCAACCTGCTGGGAATCCTCGGCGTGTCGGCGCTCGTCGAGCCTCTCGATGTGACCGGACGGATTCTCCGCGTCGACCAGTGGGTCCTGTTGGGGGTGGCCCTGTTGCTCACCGTTTTCCTGTACACGGGCCGGCGCCTGAGCCGGGTCGAGGGGGGCGTATTGCTCGCCGGTTACGTCGCGTACATTGCCGTGAGCTATGTTGTGATGGATGGGTAGGGAGCGAGGTGTGACGATGCAGCAGGCGGCGCGGGTTCGCGCATCCCTACAGCGTCAGGCGACCTGTCCGGAACGCTGGGACATCGCGCACCGGGGATTGCTTCATGGAATCTGACTTCATCAGGACGATCGGGATCGCCGGCTACGCGATCGAGGCTTTCGGCGTGCTGGTTGTCATCGTCGGATCGTGTATTTCGACCACGGTTTTCCTGCGCACGTACGCGAGCCTCGGCACCAACGTCGCCTACCGGAAATACCGGCAGGACCTCGGCCGTTCGATCATCCTGGGCCTGGAGTTCCTCATTGCCGGGGACATCATCCGCACCGTGGTCGTGGCTGATTCGCTGCAGAACGTGGGGATTCTCGCGCTGATCGTGCTGATCCGGAGCTTCCTCAGTATCACGCTGCACCTGGAGGTGGAGGGCCGCTGGCCCTGGCAGAAAGAAATCGTGGCGCCTGATGGCACCGATCTCAATGGAGATTGATGAGCATGCCGAAGATCATCTGCATGGTGCCGGAACAGGCGTTTTCAAATGAGCGGCTGTTGAGCCTGGAGTCCGCGTTGCGTTCCACCTACGCCGGGCAGTTCGGGACGGACGAATCCGTCATGGTCCTGTGGTACCGACTCCCTGCCGGACAGAGCTTTGTGGCGGGGTCGATGGGCGACGTGTTCATCGCCACCGTCGAGGTCGAGGACGGCACGGTCCAGGAAAAGCGGGAGGAGGCCCTCATGGCGTTCACCCGGACCTTGTCGGAAGGTGCCGGCATTGGTTTCGACAAGCCACTGGTATCTGTGCTGGACTCGTCGAAGGTGAGTGAGTACCTGAAGGCGAACCGGACCCGGCTGCGGTGGGGAAGCCGGCTCGGATTCCTGTTGGGTACCCTGGCGCATGCCTACCGTTCGCGCCGGCGCGACGGATTCATGTCCGTGCGTGCGAACCTGTGAGAATGTGCCATGCCGCTTTATAACCTTGCCTGCAGCCGCCCCCTTGCGGCGGAATCCCGCCAGAAGGTCGCGAGTGCGATCACCGACACCCACTGCCGGGAAACGGGTGCGCTCCCGGAGTTCGTCAACGTGGTTTTTCTGGATGGTTATCCGTTACCGCCTCCGCAGGTTGTCAGTATCCTGGGGGGCGTGCGCACCGGAGGCAACCGCACACCGGAGATCGTCGAAAAGTTGAAAGCTGCGTTGCGTTCCGGGGTGGCGGAGGCGCTTGGAGAACCCGTGGAGGCGGTCGGTATCTCGTTGATCGGGGTGCCGTCGAACTGGATCGTCGAGGGCGGGGAGATCATGCCCGAACCCGGGGCGGAAGCAGCCTGGCTGGCACGCAGGCAGGGCTAGCGGTGCGCCGCGGTGGATGGGGCCGGAGCGTCATTGGCGCTGTCGAAAGCCCCCGTTTGGGTCTCACCCGGCCAGATTCATGATGAATCTCGTTTACCTCCTGCTGGGAGTCATCCTGCTCACCGCGGGTGGCGAGGCCCTGATCCGGGGTGCAATGGCCGCGGCCCGGCGTCTCGGCGTCTCTCCACTGCTCAGCGGGCTGGTGATCGTCGGTTTCGGCACCTCGGCGCCGGAGCTGGTGGTGTCGGTGGACGCGGCCCTGGGGGCGCAGCCGGATATCGCCATCGGCAACGTGGTCGGGAGCAACATCGGGAACGTGTTCCTGATCCTCGGTATCTGTGCGCTGATCACCCCGCTCTCGGTGCGGCCGCTCGCCCTGCGCAGGGACATGGTGGTGGTCATCGCGGCGAGTGTGCTGTTTCTCGTGCTGGCGGGGGGCAGCGCTCTTGGCAGGGCCGACGGGTTCGTATTCCTTGCTGGCCTGCTGGCCTACCTCGTTTGGGCCTACTGGAGCGAGCAGTTCCACGCGGCGCCCTCCGGGGAGGTTTACAAGGCCGAGGGCGAGGAACTCGGGAAGGTGCCGGAGTCGGTGGCGTGGACTGTCGCAGCCGTGGTTATCGGGCTGGGGCTGCTGATCGCGGGCTCGCGGGTCCTGTTGCTCGGCGCGGTGGGCATCGCGGAAAGCCTCGGGGTCTCAGAGGCGGTCATCGGGCTGACGGTGGTCGCGGTGGGCACCTCCCTGCCGGAACTGTCGATCTCGGTGATCGCCGCGCTGCGGCGGCATGCCGATGTGGCGGTCGGCAACGTCCTCGGTAGCAATATTTTTAACCTGCTGGGCATACTCGGGGTCTCCGCCCTGCTGCAGCCGCTGCCAATACCGGAGCGCGTGCTCCAGGTCGACCAGTGGGTGATGCTCGGCGCGGCCTTCCTGCTCGGCGTCTTCCTGTATACGGGACGTAGCCTGAGCCGGCTGGAGGGCGGCATCCTGTTGGCGTGCTACGTGCTTTACGTGACGCTGAGCTTCGCATTTCCGGCAGGCGCCGGGGGCTGATCGCGGCGGGCCTGGTCCGGGCCGGCTACGATGATGTTTGGGGAGTTTGTCGTTGTTGAGGAGTCTGAACGTGGGTCGAAACCTCTGCGTCCATTTTCTGAACCGCTTCGTTTGTCTCACCCTGATCCTCGGCCACGCGGTCGCCTTCGCCGAGCCTGCGGACGCGCCATCGGTTGAGCGCGGCAGGTACCTGGTCAAGATCGCCGGCTGCAACGACTGCCATACGCCGGGCTACCTGCTCTCCAACGGGGAGGTGCCGGAGTCCGGGTGGCTGGTCGGCGACACCTTTGGGTGGCGCGGCCCCTGGGGTACCACCTACGCCACCAATCTCAGGCTGCGCATGGACGGGTTGAGCGAGGACCAATGGCTTGCCTACGCGAGGAGCCTGAAGGCGCGCCCGCCGATGCCCTGGTTCACGGTCAACGAGATGCACGAGGCGGACCTGCGGAGCATCTATCGTTTCGTGCGGCAGCTCGGCGCGGCCGGAACCCATGCCCCGGCTTTTGTGCCTCCGGACCGCGAGCCGCCACCACCCTACGCGCTGTTCCCATCGCCGCCCCCGGAATAGGTTGGGCGCGGTAAACCGCGTGCGGTGGTAACATCCGGACGGTATATCGGAAGGCCCTGTACTGGGAGCGACTCGTCGCGGCATGGTTTCCATCTTCACGGTTCCCCCGCAACAGCGCAGTCGCACCTCGGACGTGCTGCTGGCCATGGCCGACCAGGCCCGGGAGGGGCCCATTACCCTGCGCTCCATGACCGACCGGCTCGGCGATCGCACGTTCGGGGTGATGCTGGTCATGATTTCGGCGTTCAATGTCATTCCCATTATCTCGATGGTCGCCGGGCCGCTCGTCTCCGTGCTCGGCATCCAGATGTTCCTGGGCATGAAGCGGGCGCGACTGCCCGCGGCGATCCTGGACCGGGAGTTGCCGCCCGAGCGCGTGGAAGCCGCCCTGCGCGCGATGGAGCCACGGGTGCGCGCCATCGAGCGCTACGTGCGTCCGCGCTGGCACTTCACCGAAGCGCCCGTTGTCGACCGCCTGAACGGTCTGATCATCGCCGTCCTGGGCCTGGTGATCGCGATTCCCCTTCCGTTCACCAACATCGGCCCGGCACTGGTCGTGATCGTGATGGGGCTTGGACTGCTGGAGCGCGACGGGCTCGTGCAGGTGATTGCGGCCGGTTTCGGGGTGGTCACCCCGGTGATGATCTATGCTTTTCTCGCCAACGGCCTGGGAGCCTGATCCCGCGTGGCGGGGCAGGGTGGCTGGCCGTTTTCCGTATTGAGCCAAGTGTATCCGCGAGTAGAGCATGCGAACGTTGATCGTTTTCTTCCTGGTTTTTCTTCCGGCGGTGGTACACCCCGCGGACTGGAAACCGTTGGAAGGAACCTTCGCCGTGACCCCGCGAAACTACCTCGACCCGTCCCGGGAAGAGCCCGTCGATTCCCATTTCCGCCTGCAATTGACGGGCGAGACCGCGAAAGCCCTGTATGACGCCATGCACGTGGATCCCGTCGAGGATGAATGCACGGGGTACCGGGCCAAGAACATCGGCGAAATGCAATGCCTGTTTGATCCGCAGCAGGAAAAGCACGACTGCCATTTCTCTGTCGAGATCGAATCGCAGCGGATCGGCCACGGGGTGGCGTGCTGATGCATCGTGCACCTGCCCCATTTGGGTCGGACACGCGCGCGTTTAACGCGGCTCGCGCGGCGGATGGGGCATGGCGGGAATGAAAATGGGCCCGGTCAAGCCGGTTCACGTGCTGGCGCTACTGGCAATCGGAGCGCTCGTGGTAGCGGTGTTGATGCCTGCGCGGTCGTCTCCGGATCATGCGGGCAGGGCCCAGGTCGCGGAGGCCACGTTCTTATTGACGGAGTTGCGCGGCAAGGTTGAAGCGTTCCATGCAAAACATGGCCGGGTTCCGGGTGTGGATGAACTGGATATGCCGGAAGATGCGGGAAAGTACGTGGGGCATCTCTCGGGTGACAATCCGTACTACGCCACCATGAAAAAGTCCGGCGTTCATCCCCCGGTGGCCGGCAGGACCCTGGGGTGGTCATTCGATCCAGCCAGCGGCTGGTGGGATACCTGTACACTCGGTACGGTGGAACTGCGTTTTAAATCGCTGGATTGTCGGGACAATAAAGCCGGGGAACGATAGCGCCCGTCGTTGCTGGCCTTTATGGGGGAACAAGTTGAACGCCGAAGACCTGCCTGAACTCTGGCATTTCCGCGTTTCTCATTACAACGAGAAGGTCAGGTGGGCCCTCGATTTCAAGGGCATTCCCCATCGGCGCCATACCCTGGTCCCGGGTTTCCATATCCCGGTGGCGCGCCGCTTGTCCGGGCAGAACCAGCTGCCCATCCTGCGACTCAACGGGCGTGTCCTCAATGATTCGAGCAGGATCCTCGAGGCGCTGGAACAGGCCTGTCCCACGCCGCGGCTGTTCCCTGTGGCCGGGGACGAACTGCAACGGGCGCTGGAGATCCAGGCGTATTTCGACGAGGAGGTGGCCCCCGACCTGCGTCGCGTGTTCTGGTCGACCTACATCGACGACGCCGCACAGTGCGGACGCATGGCGACCGACGGCGCCGGGCGTGCCCTCCGCTGGCTGTGGCGTGCATCGTTTCCAATGACGGCTCCCCTGTATCGCAGGAACATGGGCCTGCATCCGGAACAGGTTGCGCCGGCCCGGGCAAAGATCAGGAGTTACTTCGACGAGCTGGAGGGACTGGTCGGGCCCAGCGGTTTTCTCGTCGGGGATACGTTCTCCATCGCCGACCTCACGGCGGCGGCAGTCATGACCGCGATTGTGCGGCCTCCCGAGTTTCCGTATCCGCTGCCCGAACCCTGGCCGCAAGAACTGGTCGCGATCCGTCGCGAGATCGCAGAGTACCCTGGGTGCGACTGGGTCCTGGACATCTACAGGAAGTTTCGCGGGAAATCGCATGAGATGGATGCACCGCGCAAAACGGCATCGGGGTGACTCGTTTTGATCGCAGTGGTGCCGCGAAAATCCATTGAACCTTTGCAACGCGAAAACGTGCCGGGTTGGCGCCAATGATGGATGACCTGAAGCTGGCAGAGACTTTTGTGCGGTGTTTTTGTAACGCCGACATCGAAGGCATCCGTAGCGTGATTGCGGACGATTTCTGCCTCAGGGGGCCGCTTTTCGAGTTCGACTCGGCCGCGGCATACCTGTCATCCCTGCAAGGCGACCTGCGCGCGGACCCGCGGGCAAAGACCGTGACTTCGTTTTCCAATGACGAACTCGTCGCGGTTTTCTATACCTATCATGGCAACAACATCGCCCAGTTGTTTCGTTGTCGGGACGGGAAGATTTGCGACACCACTCTGGTGTTTGATACGCGGAAGCAATTGGAATCCTGAGTCCGGGGTTCGATTTGCCGGACCCTGATCCTGACCGGGTCCGTTTCGAAAGCGGTCTCCATCGATGCCTGCTATAGGTGAATGACAGTCAGCGGCACGGGCGCCCCCGATGCACGGGGGGCACATGCCGCAGTTTCTCGGATCCATTCAAAGGGTTAACCCGGTATGCAGTTCATCATCACACATATCCGCTGGATCATGCTGGCGTCCGGGTTGCTGACCTGCACCATGCTGTTCGCTGCCATTGCCCCGGCCACGGCCCTGCAAGGCATGTTTGGTGAATCTTTGGAGGGACCACTGGCTGAGCTGATCGTGCGTAACTGGGGCGTGTTGGTCACACTCGTCGGAGCCATGTTGATTTACGGCGCGTTCCATCCCGAGCAACGCAGGCTGAGCCTGCTGGTGGCCTCTGTGAGTAAGCTGGTGTTTATCGGTCTCGTGCTCAGCGTGGGCAGCGCCTATCTCGGCAAGGCGGCGGTGACGATCGTGTTCGACAGTGTCGTTGTGGCGATATTCGTCGCCTACCTGGTGAGTACGCGAGGCAAGGTTCTTGGCATGTGATCGTTTGCATGGTTCCGTTACGTGGCGTCGCATGCGAGCATCACACGGGTCGAGAGGTGGGTTTTCATGGGGCTTTTTTCAATCCTGCTGATCCTGGCCGCGATTTCCTGCTCGTTGGTCGCCGGTTTCCTGTTCGCGTTCGCGGTCGTCGCCATGCCCGGTATCGGCACATTGGATGACCGCCAGTTCCTGCGCGCGTTCCAGGTCATGGATCGCGTGATCCAGGACAATCAGCCGCTCTTCATGCTGGTCTGGATCGGATCGGTGGCCATGATCATCGCTGCCGCGGTATTCGGTTTCTGGCAACTGGATGGCATGGCGAGTGCTGCTCTTGCAGTCGCCGCACTGGCGTACATACTCGGTGTGCAGGTGCCCACGGTGGCCATCAACATCCCGCTGAACAATCACCTGCAGACCCTGGATCTCGATGCCATGGACGAGTCCGCTCTGGCGGAAGCCCGCGCCGGGTTCGAGTCCCGCTGGAACGGGTGGAACCGGTTCCGGACCGGGGTTGCGAGCGGGGTTTCTGTGGTGCTGATTATTCTGCTATTTGTACTCTGAATACCTGGATTGATGCGGGCGGGATCGCGTCCGCGGAAACGACCACCTTCGAGGATTGCAAATTGAGCCAGGACGATACCGAACAACAATGCCATTGCGCCTGTGGCAAGACGACGTTCACGGTGCGCGGTGCCCCCATCATCCGGGGTTTCTGCCATTGCACGATCTGCCAGGCCTTCAACAGCGCGCCTTTTTCCGACATCACCGTGGTGAAGGCCAGTAACGTGGATCTGCCCGAGCCGAACCTCGTTGAGTACACCGCGTACCGGCAGCCGCCAATCCTGCAACGGGGCCGTTGCACGGCCTGCGGCAAACCGGCCATCGAGTTCCTGCGTATTCCGCTGTTACCCAGCTTTGCCGTGGTCCCCACCGGAAACTTCAGCGATCCGGGGTTCGCGCCGGAACCGGCCCTGCATATTTTCTATGACAGTCGGGTCGCGGACATCGACGACGGGCTGCCGAAGTATTCGGGTTACCTGAAGAGCCAGGCGGCATTTACCCAAAAGATGGTCCTCAACATGCTGCGGGGCGTGGGCCGTTCCTGAGCGGTTGCCCGGCGGGTACGTGACGGGTTGGCAGGTCATTGCTGTCTAGACTGAAGGGGACTGCGCGACTTCCACTGGAATGGCAGAAGGGTTGCGATGCGTGGAGGTCCCTGCCCAGGTGAGTGGACAAGGAACGGAGTGATGGCGGAACACGAGATCAGGCTCAGCGGGAAGCACGCGGTAATCGCCCTGGTGGTGCTGGCATGCATCGTGGG
>JBFGWM010000096.1:0-10055 GCA_041588495.1 Pseudomonadales bacterium | reverse complement strand
GCCGGAGTAACTCACCAAGTAATAGGCGACCTCGCCCTCGGTGATTTCGGAGTCACCGAGCAGGTTGCCGTTCTCGTCCGCCGGGTCGATACGGAACGTGACCCGGTCATTGTCGTCGACAATGGTGGTCTGCACCGAGTCGGCATTGTCGTCGACGGTCGCGTTGGGGTCGCTGGTGCTGATCGAGATCGTGTAGTCCTCGTCGCCCTCGACGAGGCTGTCGTCGATGCTGGCAACGCTGACCAGGCGGGTCGTCGGTGCACCGGCGCTGAACGTCCACGAACCGCCGTCGGCGCTGGCGAAGTCGACGCCCTCGGTGGCGCTGCCACTGGCAGTGTTCCAGTTCACCGTCGCGGTCTCGTCACCGGTGAGGGTGGCGCCGGAGTAACTCACCACGTAATAGGCGACCTGGCCCTCGGTGATCTCTGATTCCAACAGCGTTTTACCAGTCTCGTCCGCCGGGTCGATGCGGAAGGTAACGAGATCGGAATCGAGGATGACGGTCTCGACAAAACCTTGGTCCGGGTCGATCGAAGCGAGTGTTCCGGGATCACTCAAAGTGACCCGGAAAAACTCGTCAGGCTCGACCAGGTCATCCGGTGTGGTCACCACGGTGATCAGTGCTTCGGCCGGCGCTGTCGAGAAGACCAGGGTCTGGGTGACCGGGTTGTAATCGGCGCCGGAAACCGCGATGGGGGGCATGCCGTCGGCAGTCTGGATCTTCACGCTGGTGGTGATGCCGTCTCCCAGTTCGCCTTCAAGGTGTACCGTGTACACGGCCTGGCCGCCTTCCTCCACGTCGGACGGCCCGGTGATCGAGAACACCACGGAGTCATCGTTGAGAATGGTGGCCGGTCCTTTTTCCGCCTCGAGTACGGCATTGACCGGGTTGGAGAGTTCGATGTGGAAGGATTCGTCGAACTCGGCCTGCAGATCCGGGGTGATGGACACCGTGACGGTCTTCTGGGCCTCGCCGGGCGCGAATTCCACGGAGCCCGAAAGCGCATCCGGATCGCCGTAGAAGTCCTCCGGCGTCATCGCGTCATCGGGGACCACCTGGTAATCGACGGTTGTCGGGAGGTCGAGCACGCCGCTACGGGTGATGACGAAGGTAATCGTGGCAGGCGGGTCTCCAGGATTTCCCTCGACCGTGTTGAGGTTGCCCTGGTTCAACAAGGTGAGGATCGGCGGGTCGGCGGGAGGTGCGGGCAAGTCTTCCGCAAACAGGTCCTCTTCCTCCGGTTGCGGGAACGGGGGCGGTGGCGCCTGCTCCGAGTCCCAACCGGCCTGTGGCGTGGTGCGCTGGTCGGAGCGCTCAAGGATGACGAAGGAATTTCCCTCGTCGCCGGCCCCGCCGCCGCCGGGCCCGGCCGCGGTCGCTTCGAGTTCCTGGGTGGGGTCGACCCCGGCGAGCAGCGCCTGCTGGATGGCCTCGACATCGTCAAGCGGCTCCGCGGGCGCTACCGGTGGCGGCCCTTCCTCGGCAACGTGGGTCACTGTCTCGGGGTCCATTTCCAGTTCCGCAAGGGGACCGACGTTGAGCACGCCGCCTTCGTGCTGGCGGTTCACGACACTGCCGTCGGGCCCGGTCTGGATCAGCTCACCCGGGTAGATTGGATCGTGAATCTTGAGGGGGAATTCCTCGACCTTGAGGTCGGGGTGCACACACACGGAACTCGCGGAACCGCTGACGGACTCCACGAACCCCAGGGGGGTCGAACCGGTCTCGCTCATGGGACGCCTCCAAGCGGGCTATCCTCTGGAGAGGACAGGACGCAGGCACTTGGATTGATCGTTTTATGAGCATAGTGCAGTTGCCGGGATGCACCCATTGTACTTGAGTACAGTTGGGGGAAATGGCAGCCACAGGTGGCGTTGGCGGATCTGATACATGATCGGATGTTTAATTAGACAAACTGGAAGGCCCTTACAGTGCGCCTGAGAATTGCAGGGTTGATCGTCCTGGGCTGTCTGCCCCTCCTCGCGTCCGCGGCCGAGCGGGTGGGAGGGGTGGATTTCACCCGCGGCACGGTGGCCGGGGTACACCCGGAACTCGAACGCCGGACCCTGAAAAAGGGTGAGCCCATCTATCGCGCGGACCAGGTCGAGAGTGCGCCGCGCAGTTTCGCCATCCTTCGCTTCCTCGATGAGAACAAGTTGTCCGTGCGCCCCAACTCGCGCCTGCGCATCGTCGAGTACCTGGGAGGCGCGGGACCCGGCAGTGCACACCTGGTCCTGGGCGAGGGCGGCATACGCGGTCGCGTGGGGAAGGACTCGGGTGTGGAACGCGTTTACAACATCGAGGCCGGTGACATCGAGGTCGAGGTTTCTGATGCGGACTTTGACCTGCGTACCTGCAACGCGGACTGCGTGGAGGAAAATCGCGCCATCATTGCCGCCGAGGGCGGCCTGCCGGAAGGCGCGGTGGGGCGGGTGGCGCTGCTGAGGGGAAAGGCGACGGCGCGCGGCGGAAACGCCGGGGAGCGGAACCTGCAACTTTCCAGTCCGCTCTACCAGGATGAGAAGATCCGCACCGCCGCGGAAAGCCACGCGCTGCTGGTGTTTGACGACGGCGGCCGCATCTCGCTTGCGGAAAGCAGCGAGATGAAGCTGACCCGGCTCACCTACCGCCGGGGGAAACCCGAGGTGGGCGAGGCGGCCCTGGAACTGGTTGCGGGCGGTATGCGCGTTCTCAGCGGCAACATCGGAAAGACTTCGCCCGAGAAATTCCGCATCGATACGCCGGTTGCCACTACGGGGATTCGCGGTACCGGTTTCGACCTGTACTGCCACTCCGGGTGCGTGCATGAGGCGTTCCAGGGAGAGCGCGTGAAAAGGCCTGATGGCAGCTGGCTTCCGGGTCTCTACGTGCTGGTGTGGAGCGGAGCAATCGTGCAGGAAAACAATGCCGGTTCGTTCACACTCGCGGAACCGGGTGTTCACTACATCGCGAATCGCGACAGCCGGCCCGTTGTGCTCCCGGAGGCGCCGGATTTCCTGGTCAACATGAATGCGCCGCGTCCGGATGAACTGGGCCAGTTCGAGGACGAGGCCGTCGGCCAGGAAATCCTGGATGCCGTGCCACCGGGGCAGTACACCCATGTCTACAGCGGAACCTTGTTGATCAAGCGCAAGGGGTGGCCCGACCTGCGGGTCGACGCGGGTTCGACGGTCTACCTGTCTCCCGACGGCAAACTGGTCCAGGCCACGGGCGCTCCCGCGTTCATGGCCCGCGACAGCGGCTGTCCTGCGCCCTGAGCCCATGCCGGCGGAGCTTCCACGCCCCCGCTGATCCTGGCACGACTCCAACGCGGACCTGTTGGTCGTCCCCCAGTCCTGGTTCTGATTTCCTGTTCCCGCCCGCTGTGTGACAGTCCCGCCACCCTGACCTCCGGCCCAACAAACCGAAGGTTTAATTATTTGGAAACTGTGCCATAATTCTATTATCAGGAAGTATGAAAAGTGCTCTTTCTAAATTCGAGTTTTATATAAATATAAAATGTCGTGCAAATACCAAGTAAGAGTTCTATGATGTGATTATGGCCGGAACATTTGCTCATATGGCTCCAGAGACCGTCACGCCCGTGAAAGTGCTCATCGTCGATGATGACGAAGAGGACTACGAACTGATCCGGACGTTCCTGGAGAACGGGGACATGAATCTCCGCATCGACTGGGCGTGCAACGTCGACGAGGCGCGGCCGATGATGCTCAGCAACCGCCACGACCTGTACCTGGTCGATCAGCGGATCGGGGGCGATACCGGCGTCGAACTGTTGCGGGAAATGCACGAGGGCGGTTTCTCCGGCAAGGTGATCCTGGTCTCCGGCATCGTGACCCGCGAGGCAAAAATGGACGCCTTCATGTACGGCGTCCGCGATGTGCTTTCGAAGCAGAACCTCTCCACCGCGACCCTGATGAATTCCGTGCACTACGTGCTGGAGCGTGCGTCGAAACCGCTGCCGGCAGCGCCTTCCGCAGAGGACGTCTGACCCCGCCCGTAGCATCCTTCCGCGCACTTGAAAGCGGATTTTGCGACCCAATGTTATGGTATGATGACACCCTGAAAGCGTCATCGCGCCGGCATCGTCGTGAGCACTTTGCGGAGCGAGGCGTCCACCCCAGGCCGTTGGCGGCCACGCAATTTCCCGGAGTGATCCTGCATGTCTTCCACCGGCCCGGTTACTGTGGACCTGCGAGATCGGGTTGATCGCGCGTTCCCCTCCGTGATTGCGAAGTCCGAGGGGGAAGAACTGGGTCCGGCCGAGATTCGTGTGCTCAAGGACCGCGTAAAAGCGCTGCTGGAGCAGCACAACGCCGTACTCGTCGCCCACTACTACACCGACCAGCTCATCCAGGAACTCGCCGAGGAAACCGGGGGCTGCATTTCCGATTCCCTGGAGATGGCGCGTTTCGGAAAGGAACACGAAGCATCCACCCTGGTGGTGGCGGGCGTCCGTTTCATGGGCGAGACGGCGAAGATCCTGAGCCCCGAGAAACGTGTCATCATGCCGACCCTGGAAGCCACCTGCTCCCTTGATGTGGGTTGCCCGATCGAAGAGTTTTCCGCGTTCTGCGACCAGCATCCCGACCGCACCGTGGTGGTCTATGCGAACACCTCCGCGGCGGTGAAGGCGCGCTCCGACTGGGTCGTCACCTCGAGCATCGCGCTGCAGGTGGCGGCGCATCTCGACGAGCAGGGCGAAAAGATCCTGTGGGCGCCGGACCGTCACCTGGGTCGCTACATCCAGCGCGAGACCGGGGCCGACATGTTGCTTTGGGACGGATCCTGCATCGTCCACGAGGAATTCAAGGCGCGCGCCCTGGCCGACATGCAGCGCGTGTATCCCGATGCCGCGGTTCTGGCGCACCCGGAGTCGCCGGCGGCGGTGGTGGAGATGGCCGACGTCGTCGGCTCAACCTCGCGACTGATCAAGGCCGCGGTGGAGATGGACAATCCGCGCTTCATCGTGGCGACCGACCGCGGGATCTTCTACAAGATGCGCCAGCTCGCGCCCGGGAAGGAATTCATCGAGGCGCCCACCGCCGGTGCCGGCGCAACCTGCCGCAGTTGTGCCCACTGTCCGTGGATGCAGATGAATTCCCTGGAGCTGATGGCGGAAAGCCTGGAGCAGGGCAGCAACGAGATTCTCGTTGACCCTGAACTGGTACCGCGGGCCATGATCCCGCTCAACCGCATGCTGGAGTTCGCCCGCTCGGAGCACCTGACGGTGCAGGGCAACGCCTGATTCCAGCCGCCTTCCTCAGAACCGCAGGTCGTTGCGGGTCGATTCCAGCATCGCCATCCGCAGGCGGATCCTTTCGTGCAACTGGTACTGGTTCTTGGTGAGCCGCTGTCCGTAACGCAGCTGCTCCAGGGCGCCGTCGAGGTCCCCGGTCTGGAACAGGTATTCCGCCCGCGCCAGGTGGACCCCGACAATGTTCTTGGCCTTGCCGTGGGCCTCCGCCAGCATCTTGTAAACCAGTGGGTCGTCGGGCCGGCGGCGGGCCATTTCGCGCAGGATGTCCTCGGCGGGTTCGGGGTTGTTGTTGCGCGTCGCCGCCGAGGCGTAGGTCACCATCAGCGGGAAGTTGCCCGGGTTCAGGTCCAGGTGCCTGCGCAGCAGCTTTTCGGCCTCGTCGAAGCGGTCACCCTTGAGCAGGATTTCCGCCTGCGCGATGACGTGGCTGATACGGTTGGGATGCTTGTCGAGCAGCGGTTGCAGGGCCGCGCGCGCCTCGTCGACGCGTCCGGCGCGCCCCAGGGCCAGGGCCAGCCCGTAGCGGGATGCCGCGGCGGAACGCGTCTGGTTCTCGTCGAGTTCGCCGCGGTAACGTTTCACCGCCACGGTGGGATCCTCGAAGGAGAGTTGGGCGCGTACACGCATGATGTGGTACTCGGGGTCGTCCTCGTAGGCGCCGATACTCGGGTACTGGGCCGCCCGGTTACGGGTGTCGGCGAGACGCGACTCGGTCAGCGGGTGGGTGAGCAGGAATTCCGGGGGCCGCTCACCGGCGAAGCGGTAGGCCGCGATCATGCGTTCGAACATGCTCGGGAAGGCGTGGGGATCCATTCCCGCACGGACCAGCGTCTGGATGCCGAGGCGGTCGGCCTCCTGCTCGTTTTCGCGGCTGAAATTGAGCATGCGCTGCAGGGAGGCCGCCTGGGTGGCGCTCATCACCGCCATGCCCGCGTCACCGCCCACGGTGGCGGCGAGCACCATCCCCGTCAGCATGCCGGCCAGGGTCGGCACCTTGGTCTTGTTCATGTCCTCCACCCGCCGCGCGAAATGGCGCTGGCTGAGGTGAGCAAGTTCGTGGGCCAGCACCGAGGCGAATTCGTCGCGGCTGTGGGCGGCGAGGATCAACCCGGTGTGAATTCCGACCACGCCGCCGGGAACGGCGAACGCGTTGATGGAGTCGTGGTGGACCAGGACCACGGAGAGACGGTGGTCCTTCAGTTCGCTGGCGCCCGCCAGCCGGAAGATCAGGTTCTCCGAGTATTCCTGCAGCAGGGCGTCGGCGGCCAGGGGCACCTGGCCCCGGAAGGCACGCAGCCAGGCCTGGCCCAGGCGACGTTCCTTCTCGGGCGAGACGATGCGCGCCGTGGTGTCGCCGAGGGTGGGAAGTTCGTCCAGCGCACGCGCCACCGGCGCGGAAAACAGTGCCAGCATCAGGGAAAGGCACGCCAGCCGGGTGAAGATCCGGCGCGGGGCCGGCGAAGGCATTTGAAAGGATTCGTGTCGCTGATGTAGGCTCAAGCTCTCGCGCCCCGTGGCGCACCCGCAACGGGTGCCGTAGACGAGTGGTCAATATATCAAGGGTGAGTATAAAAGTCCGTGAATATTTCCGAGTTGACGGAACCGGTCGCGCGGGACATCGACGCCACCGACCTGGCGTGTCCGCTGCCCCTGTTGCGCACCAAGTTGGCGCTCGCAGCCCTCGACAGCGGGGAGCGCTTGCGGGTGGTGGCGACCGATCCCGGGTCGTTTCGCGACATTCCGGGATTCTGCAAGGTCTCCGGGCACAAAGTGCTCAGTGCAGAACAGCGTGATGGTCGATACTATTACCTGATAGAGAAGGCCTGAAACAGGTGACCCCACCGGAATGATCCAGGTTCTCCGCAACTGGTTTGACCGCTACCTCTCCGACGAGGAGGCGGTGGTGTTGTTGATCTTCCTGGTGGTGGTGTTCGCCATCATCCTCACCCTGGGGAACATGCTCGCCCCGGTGATCGCCGGCGTGATCTTCGCGTTTCTCATGGACGGCCTGGTCAGCCGGCTCAGCGAGCGCAAGGTGCCGCACCTGGTGTCGGTGAGCCTGGTCTTCGCGCTGTTCATGGCGGCTCTGCTCTCCGTTCTGCTGGTGATCCTGCCGTTGGCCTGGAACCAGGTCACTGCGTTGTTCCAGGAACTGCCGCGCCTGCTGAAGGTGCTCGAGGAACGCCTGGCCAAGCTGTCCGCCGAGTATCCGACCATCCTGCCGCCGGACGAGGTGACCACCTGGGTCAAGAGCGCGGGCGTCGAGGTGGGTCAGATCGGCCAGTGGGTGCTGTCCACGTCCCTGGCCAGCATCCCCGGCCTCGTGGCGGTGATGATTTACCTGGTCCTGGTGCCGATGCTGGTGTTCTTCTTCATGAAGGACAAGGAAATGATCCTGGCCTGGTTCGCCCGCCTGCTGCCTGGCAAGCGCAAGCTGATGACCCGGGTCTGGGTGGAAATGAACGAGCAGGTCGCCAACTACGTGCGCGGCAAGGCGATGGAAATCCTGATCGTCGGCGTGGTGACCTACGTTGCCTTTGCGCTGATGGGTCTGAAGTACGCGACCCTGCTCGGCGTCCTGGTGGGCATGTCGGTGATCGTGCCCTACATCGGCGCCGCGGTGGTGACCATCCCGGTGGCCGTGGTGGGTTTCCTGCAGTGGGGCTGGGGTGGCGATTTCGTGTGGCTGATGGTGGTCTACGGGATCATCCAGGCCCTGGACGGCAACGTCCTGGTCCCGTTGTTGTTCTCGGAAGTGGTCAACCTGCACCCGGTGGCGATCATCGTCGCGGTGCTGGTGTTCGGTGGATTGTGGGGATTCTGGGGTGTGTTCTTCGCGATTCCCCTGGCAACGCTGATCAAGGCCGTGATGACGGCGTGGCCGCGCTCGGTGGACAGGCCGCCGGACCAGGCGCCCGGTGACGGTCCGCCGCCCTCGGTTTCTTCCCGGGCCGCCTGAGTCTCCCTGCAGCGGGCGTGGTCAGTCGACTTCCCGGACCGCCTCCAGCACCTCGGCCACGTGTCCCTTGACCTTGACCTTGCGCCATTCGCGGCGCAGCACGCCTTTCGAGTCGATCAGGAAGGTGCTGCGCTCGATGCCGCGGACCTGCTTGCCGTACATGTTTTTCATGCGCATGACATCGAACTTCTCACACAGCTTTTCGTCCGGATCGGCGATCAGGTGGAAGGGAAAATCGTGCTTGGCGCGGAAGTTCTCGTGGGTGCGAGCGCTGTCCCGGGACACGCCCAGGATGACCGCCCCCGCTTTTTCGAATTCGGCGTGCATGTCGCGAAAGTCCTGGCCTTCGGTGGTGCAGCCCGGGGTGTTGTCCTTGGGGTAGAAGTACAGCACGACCTTGCTGCCGAGCAGGTCCCGTGACTTCACTTCCTGGTCGCCGGTGGCCGGACCGCTGAACGCGGGCGCCTTCTTGCCGATTGCCGGTGTGCTCATCGCTACGTCCCCTTGCGTCCCGGTTTCAGTTGCGGATCGGTTCGATGATCGCGTCGAGGTTGCGGTCATCGCAGAACACCATGAACTCCTCGCGCAGCCCCGCAATGTGGGTGGTGCCCGGTACGTTGACGGTCATGGTGAGGGTGAACATCGGGGTCCCCGTGTGAGGCGCCTGGTAGGTCCCGGTGTAGAGGTCGTCGATATTCATGCCCTTGTTGGCGAAGAAATGTGCAATCTCGTGCACGATGCCGGGGTGATCAAGAGACACCACGTGCACGTTGTAGGGCACCACGTCGGGCTGCGCCGGACGCCGCTCGGTACGGCGGATGATGGTCGTCAGGCCGAGCCGGTCGGCGGTGGCGGGCAGCACCGACTCCAGCTTGGCGATGGCGTCCCAGGATCCGCCAACCAGCATGATCAGGGCGAACTCGCCGCCGAGAATGGTCATGCGGGTATCGACGATATTGCAGCGGGCATCCGAGGCGGTGCCGGCAAGCTGCTCGATCAGGCCGGGACGGTCCTGGCCGATCGCGGAAACGACTAGGTAGTGGATCGTTGACATCGGGCTCCCATGACCGTGCTGTGGCCTGGATGAAAGGGCGCTAGTGTAAACGATCCTTTCCGGCGCCTCATCCCCGCCGGCCCGCGCCTTGTGCCGCGGGCGGCAGCCACATAATATTACGGCTTTGCCGGCCCGAGCCCCGATTTGGCGCCCTTCATGATTACCGGAAGCATAGTTGCACTCGCCACCCCGATGCTGGACGACGGCGCCCTTGACTGGCCCGCGCTGGAGCGTCTCGTGGAGTTCCACGTGGCGGGCCAGACCGATGCCATCGTCGCCGTCGGCACCACGGGCGAGTCGGCGACCCTGAACGACGAGGATCACGTCGCGGTGATCCGCCGCGTGGTGGAGGCGGTCGCCGGGCGTACACGGGTGATTGCCGGTACCGGTTCCAACTGCACGCGGGAGGCGATCAACCTGACCCGCGAGGCCGCCGCCGCCGGGGTCGACGCCTGTCTGCTGGTCACGCCCTATTACAACCGGCCGACCCAGGAAGGGCTCTACCTGCACTTCAAGCGCCTCGCCGAGGAAGTCGACGTCCCCCAGATCCTGTATAACGTGCCGGGACGCACCGCCTGCGACATGCAGAACGAGACGGTCGCGCGGCTGGCGGACATTCCAAATATCGTGGGTATCAAGGACGCCACCGGCAATCTCGACCGTGGCCGCGAACTCATCGCGATGGTCGGTGACCGCCTGGCGGTCTATTCGGGCGACGATGCCACCGCCTGCGACCTGATCCTGGCCGGTGGCAAGGGCAACATCTCGGTCACCGCCAACG
>JBFGWM010000095.1:0-10115 GCA_041588495.1 Pseudomonadales bacterium | reverse complement strand
TGCCCGGGGTGCGCACCGCGTCCGGTACGATCCACACCAGCAGTTGGAAATCCAGGCTGCTGTCCCCGAAGCCGGTCATGAACACGGACGGCGCGTAACCGGGCTTGTCGAGTGTGAACGGCACCAGCCCGGCAGCCTTGAGGGCCGCCCGCTTGACCTTTTCCTTGTCGGAGCCGTAGGCCACCCCGAAGGAAATCCGCACCCGCATCAGCTCCTCCTGGAGCGTGAGATTGGTGACCCGGCCGTTCACGAACTCGGAGTTCGGCACCAGGATGTCGACGTTGTCGTTGGTGTTGATGCGGGTGCTGCGGATATTGATCTCGCGCACCTCGCCGAACACGCCGGATTCCAGTTCCACGAAATCGCCGATCTTCAGGCTGCGTTCAAACAGGATGATCAGGCCCGAGACGAAGTTGTTGACGATGTTCTGCAGGCCGAAACCGATACCGACGCCGAGGGCGCTGACCAGCAGGGCGAACTTGGTGAAGTCGATGCCGATGGACGACAGGCCGATCAGCAGGCCGATGAACAGGATGACGTAGTGCAGGACCCGGCCCAGGGACCACAGCGAAGCCTTGTTGGCGCCCTGGGTACGCTCCCCGAGACGACGCAGCCCACTGCGCAGGAAGAACGAGAACCACCAGGCGACGAACAGGATCAGCACCACGCGGAACAGGCCGGCCGGCGTCACCGGGGTATCGGAGATCTCGAAGAGCGTGTAGGTGAACCAGCTCCTGCCCTGCTCCCAGCCGCCCTTGAGCATGATCAGGGTGCGGTCGAACAGGTTGCGCAGGTAACCCTCGCGCTGCAGCACCTGCAGGTCCGCCAGCCGTTGCAGGGTGTCCTCGCGCAATGCGAGATCCTCGAGTTCCTCGAGCAGGACCTGGGCCGCGTCCAACAGACCCGTCCGCTCCGCGCGGGCCGCGGCGTCACCGGCGCCATCCGCGGCCGAATCCCGCGAGACCTGCACGTGCTGCCGCTCGAGAAACTCCGACCAGCGGACGATGTCGCCCTGCAGGCCCGCAAACCATTTCGCGCCGCTCTCCATCTCGCCACGCAGGGCCGCGCGGCCGCTGTCCGGCGCATCCAGCAGGTAAGCGGCCAGGGCCCGCTCGCCGAGCGCGAGGCGTAGCGCGGCCTCGGCGCGACTGGCGCGCAGTTCGCTGTTCACCTGGCGGTAGAGCTGGGCACGGTCCCGCTCGCCGCTCAGCTCGGACTCCGCGAGGATCCCGGTGACCACCGGATCCGGCATCACCTCGAAACCCGCCACCCGGCCCCGCAGGCGCTCGATCGCCGCATCCATCTTCGGTAGGACGTCATCCGCAAAACGCACCTTGCGCAACGCCAGCTGCAAGGTCTCCCGCGTGCGTCGCAGGTGGTTCTCGAGGCGGGTCAGCTCGTCCTGCCGGTCCGCCAGCACGAGTTTCAGGGCTTCGAGTTCGAGGCGGCCACGCATCACGCCGAGCCCGCGGGACAGGCGCGCCGGATCCACCTCGGCGAGCTCGAGGTATTCAAGGCGCTCGCGATCCAGCGTCTGCTTGCGCGACTTCACCGTGTTGCCGAGACGCTCCACCTCGCGGCGGGTCACCGAATGATCCAGTTCCAGTTCGGGGATGCGCTCCGCGAGAACGTAGATCTCCTCCAGCGCGAAGCTGTCCGGAACCGGCGGCACCGGCGCCTCCACCCGCACCGGCTTGTCGCGCAGCCGCACGTAGCGGCCGAGGTTTTCCAGCACGGTGTCAACCTGCGCAGCCTGTCCCGCCAGCGCGGACCTGACCAGGGTCTTCTTCAGCTTGAGGAGCGATTCGCGCAGGGCGGTCTCACGCTGGGGAAACGCATCCCCCGCCTCGCCCAGGTAGTCCCACCACTGGGCCGGAAGAGCCGCAGGGTCGGGCGCGGTGGCGGTTTCGGCCGGCGCGCCCTGCAACGGATCCTGTGCCGTGACCGGCGCCGGCAACCCAAGCACCAGGCACGCGGCCAGCAGTATCGCCAGCCGGGTGACTGGCCCTTTCGTATCCGGGATCACAGCCATTTCTTCCACCTGAAGATTCCCAGCAGGACCACCACCACCGTGCCCATGATCGAGAGCAGGACAAAGTAGCCGTTCTGGTATTTCAACTCGGGGATGTACTCGAAATTCATGCCGTAGATGCCGGCCAGGAAACCCAGGGGCACGAAGATGGTGGTGACGATGGTGAGCACCTTCATGATCTGGTTGAGGCGATGCGAGGCAATGGAAATGTAGCCCTCGATGAGGTCGCCAGTCACCTCGTAGTACATGTCGGAAAGGCTGCGCAGGCGCTCCACCGAGTCGTAGACGTCGCGCATCTCGTGGCCGAGATCCTCGCTGAAGAACGCCACCTCGCCGCTGCGAAACCGGGAGAACAGCCGCTCGTGGTAGGCAAAGGTGCGGCGGATCTTGCGCAGCCGCGTCTTGTAGCTGACCAGTTCCGCGAGCTGCTCGTCGTTGGGCTTCTCCAGCAGTTCATCCTCGAGCTCGCCGAGCCGGTTCTCCAGGCCAAGGAGGATCGGGAGGTAACGCTTGGCGCTGGTCTTGGCAATGTTGGTCGCCAGTCGCGCCGGTCCGTCCTCGAACAGGGCGGGATGGTCGAGCACCTGGTTCCACACCAGGTCCACGCTCACCGACTGCCCGTCGTGGCGGGTGATCAGCACCCGCTCGCCTACAAACAGGGACAGCTGGATGGTCTTCAGGTTGATGCTGGTGCTGGTGGCATCGAGGCCACGCAGGAGAAAGAAAGCGAAGTTGTCGAAGATCTCCAGCTTCGGCGGGTGGCGTACCCGCTGGGCGTCCTTGATGGCGAGTTCGTGGACGCCGAATTCGCTGAGCAGCTGGTGCTCGGTACGGCTCGCGACCTCGTGGAGATCGACCCACAGGAAAGCGCCATCCAGGGTCCGCCAGCGATCGATCAGCGCCTCGTCCCCCTCAACGAGTTCACCGCCCGGCTGGTAGAGAATCGTCCGGATCATGCCCTGCCTTCCCTGCGCTTTCCCGCGCCGAGCCCGGCGCACCCAGGTACTGAGAATACTCCGGAACCGGCGCTCCACCAAACGCCACGGGAAAACAGGCTCACGGCGCCAGTTCCAGCATCATGCGCCGGTGGTCCGGCACGTTCCAGTGCTCACGGCTGCCGGGAAAAGCGGTCGTCTCACCATCCCTGAAACCGTGGCGCCGGTAGAGACCAATGGCCGGCGCGTTGTCGTCGGCCACGTCCAGCACGCAAAAGTGCTGTCCCTCGTCCGCCGCCCGGGCGATGCCATGCGTCATCAGTCGCCCGCCGATCCCGCGACCCCGCAGTTCCTCGCGCACCGCGAGGTTGGCGAAGTACTCCGCCGCCGGAGGGGGCGGCGGCATCATCGCGGTCACCGCGCCACTCTGGCGCATCACCCGGACCAGGTTCACCACGCCGTAATGGATCATCGCCTGGCGCAGGCTCTCGCGCCCGAGGCGGCGGTACTGGGCGCTGGCATAAAACGACCCGGTCCCGACGATCTGTCCCGCCAGTTCCACCACCACGTGGTTCCGGTATCCCAGGTATCCGCTGCCCTCGGTGAATGCGAAGCGGATGAATTCCACGGCGTCGAAACCGGGAACCTCGAACACGTAGCGATAGGAATCGGGACCGGAACTGAAGATCAACGGCACCGCGGCGTCCGCGTCTTCCGCCCGCGCCGGCCGGATGCTCACATCGTTGGCCAGCACAGGCGCAGGCTCAGCCGGGCACGTTGGCCGGGTTGAACGCCTCGACCCGCGTTGCGAAGGACCAGGCGTACCCGTCGGGGTCGCGCAGGCGGCACATCCGGTCCCCCCAGAACATGAGCTCGGGCGCGGCGAGAGATTCGGCCCCCTGCTCTACCGCGCGGGCATGCAGCGCATCGACGTCCTCGCAGTACACGTACAGCCGGATCGGGGCCGGAATGCCGCTGGTCACCGGAGCCCGCGCGGCGTCGCCAAGAGCACCCTCGGGCCCCATCATGATGAGCAGCCGACCCTGATAGTGCATGTCTGCATACTGGATCAGGCCGTGATCATCGGGCATCGCGAAGTGACTCTCGAAACCGAAGGCGCGCTTGTAGAAATCGATACTGTTCTCGACGTGGGAAACTGCCAGGTGGGGAATCAGCCACGGGGCATCGCCGGGTTTCGGTTCGGGGCGGGTCACCTTACTCATCGGCAGGCCTCCGGTCAGTTCCCGACTTCCGCGGAGCGGCCGCGATGGCGGGCATAGGTCTCGAGTATCCACGCCACGGCCGGATGCGACTCCCAGCGCGCCAGCCAGGTGCGGTACCCGGGGGACCGCGGCTCCGGCACCGGCACGGGGAACTCCGGGGGGAACACCACGAGTTGCATCAGGGAGGCCGCCGCGAGATCGGCGACGGTAAAGGAATCGCCCACCAGGTAGCCGGTCGCGGCGGTTTCCGCCGCCAAGCGGTCGAGTGCGCGCCGGGTGGTGGCCCGCCCCTGTTCCGCGTGCTGCGCATCGAGGGAATAGACCTTGCGCAGGACCTGCTTGAGCACCGGGAAGCTCGCGCGGTAAGCCAGTTGTGCGGGACGGCTGTAGCCGTGGGAGAAGCGGTCACAAAAATAGCCACCGTCACGGATCGCGTCGAAAAAGAAAGCGCAACGCACGGGCCCGCCCACCTCGTCGTCGAACCAGCGCTGCAGTTCCAGGGCGCGCAGGCGGAGGTCGGGATCTTCCGGGTAAAGTGCCGGTTCCGGAACCTCGCGCTCGAGCCGGTCGATGATCGCCGCGGAACCCGCAATGACCTCACCGCCCCACTTCAGGGCGGGCGTCTCGCTCCTGCCCGTCAGCTTCTTCATGATCGGCATATGCGGCCCGGGCAGCAGGCTGCGCCGCCGGTGGGGAATGCCCTTGTAGTCCAGCGCCCAGCGCGCCTTCTCGTTGTAGTGCGAGAACGCAAACTGGTAGAGCTCGGGCAGGTCCGGATCGCCAGTCTTCATCAGGCAGGTTTCCGCTCAGTCCAGGATCCGGTAGTGGACCCGGGGCTGACGACGCTCGACGCCAAGCTCCGCGGCCCGCGCCACCCGGAACAGCAGGTCCTCCGCCCAGGGACGCCCGGTGAACTGGACGCCGGCGGGCAACCCGCGGTGGTCATAACCGGCCGGGAGCGTCAGCGCGGGGAGCCCGGTCAGGTTGCCCGGGGTCGCGAAACGCATGATCTCGGTCAGGGTCGACAGGTCGGACTCGCCATCCGGCAGGGCCGCGTCGCGGATCGACGGCGCCGCGCAGCCGGTGGTGGGCGTCACGATCACGTCGCAGGTCTCCAGGGCGGCGGCAAATGAGCGCATGGCGCCGGTGCGCACCCGCTGGGCGCGGATGTAGTCGCGACTGGTCAGGCTGCGCGCCAGGGCCAGGCTGATGCGCACGTCGAGGCCGAACCGCGTGCAGTCCCGCTCGTAGGCGTCGCCGACGTTGACCGCCATTTCCGAGGCGATGGTGATCGCGTGGGCCACCCGGATCGCGTCGAGATCGGGAATCTCGATGGCGACCCGCTCGGCGCCCCGCGCGCACAGATCGTCGACCACGTCCTGGCAGGCATTGACCACGTCGCCGTCGGCATGCCTGAACCACGGGTCGTAGATTCCGAGACGCACCCCCGAAAGGTCACCGTCGGTGAAGCGGTCAAGGTGCACCGGCGGCTGGCCGCGGGTGCCCGGGTCGGCCGCGTCCGGCCCCGCCATCACCGCGTAGGCGACGGCCAGGTCGGTGACGCTCGCCGCCAGCGGACCGATGTGGGCAACACTCCAGTCCAGCGGCGCGGCCCCGTGTCCGCTGACCCGGCCAAAGGTGCTCTTGATGCCGGACACGCCGCACAGTGCCGCAGGAATCCGGATCGAACCGCCGCCGTCGGCGCCCACCGCGATCGGGCACAGGCCGGCGGCCACCGCGGCGCCGGAACCACTGGACGACCCGCCGGTGTGGCAGTCCGGACCGTAGGGATTGCGCGCCACGCCGTAGTGGGGGTTGAGACCGGTCACGCCGATACCGATCTCGTGCATGTTGGTCTTGCCGATGATCAGCGCGCCGGCGTCCCGCAACCGCGCCACCACCGCGGCATCCGCCCCCGCAGGTTCGTTGCCGTAGATGATGGTGCCGACCCGGGTACGGTAGCCGGCCACGTCGAGTTCGTCCTTGACCGCTACCGGAACACCGTCGAGCAGTCCGCGGGCCTTGCCCGCGCGCAGGCGCGCGGTGGCCGCGGCGGCCTGCTCGCGCAGATCCTCCTCGTCACAGTCGATCACCGCGCGCAGGGGTTTCACGCGGCGGTTGGACTTGCGGATCGCCGCGATGACCCGCTCGGCGACCTCGTCCGGATCGGTCATGCCCTCGCGGTATGCACGCGCGTAATCGGCGCTGGTGGCAAACCGGAAGCCCGGCGTCTCCGGGTACGCGGCCTCATCGACTGCAGCCAGGGTGGCATCGGCATCACCCTTGCGCATGCGCTTGCCCGGGGGCCACTCCGGGTACAGGGTGGGTGGCGCCGGGCAGTCCTTGCCGCGGAAGCGCTCGATACCGGCCTCGCGGAGCAGCTGTGGCAGGAGCGCGGGACGCGAGGCCGGATTCTCCAGCATGCGCGCCACCACGCGCAGGGGATACCCCGCGAGGCGCGGCGCCTTGACGGACTTCAGGTCATAACTCATTGCCGCTGGCGCCTCCCGCCACGCTCAGTTTTCCCAGATCACCGGGTCGCCCGCTTCGCTCCAGGCCGCCAGGCGGTCGCTGTACATCTGCTCGACGACGTTGCGCTTGATCTTCAGGGTCGGCGTGAGCACCTTGTTGTCCATGGTCCAGGGTTCCGCGCAGATCACCACGTGGGAGATGCGCTCGTGGTGGTCGAGCCCGGGGTTCACCTCGCGCACCAGGTTTTCCAGGGTGGTGGTCACTTCCGCACGCGGCAGCTTGCGCGCCGACTCGCTCAACTGCACCAGGACCAGCGGCTGGGGAATACCGACCCCCACCAGGCACACCTGCTCGACCATTGGATCCTTCTCGATTTTCAGCTCGATGGGGGACGGCGCCACGTACTTGCCCTTGGCGGTCTTGAACAGGTCCTTCACGCGCCCCGTGATGCGCAGGTAACCCTCCTCGTCGATCTCGCCCTGGTCACCCGTGCGCAGGTAGGCGCCGTCGAACGCCTCGGCGGTTTTCTCCGGTTCCTTGTAGTACCCGACCATGTTGCAGGCACTGCGCACCTGGATCTCGCCCTCGTCGCTGATACGCACGTCGGCGCGCGGCACCGCCTGGCCGACGCTTCCCGGACGGCGGCGCCCCGGCAGCGTGAAATGGGAATAGGCGAAGTTCTCGGTCATCCCGTAGGCCTCGAGAATCTCGATCCCGATGCCGGCAAACCAGTCGAGCAGTTCACGCGGGATCGGCGCCGCTCCGGAAAACCCGTAGCGACAGTTCTGCAGGCCGAGGGCGGCACGCATGCGGCTTTTCAGGAAACCGGCGATCACCGGCAGGCGCAGCATGAGATCGAGGCGCTGCGGGGGAACCTGCTCGAGGATCTTCTCCTGGAACTTGGTCCAGATGCGCGGCACACCCAGGAACAGGGATGGCGCCCCGTCCCGCAGGTTGTCGGCGAAGGTGTCCAGGGAGTCGGCGAAGGTCACCACGGAACCGGTGAAAATCGCGCCCATCTCGACCATCCCCCGTTCCGCGACGTGGGACAGGGGCAGGTAGGAAAAGAAGCGTTCCTCGCGCACCGGGAACACCGACAGCACGCCGGTCACCGCGAAGGACAGCGCCATGAACTTGTGCACCACGCCCTTCGGGTTGCCGGTGGTGCCGGAGGTGTAAATGATGGTCGCGATCTCGTCGAGATCCCGCGGCGGGCTGTCCTCGATGGGATCGTTGCGGGTCACGATGTCGTCCCAGTTCTCGTACCCGGTCACCGGTTCGTACGGAAAGCTCACGCAGGGCAGATCTTCGGGAATACCCTCGCGCATGGACTCGAAGCGGTCGAGGCGGCCAACGAAGCACAGCCGGCAGTCGCCGTGGGTCAGGGTGTAGCGAATGGTGTCAGGGTGCAGGGTCGGGTACAGGGGCACGGTCACGTGACCCGCCATCCAGATCGCCAGGTCGGCCATGATCCAGTGCGGGCAGTTCTTCGAAAACAGCGCGATGTGCGAACCCGGCGGCAGGTCGAGGTCGCGCAGGTGGGCCGCCATGCGCCGGGCCTGGTTGCCGACCTCCTTCCAGGTGTACTCCTCCAGCTCGCTGCCCAGGGGCTGGCGCAGGAAGATGGCGCCCGGCTTGCTGGACTCCCAGTGATAAAAGGCTTCCAGGGGCGTTTTCAGGTTCTCAAACGTGCTGATCATGATTTACCGTATCCGATGCCCCGGTAGCCGCCGCGTACGGGCACCCGGGTAACTATAGCCAATGGCCGGTCACGTCCCCGCGCAGCGGATCAACGCGACAATTCCTGCTGCCGGCGCATCCCGCGCGCGCGGAGGCGACCGAGCAGCCCGCTGCCCAGCGCCGGCACCGCCCCGGCGAGACGCGCCAGCGCGCCACGCCCCGCGGGCAGCAGGATTTCCATGGGGCGCTTCGGCAACACCTGCTCGAAGACCGCGCGCTCGATGTCGTCAACGGTCAGCACGCTGCTGCCGGAAAAGGTCAGTGCCGCCTCAGGGTAGTCCACCTGCAGGTCGAGCATCGGCGTCTGGATCGCGTCGGGACAGATCACCGTGACATAAACACCGTGATCGCGAAGCTCGTTGGCGAGGGCCAGGGAAAACCCGCGCACCGCGAATTTCGACGCACTGTACAGTGACAACCCGGGGATCGCGGCGACCCCGGCCAGCGACGCGATGTTGATGATATGTCCGTGCCCCTGGGCGGCCATGCGTTTCGCGGCGAGCTGGCTGCCATACATCAGGCCTTTCACGTTGATGTCGACATGCCGGTCGATTTCCTCGCGCGCGGTTTCCGCCACGAAGCCGGGACGCAGGTAAGGCCACGTTGAACAGGTAATCGAGGCGTCCCCAGTCGGCGAGCAGTCCCGCCGCACGATCCCAGGCCGCGGGATCGCTCACATCGAAGTCGGCATGCACGACGCGCTGTTCCGGCCAGCGGTCCTCCGTGGCCGCCGTGGCCAGGGCCGTGGCATTCAGATCACAGGCCAGCACCCGGCATCCGCGTTGCAGCAGCGCGCCGGTCAGCCGTCGCCCCACCCCGCTGGCGCTGCCGGTGACCCAGGCAACCTGATCCTGCATGCACGTGCTCCCATGCCTTCCACAACGAAGCGCCAAGCATCCCGCCGGGCGCGGGGCGAGTCAAGGGAGCCGTGTCAGCTGCCGCTTTCCGGTCCGACGTAGTCCTGGATCGCCTCGCGCATGACATTGATGCGCACCGGCTTGTTGAGGAAGCCGTCCATTCCCGCCTTGCTGCAGCGGTGACGGTTGTCATCGGTGATATCGGCAGTGAGCGCGACCACGGGCGTACGCTGCAACTTGTGCGCTTCCTCGTGGCGGCGGATCTCCCGGGTGGCGTCGAAACCGTCCATCTCGGGCATGTTGCAGTCCATCAGCACCAGGTCGAAGGCGCTTTCCCCGAATGCCGCCACCGCCTCGTTGCCGTCGTCGGCCAGTACCACCTCGCACCCGAGGGTTTCCAGCACGCGCTGCACGACCTTCTGGTTGACCACGTTGTCCTCGGCGACCAGCACCCGGAGCCCTTCCAGGCTGCCGGCAAGGCTGCCGTGGATCTCCTCCTGGATGCGGTAGCGGGTGGTGACTTCGGCAAGCTCCGGCTCGGTGACCGACGACAGCGCCTTGAGCACGATCTCGCGCAGATCGTCCTCCTTGGCCGGCTTGGTCAGGTAACCCTGCACGCCGACCGCACCGTATCCCTCCGCGTCCCCGCGTTGGCCGTCGCGCGTGTACAGGACCAACCGGGTATTGGACAGCTTTGGATCGGCGCCGAGGGCCTGTACCCAGCCCAGGGTCTCGGTGTCCTCGCCCCCCGCGGCCTTCTCGAAGATCACCAGCTTGTAGGGCTCGCCCGCGGCCGCGCCCTCTTCGAGCAGCTGCGTCGCCTCGGCGAGGTCGGCACAGGTCGTGCAATCCATTT
>JBFGWM010000094.1:0-10141 GCA_041588495.1 Pseudomonadales bacterium | reverse complement strand
GTAGCGACCCGCGCGTTTCTCCATCGGTGACGGCATGGGTCCCCAGAGTTCGACTTCGGGATCGTTGCCCGCGCCGGCGGTTCCCGCCGCCGCGCTGAGGAACGCCATCGCCTGGTCGGTACTGGCCGCCTCGGCCCTGAACACGCAAAGCGACGCGAACGGCGGCAGGCGCGCGGCCTCCCGCTCTTCCATCAGGGCCCGGGCGAACCCGGCGTAGTCCCATGCCAGCAGCGGCGCGAGAGCGGGATGTCCGGGCTGGCAGGTTTGCAGGAACACCTCACCGCCGCCACTGCCGCGGCCCGCACGGCCCGCCACCTGGCAGATCAGCTGGCCGGTTTTTTCCAGGCCGCGAAAGTCACTGCTCATGAAGCCGGTGTCCGCGTCGAGAATGGCGACCAGGGTGACCCCGGGAAAATGGTGGCCCTTGGCGAGCATCTGGGTGCCCACCAGAATGCATGGTTGTCCCGTTTGCATGAACTCCGAAAGTTCGTCATGGACCCCGCGTCGCCGCGTGCTGTCCCGGTCAATGCGGATCACGGGCGTGCCGGGAAAAAGCTCCGTCAGTGCCTGCTCGGTGCGCTGGGTGCCCGCGCCCAGGGGCAGCAGCGCCGCGCTTGCGCAGGCGGGGCAGGTGCGTGGCGCGCGCGCCGTGCCGCCACAATGGTGGCAGCGCAGTGCACTGTTCGCCCGGTGCAGGGTCATGCGCGTGTTGCAGCCGTCGCAGTCTGCTGTCCAGCCGCATTCGTGACACATCAGGACCGGCGCGTAGCCGCGCCGGTTGATGAACACGAGAACCTGGCCGCCCGCCGCCAGGTTGGCGCGGATGCGCGTGATCAGTGGCGGGCTGAGCCCGGCATTGAGTCCCATCCCGCGAACATCCTCGAGATGGGCGACCGGGTGCGATGCGGGTCCTGCCCGTTCCGGCAGGATCAGGTGCGTGTACCTGCCCCGCGACACGTTGTGCAAGCTCTCCAGGGAGGGCGTCGCCGACCCCAGGAGCACCGGAAAGCCCTCGAGCTTGCCGCGAATCACCGCGACATCGCGGGCCGAGTAGCGAAACCCGTCCTGCTGCTTGAATGAGGAGTCATGTTCCTCGTCGACGATCAGCACCCCGGGGTTGCGCATTGGCGTGAATACCGCGGAGCGGGTGCCGATCAGCACGGAAGCCGTGCCTCCGGAGAGGCCGTTCCAGGCATTCATCCGCTCCCCGGCGCTGAGGCCGGAATGCATGACGGTCACCGCGCCAGGGCCGAAGCGGTCCGCAAACCGGGACACGGTCTGCGGCGTCAGGCTGATCTCGGGCACCAGCACCAGGGCCTGGCGGCCCGCCGCGATCACCTCGGCAATGATCCGCAGGTACACCTCGGTCTTGCCGCTACCGGTGACCCCGTCGAGGAGAAAGCAGCCAAACTCATGCGTCGCCGCAAGCACCGCCCGGATAGCGGCCTGCTGGGCGGCGTTGGGGGCGGGAGCGTCGCCAGATGGGGGTGGCGTGGCGGCAACCGGATCGGCCGGCGCATCCGCCGACTCGCCCGGTACGATGGCTCCGCGTTCGCGGAGGCCGCGCAGTACCGTGGCGGAGATGCCCATTACCGCCAGTTCCGCAGTGGTCAGCGGCCCTTTTTCCCGCAAGAGGCGCAGTGCCTCGTGCTGGCGATGAGCACGCGACGGGATTTCGGGCGCATCGTCGCCCGCGACCAGCTGCCAGCGCGGGTTGCGGACCTGGTTGGCCGTCGCCGGCGGTTTGCGTAGCGGGGGCGGCAGCACCGCGTGCAGCACTTCCCCGATCGGGGCATGGTAATAGTCGGCTGCCCACAGGCACAGGTCGAGCAGGCTTCGGGGCAGGCTGGGACCATGTGCATCCGCGAGCGCGAATACCGTTCGCAGGCGGTCCTCGTCGAGGTCACCGGAGCCACCGACAGCCGTGATCACCCCGACCAGGCGGCGTCGGCCAAAGGGTACGATCACCCGTGCGCCGGGTTCCCGGCAACCGGACCGGTCAGGCTCCGGCAGGCGGTAATCGAAGGTTTGGCGCAGGGGGGCGGGTACCGCGACCTGCACCACCTGGTTGGCGGGTGATGCGGCGGAATCGCCGTGGACGGCGGGCTCGCTACCGGACTCGACGGTTTCCGTGGCTGGGGTCCTCCCGGTGCAATGCGACCCGGGTCCGGGTGGGCGGGGTTCCCGCCGCGGGGTCACTGGCAAGTCCCGATTGTTAGGTTTCGGCACCCTTTTGTCGAGGCCCGGGCGCCGCCGGGGTCGTTCGCGGACGGTTGAAAACGGGCCCGAATCTGGTATGATTCCCGCCCTTTTTCACGGAAATGGCCCTGCTTCCGCCGGAAACACCTCCCGGCCCCTGGGCGTTTCCACCTGGTGCATTCAAGGTAAGGTACAGTCATGAAGGCGGGCATCCATCCGGAATACAAGGAAATTACCGCGACCTGCAGTTGTGGTCACAAGATCGTGACCCGGTCGACCCTGTGCAAGGACCTCCAACTGGAAGTCTGTTCCAACTGCCATCCTTTCTATACCGGCAAGCAGAAGATCATGGATACCGGCGGGCGTATCGAGCGCTTCAACCGCCGTTTCGGTCGACCGAAGTCCTCCTGACCCCCGATCGGCATCAGCTGACCGGGTACCGGATACAGCGCAAGCCGTGCCGGTCCGGCCCCGCGGCCTGATCAGGCCGTTTGGAATAGTTCGGAATAATAGAAGCACCTGAACACTGTGCCGGAACCTTGAAAAGGGCGCCCCTCGGGGCGCCCTTTTCAGTGATATCGCACAATCCGCTGTGGACCGCTTCGTTCCCATGGGTTCGCCGCCCCGGGACAGGTTGAACGATCGCATGGGCCGTCGCACACTGAAACGGGATACAGAGGATTCCCGATGATGTTCGGATTGCTGCCAGGGTCGCCGATGCTCCGCTTTTCCAGCCTGCTGATGCTGGCGCTTGGCCTGATGGTCCTGAAAGCCTGCGCCCTCAATCCCGCGACCGGCGACAACGACCTGGTGTTCATGTCGGAAAACCAGGAAATCGCGCTGGGGCGCGAGTATCACAAGGAAGTGGTCAAGCAGTACGAGCCGTTCGCCGACCAGGAATTGCAGGACTACGTGCAGGCTGTTGGCGAGAAAGTCGCGTCAGTCAGTCATCGTGGCAACCTTTATTACCGGTTCACCGTGCTCGACAGCCCGGACATCAACGCGTTCGCGCTGCCGGGCGGATACATCTACATTCACCGCGGCCTGCTCACGTACATGAACTCGGAGGCCGAACTGGCTGCCGTGCTCGCCCACGAGGTGGGGCACGTGACGGCGCGCCATGCCGTCCGCCGTCACACCTCGGCGACCCTTGCGGGCATTTTCAGCACCGCAGTCGCGGTTGGCACCGGCCAGCGGGCCGCGGCTGATCTTGCCAGCCTGCTCGGCCAGGCGGTGACCCGCGGGTATGGTCGCGAGCACGAGCTCGAGGCGGATGGCCTCGGCGCCAGTTACCTGGCACGCGCCGGATACGACCCGCAGGCGATGGTCGAGGTCATCGGCCTGTTGAAGATGCAGCAGGAGTTCTCCGACGCGGTGGCCCGGGAGTCCGGCGACACGCCTTCCAGCTACCACGGCCTGTTCGCGACCCATCCCCGCCACGACACCCGCCTGCAGCAGGTCGTGGGCCAGGCGGTCCTGCAGGGTGGCGAGGGTCGGGTGGGGCGCGAGGCGTTCCTCGCCGCCATCGACAACGTCGATTTCGGTGACAGCACCCAGGCGGGGGTGCGCCGCGGCAACCGCTTTTACCACAAGCCGCTCGCGTTCACCGTGAGCTTTCCCGACCAGTGGCGCATCCTGAACTACCCGAGCGCGGTGATCGGCCACACGGTTCTCAAGGACGGCTTCGTGCAGATGACCCTGGAGGATCTCAACAAGCGCATCACTCCCGAGGAGTTCATTCGCGAGCGGCTGGGAGTAAAAAAACTGCGTGCGGGGGAGCCGCTGTCGCAGTCCGGTCTCGAGGGGTATACGGGGATCGCTCCGGGAGGTATGGCCGGTGGCAAACTGCACCGCGTCGGTGTCGTCTATTATCGCCGCCAGGCATATATCTTCCGCGGCTGGGCGGAAAAACAGCGCGGCTTCGACGAACTCGACGCGGACTTCCTGGCCAGCATTCGCAGTTTCCGCCCCCTGCGTGCGGAAGAGCAGCACCTCGCCGAGTCCCTCAAGCTGAAGGTGCATACCGCCCGCCGCGGCGACACGTTCGCGAGGCTGGCAAGTCGCTCCAGGATTCCCAACCATCCGGAGGCGCAACTGCGCCTGTTGAACGGGATGTATCCCGATGGGGAGCTGTCGCCGGGAAGCCGCATCAAGATTGTGCGATGAGCGCAGCAGGGGGTAACAGGGACCTCTTTGGACGCCGGTATCCAGCCGATTTGCGCTAAAATGCACCAAGGCAGTTCATAGCGCGTTGTCCGGGCCGTGGCTTTTCGCTAATCTTCCGCGGCGCTCGCTCCGCTTCACAGGTATTCAATAGATGGAACAGGAAACGATGTCCGATTTTCTGAAGGAAGCGGCCCTCGAGTACCACTCCCACCCGTTCCCCGGCAAGATCGAAGTCACCGTGACCAAGCCGACGGCGAACGCCCGGGACCTGGCGCTTGCCTACAGTCCGGGTGTCGCGGAACCGTGCAAGATGATCGCCGAGGACCCCGAGTGTGCCTACAGGTACACCAACAAGGGCAACCTGGTGGCGGTGGTCTCCGATGGCAGCGCGATCCTCGGGCTCGGCAACCTGGGGGCGCTGGCCAGCAAACCGGTCATGGAAGGCAAGGGCGTGCTGTTCAAGCGCTTCGCGGGGATCGACGTCTTCGATCTCGAGGTCAATGCGGAGAGTCCCCAGGCGTTCATCGACACGGTGTTGAGAATCCACCAGACCTTCGGTGGGATCAACCTGGAGGACATCAAGGCGCCCGAATGTTTCGAGATCGAACGGGTGCTGGTCGAGCAGTGCAACATCCCGGTATTCCATGATGATCAGCACGGCACGGCGATCGTCACCGCCGCGGGCATGCTCAACGCCATGGATCTTGCCGGGAAAAAGCCGGCCGATGCGCGGGTCGTGTGCCTGGGCGCCGGTGCTGCGGCGATTGCGTGCATGAAATTGCTGGTCGAACTCGGCGTGAAGGCGGAAAACATCTTCATGATCGATCGCAAGGGCGTCGTCTACCTGGGTCGCGAGGGCGTCAACCAGTACAAGGCGCAATTTGCCAACGAGACCGACGCGCGGACCCTGGAGGACGCGCTCGAGGGTGCCGATGCGTTTGTCGGCCTGTCCGGGGCGAACCTCCTGTCACCGGACCTGCTGCGTCGCATGGCCGCCAACCCGATCATTTTTGCCTGCTCGAACCCCGATCCCGAGGTTCGTCCCGAGGTCGCGCATGCGATGCGCGATGACGTCATCATGGCGACAGGGCGCTCCGACTTTCCCAACCAGGTGAATAATGTCCTCGGCTTCCCGTTCATCTTCAGGGGTGCGCTGGATGTGCGTGCAACGCGGATCAACGAGGAAATGAAGATGGCCGCGGTGCATGCCATTCGCGAACTGGCCAAGGAGGAGGTGCCTCCCGAGGTGCGCGAGGCTTACGATGGCCGGGTACTGGAATATGGTCCGGAATACATCATTCCGAAACCGATGGATCCGCGCCTGATCACCAAGGTGCCGGCCGCGGTTGCCCGCGCGGCGGTGGACAGCGGTGTCGCTTTGCAGGATTACCCCAAGCACTATCCACTGGAGTCGGTGGACTGCGTGCGCCACTTCATCCCCTGAAGCGGGTTCAGGGCGCGGGCCCTGGTCCAGGCATCAGAACAACTGTTCTGGCGTGGTGCGCGGGCTGCCGGGGCTGTCCGGGTGGGTCAGCAGTCGGTTGCTGACCTCGGTGGGCTCCGTGCCCTCGATGAAAATCTCGAAGATCGCGTCCTGCTGGCCCGGTGCCGCGAGCAGTCCGGTATCGGGGTCGATGCGTACCGACACGATGCCGTCCGGCTGCGCCAGGGTTCGCGGCCGACGTCCCTGCAGGGCAAGTTTCATGAATTCGACCCAGATCGGGAGGGCGGCGGTTGAGCCGTACTCGCGGCGTCCCAATGGCCGTTCCTCGTCAAAGCCCACCCATGCCGTGGCAACGATTTCGCGATTGAAACCCGAGAACCACAGATTGCGCGCGTCATCGGTGGTGCCGGTCTTGCCACCGATGTCGTCACGGCCGAGGCTGCGTGCGCGGCGACCCGTGCCCTGCTGGATCACGTCGCGCAGGATGGAGTTCATGATGTAGACCGCCCGCGGGTCCATCACCTGGGGCGCGGGAAGAAACTCGGGTTGATTGGCAGGCGTGCCCGACGGCATCGACGGGCCTGGCGCGGCGGCAGCCATGCTGCCATCAATGCCATCTGGCGGACTGCCCGCCGGGGCTTCGGCCGGGAGGTCCGCGTCCACTGCCTCGGCCTGACCCTCCCCGTTTGCAGGGCAGGTTTCACAAACCACCCAGGGCACATTGCGGAAAGCGGAGCGCCCCTCCTGGTCGCTGATTCGCGCGACGTACCAGGAATTCACGTGGTAACCCCCGTTGGCGAGCTTCGCGTAGTGTGTCGCGAGTTCCAGGGGCGACATCTCGATGGTGCCGCCGCCGACCGCGAGCTGCAAGTTGCGCGGCATCGTGGTGGTCTCAAACCCGGTGGCCTTCAGGTATTCGAGTGTTCGCGGGATGGTGACTGCCTGCAGGACCCGGGCCGACACCGTGTTCACGGAATTGAACAGCCCCTTGCGGAAACGGGTCGGACCCAGATTTACGCCACTCGCGTTGTTGAGGACGTACGTGTTGTCGGTGTTCGAGTCAAAGGCCTCGACCACCGGGGCATCATTGAAGATGCTGCCGGCGGTGATCCCGTTTTCGAGTGCTGCCATATATATGAAGGGCTTGAGCGTGGACCCCGGTTGGCGACGCGCCTGCACCGCACGGTTGAACTTGGTCTGATCAAAGTGGAAGCCGCCGACGAGCGCGCGGACCGCTCCGCTGTCCGGGTCAAGGGATACCAGCGCACCCTGGATGTCCGGCAACTGCGCGAGCAGCCAGCCGGCATCGCCGCGGTCCTGCATGCGGATGATCTGGCCCGGTTTCAGGACCTGGTCGACCCGGGTTGGTGCCTCGCCCACGGTGTCCTCGTCAATGTAGGGCCGGGCCCATTCGACCTGTTTGAGGCCCAGGGAGACGGTTTCCGTGCGCAGGCCGATCTTGGCGGATTTGGCGTCAGCCTCCAGTACGATGCCCGGGAGCAGGCCGTCGATGTCCGGTTTGTCGCGCAGCAGGTCGTACAGGCCTTGCTGGGTCAGGTCCTGGGGCAGTTCAACGGAGCCCTCCGGCCCGCGGTAGCCGTGGCGCCGGTCATAGGCAAGCAGCCCGGCGCGAACGGCTTGATTGGCCTGCTCCTGCATCCGGCTGTCGAGGGTGGTGGTCACGACAAAACCGCGGGAGTAGCTGTCCTCACCGTATTTCTCGAACATCCAGTTGCGCACCATCTCGGCAAAGTAACCCGCCTCCACCTCGGGCTCCTCGAAATCGTGCACCCTTGCGGAAATCTCGGTTGCGCGGGCCTCCTCGTACATCTCCCGGGTAATGAATCCAAGCTTATGCATGCGTGACAGGATCCAGTCGCGCCGGTAGCGGGCCCGTTGCGGATTGACGATCGGGTTGTACAGGGAGGGCGCTTTCGGCAGGCCGGCGATCATGGCGAGCTGGGCGAGGTCGAGCTGGTCTATGGACTTGCCGTAATACCGCTCCGCCGCTGCCTGGATGCCATGGGCGCGCTTGCCGAGGAAAATAACGTTGAAATAAAGTTCCAGGATCTGCTGCTTGCTGAGCTGGCTCTCGATGTTCAGGGCAAGCAGGATCTCATTGAATTTGCGGGTAAAGGTCCGCTCGTTCGAAAGCAGGCAGTTTTTGGCCACCTGCATCGTGATGGTGCTGCCGCCGGACTGGATTTCCCCGGTGCTGACAAGTTCGACGGCCGCCCGCATCAGCCCGCTGATGTCGACCCCGTAATGGTATTCGAAGCGATCGTCCTCGGCCGCCAGGATGGCCTTGACGAACAGGGGCGGCGCCTCCTCGAAGCGAATCGGGGTGCGGCGCTTTTCGCCGAAGACCTTGATCAGCTTGCCGTCCGCCGAGTAGATGCGCAGGGGCGTTTCCAGCCGCGTGTCGCAGAGGCCGTCGATGGAGGCGAGGTTCGGGCTCAGATACAGATACAGGGCGGAGGCAACAAGCAGCACGCCGCAAAATGCAGCGAAACCGAGCCACAGCATGTATCGGAACAGCGAAGCCATGAAAACTGACCTAATATTCTGGAAATATGGCGGGCGCAAGCTAAGTTGATAATGTTAGACGGATGCCGGCCGCGCGGCCAAGAGTTTTGTGGCGGCGATATTTGATTTGCGCAACCGCAAACCGTGATATTTAATGTACTTACACATATACTCCGTATAAGTATCTGCACCGGATGGGGAAATAACGGGTGTTCGGACTCTTCAATAACAAACCCGCCCCGGTGGTCGGACTCGATATCAGTTCAACCTCCGTAAAATTGCTCGAGTTGAGCAAGAAAGGGGATCGTTACCGCGTCGAGAGTTACGCGGTGGAGCCCCTGCCACCGAATGCGGTCGTCGAAACCTCCATCCAGGAGGTGGGCGCGGTCGGTGAGGCTCTGGCCCGGGTCGTCGAGCGTTCCAAGAGCAAGGTCAAGCACGCCGCCGTGGCGGTGGCCGGCTCCGCGGTGATCACCAAGGTCATCGAGATGGATGCCAATCTCAGCGAATTCGAGATGGAGAACCAGATCAACGTCGAGGCCGACCAGTACATTCCTTATCCACTCGACGAGGTTGCCCTCGATTTCTCCGTCCTGGGGCCGTCGGAGACAAACCCGGACCGGGTCGAGGTTCTGCTCGCCGCATGTCGCCGGGAGACCGTCGAAATGCGCGAGGACGCGGTCGCCGAGGGTGGGCTGACCTGCCGGATCGTGGATGTCGAGGCTTACGCCATGGAGCGGGCCGTGCAGCTGCTGGCCACCCAGTTGGTGGACGCCGGGCATGACCAGCTGGTCGCGGTGATCGACATCGGCGCGACCATGACCACCCTGAGCATCCTGCATAACGGTGTGACCATTTATACCCGGGAGCAGCTGTTCGGCGGCAAGCAGCTCACCGAGGAAATCCAGCGGCGTTACGGTCTTTCCCTGGAAGAGGCCGGCCTGGCCAAGAAGCAGGGCGGACTGCCGGACGATTACGAAAGCGAGGTGCTGGAGCCGTTCAAACAGGCTGTATTGCAGCAGGTGACCCGTTCCCTGCAGTTCTTCTTTGCTTCCGGCCAGTACAACGACGTGGATTACATCGTCCTGGCGGGCGGGACGGCCTCGATCCCCGGGCTCGACCAGATGGTCCAGGACCGGGTCGGAACGCCGACGATCATCGCCAACCCGTTTGTTGACATGTCCCTGTCCTCACGGGTGAACGCCACGGCCCTCAGTAACGATGCCCCGGCACTGATGATCTCCTGTGGGCTCGCGATGAGGAGTTTCGACTGATGGCGAACATCAACCTTCGCCCCTGGCGCGAGGAACTCCGGGAAGAGAAGAAAAACCAGTTTCTGGCGGTCCTGTTCGGCGTCGTGATACTTGCGGCCGGGGTGGTCTTCCTCGGTGATCGCATGATCAACGGTTCGATTGATGATCAAAATCGCCGGAACAACTTCATCAAGAGCGAGATCACCAAGCTCGACAAGCAAATTGCGGAAATCAAGAATTTGCGCGAGCGACGCGAGCAGTTGCTCGCGCGGATGCGGGTGATTCAGGCGCTACAGGGCAACCGGCCGATCATCGTGCGACTGTTTGACGAGATCGTGCGCACCTTGCCGGGTGGTGTTCATTACACTTCTTTGCGGAGATCGGGCGACATCGTGTCGATTGTCGGGACCGCGGAATCCAACACGAAGGTCTCCAGCCTGATGCGGAAGCTTGACGCTTCCGACTGGTTTGCCAAGCCGGCCCTTTCCGGTGTGCGGGCGAACCCCAGGGCTGGCGAGCAGGCCAATGATTTCACGCTGACCGTGAAGCGGGT
>JBFGWM010000093.1:0-10149 GCA_041588495.1 Pseudomonadales bacterium | reverse complement strand
TGGCCACCGACGGTGACCTGTTTTCCGGTTTGCACGAGGATTTCAAGCGCGCCAACGGCTACTCTGAGTTGGAGATCAGCCAGAAGCGCAATGCGCTCGAAAACGTCCTGCATCCCGAGACCACCGCGGACCACATCGAGCGCCTGCATGCCGCCGGATTCAGCGAGGTCCGGACCTGGTACCAGTGTCTCAACTTCGTCTCGATGCTGGCTTTCCGATGATTGACTACGATCTGCTCCACCACGTATTCGCCGGTACCGGCCTGGAAGGCTGGACTCGCTCGCTGAAGCCGGAGATCGAGGCGCGTCTCGACAACGCCCGCTTCGGAGACCTGCCCCGCTGGCAGGCCGCGGTCGCCGCACTGCCCGAAGTCACGGCATCGGAATTCGACCTCTGCGCGGCGGCGGTCCGGATCGGCTCCGCGGAAGATTGCAGTGGCGAACAGCGCATCGAACTGGAACGCGCCCTGCGCGTGCTGCACCCGTGGCGCAAGGGCCCCTTCGACCTGTTCGGCATCCGCATCGACACCGAGTGGCGCTCCGACCTGAAATGGGAGCGCCTGCTCCCCCACGTTCGCCCCCACGAGGGACGCCGGATTCTCGACGTCGGCTGCGGCAACGGCTACCACTGCTGGCGAATGGCCGGGGCGGGCGCCGAGTTCGTCCTCGGCATCGACCCCTCGCCACTCTATTTCCAGCAGTTCCTCGCGATACAACGCTACGCGGCGCGCCCCTCGGTGACCATGTTGCCGGTCGCACTGGAGGACCTGCCGGGCCACAACCGCGCGTTCGACTCCGTGTATTCGATGGGCGTGCTCTACCACCGCCGCTCCCCCGTGGACCACCTCGTGAGCCTGCGGGGCTGCCTCCGCCAGGGTGGACAACTGGTCCTCGAAACACTGGTGGTCGAGGGCGACGCAAACCATGTCCTGACCCCCGCGGACCGCTACGCGCGGATGCGCAACGTGTGGTTCGTTCCCAGTTGCGATGCGCTGAAGCGCTGGCTGGAACGCTGCGGATTCGAGGACATCCGCTGCGTGGATGTGACTCCCACCAGCACCGACGAACAACGCAGCACCGACTGGATGACCTTCGAATCCCTGGCCGACAGCCTGGATCCGGAAGACCCCGGGCGGACCGTCGAGGGACTCCCGGCGCCCACCCGCGCCATCTTTACCGCGGTTTCCCGTTGACCGCACGGTAGGGGTATACTCGGCGTTTGTCCGCCGCAGGGAATCCCTGGATGCTGTACCCCGCACTAAAGCATTTGCACATGACCTGTGCCCTGCTCAGCTTCACCCTGTTCGCCCTGCGCGGCATGTGGATGCTGCAGGAGAACCCACTGCTGCAGAAGCGCGTCGTGCGCATCCTGCCCCACGTGATCGACACCTTCCTGCTGTTAAGCGCGGTGGGCCTGATGTTCGTGGTCAACCAGTATCCCTTCGTCCACGACTGGCTGACCGTAAAATTATTCGCGCTGATCGCCTACATCGTGCTCGGCAACGTGGCGCTCAAGCGGGGACCGACCGTCGCCATCCGTGCCGGCGCCTGGGCCGCCGCGCTCCTGCTGTTCATCTTCATCGCCAGCGTGGCCCTCACCCACCACCCCCTCGGCCTGCTGAACCTGTTTGTATGAATGACGGTGAGGCGCATCACACCGCGTGGATCCGCTTCTATGGTGACCTCAACGACTTCCTGAAACCCGAGGGCCGTGACAAGGCACAGCAGTACGAATTCGTGAATCCGGCGACGCTGCTCTCGGCGATCGAAGGCCTCGGCATCCCCCATCCCGAGGTGTACATGCTGACGGCAAACGGTGAACCCCAGCCGTTCGGGCACATCATCAGGGGCGGCGACCGCATCGCGGTGTATCCGCGGCAGCAGTCCCTGGGCGTGGCGGGCCTGAAGCCGATCGCACCGCCCGACCCCGTCCCGGCCACCTTCGTGTGCGACGTCAACCTCGGCAAGCTGGCGAACCTGTTGCGGCTGCTGGGATTCGACACCATCTACGAGAACCACCTCGACGATCCGGAACTCGCCGACATCTCGGTGCGCGACGGGCGCATCCTGCTGACCCGCGACCGCAAACTGCTGATGCGGCGCGAAGTGCGCCGCGGACGCTATGTGCGCAACACCGATCCGGAACAACAGGCGCGCGAGATCATTGCCTACTACAACCTCGCCACTCAGGCGCTCGCCTTCTCGCGCTGCACGATCTGCAACGGCCTGCTGGAACCCACCGACGATCCGGAAGTGCTGGAAAAGGTGCCGCAAAGATCCCGCGAAAACTGCTCCGAATTCCTCGCCTGCACGCGGTGCGAGCGGGTGTACTGGCAGGGAGATCACTACCGCGACCTGGAAAAAACCTGCAAGCGGCTGCTCGACTGACGTTCAGGAATAGTGCTCCAGCGTCGCGGCTTCCAGTTCGCGCCAGGAATCCCCCAGCAGTTCCGCGAGCCGTTCCAGGTCCGGCAACACCTTCCAGCAGGCCAGCAGGCCGAAGCGCACCTGGTCCCTGTAGCTGAAGAACGTCATGTTCAGGGCCTGGCTGTCGGGCAGCACCGACACCGGGTACAGCGCCTCCAGTTCCGAGCCGTCCAGGTACAGGGTGTCCCGCGGACCGGGCACGTTGGAAATCACCACGTTGAACGGTGGCCGCAGGCGCGGTGCGATGTGCAGGAGCTCGGAGAGCAGGAACGGGGCCCCCATCAGGATCGAGTAATTCTGCATCGCCGCCGGGCTCATACCCTCCAGCTGTTTCTTGCTCATCTGGATCGACGCGCGAATACGCTGCAGGCGCGCGACCGGATGCCGAACCCCCGTGCCGAGATCGCACTGCAGGTTGCAGATCTGGTTGTGCCCGCCCCCGGCGCTGCCCGCCTTCAGCGCCATGGGCACGAAGGCGATCAGCGGCGCCCGCGGCAGTTTCTTTTTCTCCTGCAGGTAGGCGCGCAGGGCCCCGGCACACACCGCGAGCACCACGTCATTGACCGTCGCCCCGGCAAGCTCGCCGACCCGGCGTACGCCCTCCAGTGGAATCGATTGCATGGCGAACTTGCGGTCGGCTGACAGCGGCCGGTTCAATACCGAGCGCGGCGCCCCGTAGGGCAGCAGCGAGCGGCGCTTGCGCGGATCGGAAACCTCGGCGGCGAGTTGTGCCAGGGCCATCGCGAGCTGCGGGATGGTGCGCGCCTGGGCGGCCAGAACCTCGCCCAGCGTATCCAGCAACGAGTGTTCCCGGGCGCGGGTCTTCGGCCCCGGCGCGGCATCCGCATCCGGTATCCACGGCGCACGAATCGCGCCGCGATCGGGCGTGGCGGACAACATGGACTGCAGGGCCTTCATGCCGCCGACGCCATCGATGCAGGCATGGTGCGCCTTCAGGTACAGGGCAAAGCGCCCGCCCTCGATACCATCGATGAGATGACAGCTCCAAAGAGGCCGGTGACGGTCGAGCAGTCCGGAGTGCAGGTGGCCGACCAGGATCGCAAGCTGCTGCAGGTCGCCGGGCGGGGGCAGCGCCAGGTGACGCACGTGCCAGGACAGGTCGAAGTGCCGGTCCGGCTCCCAGCGTGGCAGGTTGAAGCGCGGATACGGCGGGTGCAGCACGTGGGCGAACGGCTCGCGCACGCGGGTCTCGGACTGCAGGCGCTCGAGAAGATGCCGGGTGTACTCAGGCCCGGCGTCCGGCGGCATGCGGAACAACTGCACGCTGCCCACGTGCATCGGCGTCTCGCGCCGTTCAAGCAGGAAAAAGATGCTGTCCAGCAGGGTGAGGCGACTCATGGGGCCGGGTAATCCAGTTCCGGGGGCGGTACAAACCCGATCACTTTACGATAGCAGACCGGTCCCGGGCTCCGCACACGCACAACCGGATCATGCCGCGGGCCGCGGCCGGAACTGGTCGAGATGATTGTCGAGGTGCATCACGTGGGCGAGCAGGTACTCGTCACGGGACAGCGCACCGTAAGCGAAGTGCGGGCGCAGGGGCCCCTGCCACTCGAGAAAGGCCTTGAACGACGCCGCGAAGCGCTCCAGTGCCGGACGCCAGTCGCCCGCGGTGGGCAGCGCCGGGGCGCCGGGTATCGGTTCGCCAAGGTCATGGTGCATCCGGCCACGCCAGGCGAACACGGCAAACGCCGCGCTGCCCACGGTGGACTGGAACAGGGCGCCCTTCGACTCGGGGTACCCGGACATCGAGAACTCGATGCTCTGCGCGAGATGGGTGAACACCTGCACCGGGTTCCAGGCGCCCTCGATCTTCACGGTGGCGGATGCGCGCAGCGCGTCGATCACCTGCCACACGTCATCCGCGGTGGCCAGGTGGGTGCGTCCGTCGCCGCCACAGCCCGTCAACGCCAACGGACCCGCACCGGCCGCGACGCAAAACAGGGCGGCATCACGCAGGAAGGCCCGTCGCCGCGGATCAGATGCCCGGTTGCTGCTGCCAGTCATGCACATCCCCCCTCTCAGAATCGGTATTCGCCGGCGCCGATGGCGTCGAACAATGCGTGGTCCAGCGACCGGAAGGCATCCTCGCCAGGCAGCAGCACGTACAGCGGGTCCGCGCATTCCCCGGGATCAAAACCGTCGGCGCGCAGGCCGGTCTTCATGGTCTTGAAGGTGGCCGTGGTCTCGATCTCGCCACGCACCCGCAGGAACAACGGAACCGCGTAAGCCGGGAGCCGGGCGCGGGCGGCGCGCAACACCGCGTCGGGGTCGACGCGACCGGCCTCACCCTGCTCCGGCACCAGGCAGGCCATGCCCGCGCGGCCGTCGCAGCCGGGCACCTCCACCCCGTAGACCACGGCCTGGGCCACGCCGTCCACCTCGTTGAGCACCTGCTCGACCTCGGTTGTGGAAACGTTCTCGCCCTTCCAGCGAAAGGTGTCGCCGAGACGGTCGACGAACTGCGCGTGGCGGCAGCCGAGTTCGCGCATCAGGTCGCCCGTGTTGAACCAGCAGTCGCCCTTGCGGAACACGTCGCGCAACAACTTCTTCTCACTGGCCTCAGGATCGGTGTACCCATCGTACGGCGTCTTGTCGGTGACCTCGCCGATCAGCAGCCCGGTCTCCCCCTTTTTCACCCGCACCAGGCGACCCCGGGCATTGCGCACCGGGCGGTCGTTCTCCACGTCATAGCGCACGATCGCGTAAGGCACCGGGCAGAAGCCCACGGTGTTGTCGAGATTGAAGAAATTCACGAAGGCGATGTTCGACTCGCTGGCGCCATAGAACTCCAGCACCCGGTCGATGCCGAACCGCTCCTTGAAACCGCTCCAGATGTCCGGGCGCAGGCCGTTGCCCATGATGCGGTCCACGCGGTGACCACGATCCAGGTCGGAAGGCGGCTGCGCCATCAGGTAGCGGCAGAACTCGCCGATGTAACAGAAACAGCTCGCGTCGTGACGGTGGATGTCCTCCCAGAAGCGGCTGGCGCTGAACTTGCGCGCGATGGCCAGCGCACTGCCACCGGACAGGGCGGCTCCCCAGGACAGGGTCAGGGCATTGTTGTGGTAGAGCGGCAGCGCGCAATAGAAAACATCATCGGGTTGCATGTCCAGGGCCACGTAACCCACGCCGGCCATGGCCTTCACCCAGCGAAAATGGGACATGATGCTGGCCTTCGGCAGCCCGGTCGTACCCGAGGTGAACACGTAGAACGCCGCGTCCTGCAGGCGCACGCCGGCCACCGTGTCAGGATTCGACGCATCGCGACCCGCGGCCAGTTCGCGCAGGTCCAGGTAGCCTTCCGGCGCGGCGGCCTGTCCGGAATCGTCGAGAAACATGCATTGCGGCAGCGGGTCCAGGCCATCCAGCTTGATCTCCGCCACGGCATCGAGCATTTCCGGCCCGGCCACCAGGGCTCTCGCCTTGCACAGGCCCAGGCTGTGCAGCAGCACCTCACCACGCTGGGAGGTGTTGACCAGCGCCGCGATCGCGCCCAGCTTGACGGTCGCCGCGACCACGATCAGCAGCGATGGCGAGTTCTCCATCAACACCGCGACCGCGTGACCGTGGCGCACGCCCTGCGCCTGCAGGGCACGGGCCATGCGGTTGACCTTGGCGTTGAAGCCCCGGTAGGAAAGGGTCCGGTTCTCGAACAGGATGGCCGGACGCTCCGGGTGGCGGGCCGCGGTCTCCTGCAGGACCTGGCCGATCGACATGCGGGCGTCGCCGCGCGCCAGGGCGAGAATGCGGAACGCCCTGCTGGTCGGACCGAACCGACGCTTCAGGTTGGTCAGCCCGCGCATCACGTCGGGAATTCGCACCAGGTCCGCAGTCATCGTCGCCTTCATCCTCCTCAACCGCTGAACGCCCCGCTGGCCAGGAACAGCAGGCTGCAAACCAGCCCCAACACCGGCACCACGGCCGGCAGGCCGCGGCCGGCCCGTTTTCCACTGACCCGCTCCCGCGCCTGCAGGGTGACCAGTGCGCCATTGACCAGGGCGAATACCAACAGGATGACGAAACTGGTCAGTTCCGCAAGCCGCACCAGGGGTATGCTGAGGGCAAGCAGCAGCACGACCAGGGTCACCGCGGCCGTCGCGGCGACGGGGGTGCCGGTGGCCGGATGGACCTTGCCGAACACCCGGGGTGCGTTCCCCTGGCGCGCCATGCCGTAACAAACCCGCGCACCCATCACGATCTGCACCAGCGCACCGTTGACGATGGCGATCATGCTGACCGCCGAGATCGCCCCCGGGGGAATGCGGCTGTTGAGTGCGAACAGGTCGGCGAAGGGGGCCCGGCTCGCCGCGAGCTGGCTGATCGGCATGGCCGAGACCGCGGCCAGGGCCACCAGGACGTACAGCAGACTGGCCACCGCCAGCGCGATCACGATGGCCCACGGCAGCGTCCGCCGCGGTTCACGCACCTCCTCGGCCATGTTGACCATGTCCTCGAAACCGATGAACGCGTAGAAGGCGATGAAGGCGCCTCCCGCCACCCCGGCCCAGGCGGTGACGTCCGCCCCCGGCATGTAGAAGTCCAGCCCGCGCGCCGCTTCCGCCAGGGGCGCCCGGCACACCCAGATCACCGCCGCCAGGCCGGCGACTTCCAGGCAGGTGATCACGCCCGCAAGCCATACCGTCTGGCGCACGCCCCAGGCGGCGACCCCCCCGGTCAGCGCGACCAGGCCGGCAATTGCCACCCACTCGGGCAGCCCGACAAACACCTCCAGGTAACCGACGAAGCCGCGCGCCATGGTCGCCGACGACACCACGCCGGTGGCCACGATCGCCCAACCGGTCAGTCCTGACAACAGCGGACGACCGAACGCCTCCTGCACGTAGACCGCCTCGCCGCCGCTGCGCGGGAAACGCGCGCTGAGTTCCCCGTAACTCAGTGCGCTGAAACTGACCACCACGGCGGCCACGAGGAAGGCGACCGGCGCGTGCATGCCACTCACCGCCGCAATCGGCCCCACCAGCACGTAGATGCCGGCGCCCAGCATGGTCCCGGTGCCGTAGAGCACCAGCATCGGCATGCCGATCACCCTGCGCAGGGCCGGTTCACCGTCGACAGGTCTTTCGCTCAAGCCGGTCTCCCCTGTGCCCGGGTGCCGCGTCCCGCGTTTGCGACGTCCACGCTTTCCGCTTTAAATGTAACTCTCGGAACGCAATGGAAGATGGTTCATGCAGGGAACGACCGCAAGCGAGCATTTTATCCCGTTCAGGAAGGCCGACCTGGTCCGCATGTGTCTCGCGGACCCCGGTCTCGACGCCGCCCGACGCACGGGATTCAGCCAGTTTTGCGAACTGGTCTCCAGCATCTTCCACTTCGAGTTTCACCAGCGCCTGGAAAACCTCAAGGATTTATACGCCCCGGTCAACCCGGACGCCGACACCCTGCCCGCGCCGGTTCCGCCGGAGGCCGCCGACACCCGCGAACTGGCCACCGAGTTGCGCAACGTGCTGCAGGCCGCCAACTATGTCGCGGTCACCCGCGAGGACCTCGAGCGCGCGATGCTCGAGGAGTCCCTGTTCAAGATCCGTCTCGAGGTCGACTTCGACGATTTCGAGGAAGTGCTGTTCTTCCGCCGCGGCGAGTCACGGCGCACAGAGACCCTGGTCGAGCTGTTCGGCCTGCGCCGGCGCGAGATCGAGTTCACCAACTACGACCGGGTCCTGGTGTATGTGAAGTTCCGCGATGCCGAATACTTTGAGCGCCAGGGTCGCCGCAACCTCATGTTCGTGCCCGGCTCCACCCTGCTCAAGTTGTTCCAGAACGTTCCCAAGGCCGACCTCGAGATGCTGTTCCCGAACACCGAGGTGCGCATGAAGCCGATCGACAAGATCCTGATCGGCGTACCGGCCGCCGCCGGCAGCATCGCGGTGGTCGCCACCAAGCTCGGCCCCACGCTGCTCCTGGTCGGCGCGTTCATCGCCTTCACCATCGGCCTCAGGGCCGAGCCGGTGAGCATCAACCAGGCGGCCCTGGTGACCCTGGCGGTCGGCCTCGGCACGCTGGCCGGCTACCTGTGGCGCCAGTTCAACAAGTTCAAGAACCGCAAGATCCAGTTCATGAAGGCGCTCACCGACAACCTTTATTTCAAGAACCTCGACAACAACGCCGGCGTCTTTCACCGGCTGATCGATTCAGCCGAGGAGGAGGAGTGCAAGGAGAGCATGATCGCCTACCACGCCCTGCTCCTGGCGGAACGCGAGATGACCGAGCGCGAACTCGACGACGCGGTGGAGGCCTGGTTCCGGGAACGCTGGGGCACGGAGCTGGACTTCGAGGCCGACGACGCCCTCGCCAAGCTGGAGCGGCTCGGCCTGGCCCTGCGCAACGGCGAGCGCTACCGGGCGCTGCCGCTGGACGAGGCGCTACGCCTGCTCGATCAACGCTGGGACGACTTCTTACGCTTCGCCAACCCGGCCTGATTTCAGGCCACACCTTGCGTGCCGGGCATCCGCTCTTTCAGCCAGGTGGCGAGGCTCGCTGAGTCCATCGGCCGGCTCAGATGGTAGCCCTGGATCATGTCGCAGTTCCAGCGTGCCAGCAGTTCGATGACCGCCTCGTCCTCCACGCCTTCCGCGACCACCACCAGGCCCATATTGTGCGCCATCTCGATGGTGGAGCGCACGATGACCGCATCATCCGTACCCTCCTGCAGGCGGCTGACAAAGGACTTGTCGATTTTCAGCTCGCGCACCGGCAGGCGCTTCAACTGCGCCAGGGAAGAGTAACCGGTCCCGAAGTCATCGATGGCGATCTGGTAACCGGCCTCGCGCACCGCGTCGATCACCGCGCTGGTGACCGCCAGGTCGCTCATGATCGAACTCTCGGTGATCTCGAACAGCAGCTGGGAAGGCACCGCGCTGTGCACTTTCGCAAGTATGCCCAGGGTGCGCGGAAAATCCGGATCGGCAAGGTCCACGGTGGACAGGTTGATGGCAACCGGCACCTCGAGACCCGCGTCCCGCCAGTCGCTCTGCTGACGCATCACGGCCTCGATCACCCAGCGGGTCAGGTGCCGCACCTGGCCACTGCGTTCCGCGATCGGGATGAACTCGTCCGGTGGAACGCGGCCCAACTGCGGATGATCCCAGCGCACCAGCGCCTCCACCTGCCCCACGCTGCCGGAACTCAGGCTCATCTTGGGCTGGTAGTGCATAAACAACTGGTCATGAACGATCGCCGTGGCAAGGTCGTTCAGCAACGCGATCTCGCGCAGGTGAGACTCTTCCTGGCCGTTCTCGTACACCGCCAGCGGCACAGAACTGCCCCGCGCGTGGCGTCGGGCGATGTCCGCCCGGCGCAGCAGGGCCTCCGGCGTGTCGCCGTGAGCGGGATGGTGGGCGACACCGGCCGCGCTGACGATCGGAATACTGGCCTGCTCGATGCGCGCCGGATCGGCCAGCGACCCGACCAGGTCACCGGCGACCCGCAGCAGGTTTTCCGCACTGCCCTCCTCCAGCATCACCAGGAACTCCGTGCTGCCCAGCCGGCACACCGAATCGGTGGCGCGCACGCCCTCGCCCAGGCGCTTCGCGACGATGGCCAGGAGCTGATCGCCGACCTGGTGACCATGCCGGTCGTTGACCGCCGCGAGACAGCAGATGTCCACCACCAGCAGCGCGAACCCCGTCCGGTTGCGGGCCGACCGCGCAATGGCCATGGCGACCCGGTCCGGCACCACGGT
>JBFGWM010000092.1:0-10299 GCA_041588495.1 Pseudomonadales bacterium | reverse complement strand
GCCGGGAAAGTGCTCGTGGAAGTTTCCGACGCTGCTGACGAAAAGGCGGGCCGGCGTCGCGATGCCTGCCTGGGCGCCATCAGCAGCGCCCTGTTCGTGCTGGCCCGCTACCTGGAGTACGTGCTGAAGCATCGCAGCCTGGCGCCAGTGCTGCTGGTTCCCGCGATCAACGAACTGCGTATCGCGCGCGGCGAGCCCGCGTTCCCCGAGAGTCATTTCACGGATCTGCCCGACGTCCTCGAGGCGCCTGCCCCGGAGGGCGGCGCCCATTCCGCCGCGCAGATCGGGCCGGCCTGCCGCCGGTTGCGCCAGATGTACCAGGTCGGCCTGCTGGGCATCCTGCGCGGGCAGGACGCGGGGATGAGCCTGCACATGATGTCGCGCGCCCTCGAGCGCGTCGACAAGGCCTGCCGCGGCCACCCGATCGCGCCCCTGTGGTGGGCCGCGGTGGCCGCCCTCGAATCCATGCACGGTTCGGGGATGGAAATTACCGGAACCCGCAAGGCCCTGCTGACGCGGGTCGACAAGTATTTCAAGCAACTTGTCTACTCAGCCGAGAACACCCTCAAGGCTGCGCCGCCGAAGTCCGACCTGCGCGAAATGATTTACCTGTGTGCCCTGGCCGATGAGCCGGGCGCAAAGGCGAAGGCGGTGCTGGAGGCCGCGGGGAATCCGCAGCTGGAACTTCGCGAGAAGGCCCTTGCGGCGGAACGTCAGCGCCTTTCCGGCCCCGGTGGCGCGGTGCTGCGCAGCGTCTCCGCGGGATTGCGCGAGGAACTCAACCGGGCCAAGGACATCGTCGACATGTCGACCCGTGTCGAGGACGACACCGACTTTGCGAAGCTGATTGAAAACCTCAACCGGATCGCCGAAACCCTGGCCATGTTGCAGCTGGAGAAGGGCCGCCAGCGGCTGCTCGAACAGGTCGCCAACCTGCAGCGCTGGCAGGACGAGAAGGCACCACCCAGCGAGGAGGAGATGGCCAGGGTCGCCGACATGCTCCTGTACCTGGACAGCGCGGTGAACGCGCTGGAAAGCGAGGACGGGGGCTTGTCTGCGGAACTCCTGGGCGAGACCGACGACGCCATTGCCCCGTCGGAACTGGACGACGCAACGGCAGCCGTCATCAAGGAAATCCAGTCCGGCCTGGGCCTCGCCAAGCATGCCATCATGGATTGCGCGGAGTCCGACTGGGATACCGCCCATCTCGGCGGCGTGCCCGCCGCCCTGGACGGTGTGCAGGGCGGGTTGATCGTGATGGGCCAGGAGCGTTCCGCGAAGTCGGTGATCGCCTGCCGCAAGTACATCCGGGAACAGCTGATCGAGCAGCATGTGCATCCCGATTCGGCGCAGCTGGAAACCCTTGCCGACGCCCTGACCAGCCTGGAGTACTACGTGGAAGGGCTGGCCAGCCGCAAGCATATCGGCGAAAGCATCCTCGACGTTGCCGAGGAGAGTCTCAAGGAACTCGGGTATCCCGTGTCCTGAGCCGGTCTGCCCGTCGGGCTGCAGCCCGGCCTGCGAATCTTGCGGCCTGTGCGGCCGATCTTCAGGCGAGGTAACCGCCATCCACCACCAACGAACTGCCCGTCGTGTAGCTGCTGGCGTCCGATGCCAGGTAGAGTACCGCGCCCGCCATTTCAGAAGGCTGCGCGACCCGGTTCATCGGCACCAGCGGCATGAAGGTCTTCAGTACCGCTTCGTTGCTGGTGAGGGCTGATGCGAACCTGGTATCCGTAAGTCCCGGAAGCAAAGCGTTCGCCCTTACGCCCATCGGCGCGCACTCCTTGGCGAAAGCCTGGGTCATGTTGATCACCGCCCCCTTGGTGATCGAGTAGATGCCCTGGTACATCCCCGGCCGCACGCCATTCACCGAGGCGACGTTGATGATCGATCCGCCGCCGCTTTCCTGCATCAGCTTCGCGCCCCGGGCGGACATGAAGAAGTAACCGCGGATGTTGACGTCCACGGTCTTGTCGTAGGCGGCGAGGTCGGTGTCCGTGATGTGGCCGAAATAGGGATTGGTGGCCGCGTTGTTGACCAGCACCTGCAGCTTCCCGAACCGTTCCCGGATCGCATCGAACAGCGCCTCGATCTGCTCCAGGTCCCCGGTGTGACAGGCGAGGGCGGTGGCCTCGCCGCCATCGGCGCGGATCGATTCCGCAACGGTCTCGCAGGCGTCCAGCTTGCGGCTGGAGACCACCACGTGGGCGCCATGGGCGGCGAGCAGGCGGGCGATGGCCTCGCCGATGCCGCGGCTGGCGCCGGTGACCAGGGCCACGCGGCCCGACAGGTCGAACAGGTCGGATTCGGACATGGGCAGATCTCCTAGAGGTCGGACTGCTCGATCTGCGCGGTGCACAGCTTCTCGATCAGGCCGATCAGGTGAATGAATGATGCGAAGCGCTTGTCCTTCGTCTGGCCATGGAAATAGCGGTAGTAGATCTGCTGCATGATCACCGCGAGGCGGAACAGGCCGTAGACGTAATAGAAATCGAAGGCCTCGACGTTGCGGCCGGAGCGCTCGGCGTAATACTCCACGCATTCGCGGCGGGTCAGCATGCCCGGCAGGTGGCTGGGCTGCATGCGCATCATCTGCACGGGCGGCGGATCCGACGCTTCCACCCAGTAGGCCAGCATGTTGCCCAGGTCCATCAGGGGATCGCCGATGGTGGCCATCTCCCAGTCCAGCACGCCGATGATGCGCAACGGGTTCCGGGGGTCAAAAATCACGTTGTCGAAGCGGTAGTCGTTGTGGATCACCGAGGCCCCGGTCTCGTGGTCGGGCATCTTGTCCGACAGCCACTCCATGACTGCGGCGAATTCCGGGGAATCCGGCGTGCGGGCATCCGCGTAGCGCTTGCTCCAGCCCTCGATCTGGCGCCGCACGTAGCCGTCCGGCCTGCCGAAGTCCTCCAGTCCCGCGGCCTTCCAGTCCACCGCGTGCAGATCGACGAACCGGTCCAGCAGTTCGCGGCACAATTGGCCGTGGTCGGCATCCGAGAAACCGAGCTCCTCCGGCATCTCCTTGCGCAGGATGATGCCCTCGACCCGCTCCATGACGTAGAACTCGCTGCCGATGACAGCCTCGTCCGTGCAGTGGGCCAGGGGTTGCGGGCAGTAGGGGTAGACCTGGCGCAGCGCGCTGAGCACGCGGAACTCGCGGCCCATGTCGTGCGCCGACTTCGCCTTGCGACCGAAGGGTGGCCGGCGCAGGATCAGCGCGGTTCCCGGGAACTCCAGCAGGTAGGTGAGGTTCGACGCGCCGCTCGGGAACTGGCGGATTTCAGGGTCGCCCTGCAGGTCGCCGAGTTGGTCGCGCAGCCAGGCACCGACCGCGGCGGCGTCCAGGTTCTCGCCCTCGCGGATTTCCTGTGGCTGATCAGTGAGACGGGGTTGGCTCATGGTTCGGGTTCCTCAGAAGCACTGGCTGGGGCGCGGCAGGCCGGCGATCTTGCAGCCCTGTTTCACCGCGCCGCCGGGAAACAGTTTCATCAGGTACATGCTGGTGCCGCGCGATTCGCCAAGTTGCTCGCGGACGGTTCTCACCAGCACGCGCGTGTTCGGGGTGATGTCGTAGGTGGCGTGGAACCCGCGCAGGAGGTGCAGGATTTCCCAGTGCCGGGGCGTCAGGCAGAGGTCCTCCTCCGCGGCCAGCTCCGCGGCGAGATCCTCGTTCCAGTCTGCCGGGTTGCGGAGGTAACCGTGCCGGTCGCGTTTTACCCGGTCCAGCGTCGCCTGCATGGCGTTCTCCCTGGGTCCATCGGGACACATGGTAACCGCTGGCTGCGGGGCTCGCATCCGGCAGGCTCAGAACCAGCTGACGCAGCGCTCGTGGCTGGCAACGAGATCGACGAAGCCGGCGTGGTCGACCGGGATCACGTTCCGCGGCAGCTGGCCGCCAAGACCCCGAGCCTCGAGGTCGGGCTGCAGCACGTGCACGCGGATGCCGCGGCTCCCGCAGCGGTCGAGGGCCTCCCGCTTTCCGGGATGAAGCGCCGCGAGCACGCCGTCACCCAACAGCAGGATCGCCGAGCCCTCGGTCGCGGTCCGCAGGCAGGCGTCCAGGGTGTCGCCGTTATCAGGGGACCGGTTGAGAAGATGCAGGGTGCCCATGATCAGAAACTCAACACCACGTCATGGGTATCGATCATGCGTGCCACCGCGGCGTCGTCTGCGGGCTCGCAATCGAGGGTCACGGCGTCGCTGCGGATGCCTCTTTGCTCGAGGCTCGGCAGGTGCACGTGGCAGCGACTCACGCCGTAAACCGGAAGGGCCTGGAGCGTCTTCGCGAAACTGCCCGCGTCGGTGCCGGACCCGCTGCCCGGGGCGAGTTGCCAGACGCCGTCGTCCAGGAACAGGACCTCCAGCCGGTTCACGAAGGCGGCGCTCGCCAGGGCCACGTCCAGTGCCTCCCGGGCCAGCGCGGATCCGCCCGGCGGGTGGCGGAAGATCACCAGGAAGGATTTCGCATCGGCGGTGGTCATGGCGCGAAGGTCACCAGCCGGTCACAGGTCAGCCCGGCCTCGGCGAGCAGGCCGAGACCGCCGATCTCGAATCCCGGCGCAAGGGTTACCGCGTCAATGCCGTGGCGTTCTGCCTCCTGCGCATCGACCACGCCGCGGCGCAGGGCGCTGCTGACACAGACCACCAGTTCCGCGCCTGACCGCCTGCCGAGTTCCGCCCAAGATCCGGCGATCGGCTCGTCATCGGTGGACACGCAGGAATTCGTGCCGTTGAGGACCCCGTCGCCGAGGAAGAACACCCGCACCAGTTCGTGCCCGCCCGCAACCGCAGCCCGCGCGAACTCGAGTGCGGTACGCGCGCCGCAATGGCTCTCGGGCGCGGCGAGGACGAGCAGGGCGATTTTCATCGGCTTGCCGGAATCCCATAAAAAAAGCCCCGTCCGGGGGAACGGGGCTTAATCGTGATTGGACGTCGTTCAGTCGTCGCCGCCGAACGCCATGATCAGGTGCAGCAGGCTCATGAACACGTTGTACAGCGAGACGTACAGGGTCACGGTGGCGCTGATGTAGTTCCGCTCACCGCCGTGAATGATCTCGCTGGTCTGCCACAGGATCAGGCCCGAGGACAGCAGCAGGAACATGCTGGATACGGCCAGCGCCACGCCCGGCATCTGCAGGAACAGGTTGGCGATGGCGGCGATGAACGCGACCAGGATGCCGACGAACAGGAAGTTCGCCATGAAGCTGAAGTCCTTGCGCGTCACCAGGGCAATCGCGGACATCCCAAAGAAGATGGCCGCCGTGCCGCCGAGGGCGAACATGACCATCTCCGCGCCGTTCTGCATGGAGAGCACCACGTTCAGGATCGGCCCGATGGTGAAGCCCAGCCAGCCGGTCAGCGCGAACACCCACAGCAGACCCCAGGCGCTGTTCTGGGTCTTGGCGACCGCGAACAGCAGGCCGAAGTAGGTCAGCAGCGTGATCCACGGGCTCAGGAACGGCACGTTGAACAGGATCGCCCCGCCCGCGGTGACTGCGCTGAAGGCCAGCGTCATCGCCAGCAACGCGTAGGTATTGCGCAGTACGTTATTGATTTCCTGAGCAATTTCCTGGCGCGGCGGAGCACTGGTCGCAGTCGTCGCGTTGTATTGGGTTTGCAGTCTGTCTTGCATGTCGAATTTCACCTCCGACTGTGAATATTGGGCTTCAGCCCTTCATTTTCAACCATGTGACAACGAAAGTTAAGCGACGTTCCATGGAAGCTCAAGCTGCAGTATACCCGGTGAATTGAGTCATAACAGGAATTTAGGCTATTCTCCGCGCACTCTGGAGGGGTGGCAGAGTGGTCGAATGCGGCGGTCTTGAAAACCGTTGACGGGTGACCGTCCGGGGGTTCGAATCCCTCCCCCTCCGCCAATTCCCTGTTCGCATCCGAATCGCCACACAGACCCCTCGGACCGTCACTTGAGCGACAGTTTCACATCAATGTTGTTGCGCGTCGCGTTCGAGTACGGGCACACCTGGTGCGCCTTCTCAATCAGTTCCTGGCCCGCCGCGTCATCCAGGCCCGGCAGGTCGACCTCCAGCGCGATGGTCAGGCCGAAGCCGCCCTCGGAGCGGGGGCCGATGCCGACGGTGGTGGTGACTGCGGCGTCGTTGGGGGTCTTCGGTCCGCCCTGGGAGGACACGAACTTCATCGCCCCGATGAAGCAGGCCGCGTAACCGCAGGCGAACAACTGCTCCGGGTTGACGCCGTCGCCACCGGCACCGCCCAGTTCTTTCGGAGTCGTCAGTTTCACGTCGAAGGAACCGTCGGTAACCGATGCCTTGCCGTCGCGGCCGCCGGTGGCCCGTGCGCTGGTCGTGTATTTGACGTCTACTGGCATTTTCTCGCACCTCGTGTGTTCGGTTGGAGTGTGATCGGCCGGACCGGTCGCTGGAAGCCGGTCGGGCCACGTGTTCAATGGCAGATTAGATCAAACTGCGCTGCAGATTGCCTGCCCGCCGGTTGTCCTGGTGCCGCGCGACAGGGCGACGCCTGGTGGGTGCCCGCTGGTTCCCGGTGCAGGCGCGGCGGGACGGCCGGACAGGGCAGTGATTCGCAGGTGGCTGGTGCCGGCGCGCCGCACGTGTTCCGTTGGCGGGCCGGGCAGCCGCGGGAGTCGCGCGGGAGGGAACGTAAATCCATGTTATTAATGGATTTTTATAATTATTGATCGCGTGTTAAAAAGTGCTTGTCGCGCTGCGAAAATCGGATTATAAATCGCTCCAATGGCCATGCAGTCTCCTGCTCAGGAGGTGCCAACCAGGTTGGTCACTTGGTTTCCATACAGAGCAGGAGCGCTCAGCATGCTGTATCCCGAAAAGTACGGGGGGCACCCCCATTTCCCCCGTTCCACGGATTTCGCCGTGGTCCACCGTGACCGGAACTACGGCAAGGGTGTCGTCAGTTACCGGGATTTTCGTGCCGGTGACCTGGTCGCGGTAATCGCAGGTGAAGTGCTGGACGAGATCAACCAGCACACCTTGCAGATCGCGCCCGGCCGGCACCTGTATGACCCGTACTTCACCGGTTACCTGCTCCACTCGTGCGAGCCGAACCTGTCGGTGAACATGCAGGAAATGCGGGTGACCGCGCTGCGGGACATTTGCGCGGGCGACTTCCTTTCCATGGATTACGCGGAGACCGAGGAGCACCTGTTCCGGCAGTTCGCCTGCAGTTGCGGCTCGGTCCGTTGTCGCGGCTGGATCACCGGCAGCAGGGATGTCGTCGACGAGGTCTCACGTCTCAAGAGCCGCCGCCGACAGCGCGTTCCCAGCAAGAGGGCGGGATGAACCCCTCGGCCGAATCCTGCTGGTGGCGGCGTCCCGATCTCTGCTACGAGAACGGGAGGCTGGTGTTCGCCGGCGTGGCGGTCGATGAGCTTGCCGGGCGCAGCACTGCTCCCGCGTTCTTCTACTCGGCTGCCCGGGTTGTGGAGAACCTGGGCCGGGTGCGTGCGGCGCTCGATGGCGCGGGGCTTGGCGGTCGTTCCCGCATTTTTTACGCGATGAAGGCGAACCGTTATGCGCCGCTGCTCTCCTCGCTTGCGGCGACCCGGTCCTGTGGCATTGACGCCTGTTCGCCTGCTGAGGTGGCCCATGCACTGTCCTGCGGATTCACCGAGGCAGACATCTCCTTCACCGGGACGAGCCTTTCCGCCACGGACTTCGACAGCCTGGCGCGCTGGCCGGGACTGCATGTCAATTTCGATTCCCTGCACGCGCTGAGAACGTGGGGCCGGCTGCGTCCGGGCTCCGCGGTGGGTATCCGTGTCAACCCGGCGATCGGGGTGGGCCGCGGCAGCAACGAGAAACTGCGCTACTCGGGCGATACGGTGACCAAGTTCGGCATCTACCGCGAACAGTTCGCGGAGGCGCTGCAGTTGTGCCGGGAGGCCCGCCTCGATCTGACCACCATTCACTTCCACACCGGCTGCGGATACCTGACCCCGCAGCTGCCGCAATGGGACGCCGTGCTGGAAACCTGTCTCCAGTTCCTCGATCTCGCGCCCTCGGTGCGCAGGGTCAACGTGGGCGGTGGCCTGGGTGTTCCCCACGTCGCCGGCGACCTGCCACTGGACCTCTCCGCCTGGGGCAACATCCTGGCGCACCGATTCGCGGACCGCGGCCTGGCCGTCGATGTCGAGCCGGGGGACTACCTGGTGAAGGACGCGGGCCTGCTGGTTCTCGAGATCACCTACGACGAACTCAAGCGTGACCGCCGCTTCGTCGGCGTCAACGGGGGCTTCAATATCGCGCCGGAACCCGCCCATTACGGGCTGCCATTCCAGCCGTTGCCACTGGGCGACGCCCTCGGGCCGACGAGTCCGGCAACGGTGGCCGGCAACATCAACGAGGCCCTCGACGTCTGGTACCAGGACGCGCTGCTGCCGGACCTGTCTGGGGAACGCCACCTGGCGCTGATCAATGCCGGTGCCTACTCGGCTTCGATGGCCTCCCACCACTGCCTGCGGGGCAGTTTCACCGAGACTCTTCTGGCCTAGGGCACGCGCAGGACCCGGCTACCCGATGGCTTGATGCCGATGTGGCCTGGTCCCGCTCACGGGCTGGAATCCGCTTCGCGTATGTCTGTCCTGGCCCGCCGGATGACGTCTCCAGTGGCTCCCGGGGCACCTTTGTTCGGCCTGGCCCGACCCCACCGGGCTGGCCCGGCGGGACAGGTGCTCTATGCTTTCCTGAATCGGCACTGACGGGTACGAACCCATGACTTTACATTCCGCATGCATCCGCGGCCTGGGCACCTACGTTCCGGACCGCGTGGTGACCAATCATGACCTGGAAGAAATGATGGAGACCAGCCACGACTGGATCGTGGAACGCTCGGGCATCGAGGAGCGCCGCTGGATCGTGCCCGGGGAGCAGGGCAACTGCGACCTGGCGGTGAACGCGGCCCGGGCGGCCCTGGCCGACGCCGGAATGGATGCCGGGGACATCGACTGCATCATCTATGCGACTTTGTCGCCCGATTACTACTTCCCCGGCGACGGTGTGCTGCTCGGCCGCGAACTCGGGATTCTTGGCGTGCCCGCCTACGACATCCGCCAGCAGTGTTCGGGTTTCGTCTATGGCCTGGAGATGGCCAACGCGTTGATCGCCAGCGGCCAGTACCGGAACATCCTGCTGGTCGGCTCGGAGACCCATTCCCCGGCCCTGGAAAAGGCGACCCGTGGGCGTACCGTGACGGTCCTGTTCGGTGACGGTGCGGGCGCCGCGGTCATCAGCCGTTCGGAGGATCCGGAGCGTCGCATCCTGGGTACGGAAGTGCACGCGGATGGCACCGAGGCGGAATGCCTGGCCATGCTCTATCCGAGCTTCAAGGCGGGCACCTTCATCACCCACGAGGATCTCGATGCGGGGCGCCAGTACCCGAACATGGACGGGCAGAAGGTGTTCAAGGCCGCGGTACGCAAGATGCCGGAGGTGATCCGTTCCCTGCTGGACCGCCATCAGCTCACCGTTGAAGACATCGACATGCTGATTCCGCACCAGGCGAACCTGCGCATCAACCAGATGGTGGCCAAGGGACTGGGAATCGCGTCGGAGAAAGTCCACAACAACATCCAGAAGTACGGCAATACCACTGCCGCGACGATCCCCATCTGCATGAAAGAGGCCCGCGACCTCGGCAAGATCAAACCCGGGGACCTGGTGTGCTGCGTGGCGTTCGGCGCCGGGTTCACCTGGGGCGCTGTGTTGCTGCGCTTTTGAAATGGCTTCGGGCGTCCATGCGCAGTTCACTTGCCGGTACATCGGGTGCGCGCTCGTGAACCGGCTGCTGCGCCTCGCGTGCTCCGGTGCCTTCCTGGCTTCCCTGGCCGGTTGCGACACCGGCCCCGGGTCGTTTGGCCCCGATGCCGATGCGGCGGGGCACAGCGTCCCGACCGCGGTGACCGCAGGGATCAATGCGGCAGTCCTCGACGAGTTGCCCTTTGCCGACCGCCAGGACTTCGAGGATGCGAAGCGCGGCCTGGTCGCCACGGAGCCTGGTCTTGTCGTGGAAGCCGACAAGGGCGGGCGGGTCTGGGACATGGACAGCTTTGCCTTCGTGGCGGGCGAGGCGCCGCCCAGCGTCAACCCGAGCCTGTGGCGCCAGGCCTCCCTGAACAATATCCACGGCCTGTTCGAGGTCACCGACGGGGTCTACCAGCTGCGCGGTTACGACCTCGCCAACATGACCCTCATCAAGGGCGAGCGGGGCTGGATCATCGTGGACCCGCTCACCGCGCGGGAAACGGCGGCGCGCGCCATGGCCTTTGCCCGCAAGCACCTC
>JBFGWM010000091.1:0-10314 GCA_041588495.1 Pseudomonadales bacterium | reverse complement strand
GAGTTCCAGCTTGCCTGCCTCGATCTTGCTGAAGTCGAGGATGTCGTTGATGATCGCCAGCAGCGATTCGGCCGAATCCCGCGCGAGTTCGGCATAATGACCTTGCTTGGCATCCAGTTCCGTACCCAGCAGGAGTTCGGTCATGCCGAGCACACCGTTCATAGGTGTGCGAATCTCGTGGCTCATGGTGGCCAGGAACTCGCTTTTCGCCTTGCTGGCCTCTTCCGCGGCCTCCTTCGCACGCAGCAGGTCCTTCATCGCTCGCGCCAGTTCCTCGTTACGCACGCGAAGTTCCTCGGTGCGCTCGGCAACCTGCTTCTCCAGCAGGTCGGCGGCGCTGACGATGTCCTGATCGCGCATGCGGATCTCGCGGAGCATGTCGTTGAAGCCCGTCACCAACTGGCCGATTTCGTCGTCGGTCTGGTGTTCGACCTGGATCGAGTAGTTCTTGGTCTTGCCGACATCCTGCATGGTGGTTGCCAGTTCCAGGATCGGACCCGAGATGCGTCGCTGGAGGCTGAGGGCGAGGACGAAAGCGAGTCCGAAGCAAAGCAGGCCCAGCGCGGCGACCACCAGGGATACCTTGCGCAACGTGCTGGTGACCGGTTTCATATTGGAGTGCAGCTCCACCCGGCCGAGTAATTCGCCCTCCATGCGCACCGGCTCTGTCACGAAAATCATGTCCCAACCATCGTGTACCGACTGCGCCTTGTCGGCCTCGATATCCGGAAACGCGGTGCTCGGAGCCTCCTCCTGGAAATCTCCCGGCGTGAAGGTTGCGAAATGCTCCCCATCCGTGGAGATCGTCAGGCCGGCCTCGACGTTCGGGGTGGCCTCCAGGACACGCAACTGGTCAGCCGCCGCGGAGCGGTCGCCAAACAACAGGGCTGCGCGGGAGTTGGTCGCGATGGCCCGCGCCTGGGAGCTGAGGTTTTCCTCCATCATGGAGCGCAACAGCAGGGCCTCGCTGGTCAGGAATGCGACCGAAGTCACCAGCAGCACCAGCCCGGACACCGTCATGCACAGGGCGACGAGACGGCGCCGGAGATTGTTCTTCCGCCGTGCCACCGTTACTCCTCCCGTTCCTCGCGGCCATGAACGGCCAGCGCAAGTTGCAGCAGGAAAGAGCTGATGGTCAGGTTCGCCGTGTCCGACGCGGCGATGTTCACCTCAAACTTGATGCGCTGTTCGACGTTCAGGAAACCGATCATCCCCCCACGTTTCACAAATCCGTCGATGTCGCTGACCGTCAGCACCGGGTGCCTGGCAAGACGCGCGACAAGTTTTTCGACCCCCCCTTTTTCAGACGCGGTTACGAACAGGATGTCACAGGGCGGGGCATCCGCGTCCGGAAGGGACTGCATCCTGGCCACGGTGATCTCACGGTTCTGGGCCTTGCGCCCACGGATCTTGTCTAGGCCAGGTCCGAAGGGGTCGTCCCCCAGCACGCACACACGGATCGGATCGCCGGCTGGCTTCACCTCCTTGGGCCATTGCACAAACTTGGCGAAGTTGTAGAGGTAGGCGGCCTTGAGGGTATATTCCTCGGCCACGCGGGTCTCTCCGCCGGCCAATGCAGCCTGCAGCATGAGGGCGACCGCCAGCAACATCCTCACCCTGAGAGACACTCCATCGCGCATGACCACGAATCGATTCGAAACTGCATTTGTTCCCCGCGCCCAATGGTCGGTTCACCGTTGCATACCGGCATCCGCTCCGGCGCAAAACTTCCGGGCCTGCGCATCCACAAGAAAACCCGGGCCACGCGCTTCCCTGACCGAATCGCGGCCCCGATACAAGTATTTGAGTATACTTGCCGGTTAAGGAATACGCGAACCAGCCACGGCGCCGTGTTTTGCATGAAAAACAGCGTATTAGTGCCCATTTCCGACGGCGTGGAAGACATCGAAACCGCGGTGATCATCGACGTCCTCAGGCGCGCGGAGGTCCCGGTAGCCGTCGCCAGCATACATACCGATCGGTCTGTCATTGAAGCGGCGCGGGGCCTGCGGATCGAGGCGGATTGCATGCTTGCGAACCGCGTCGATGAGGACTGGAAACTCGTGGTGTTGCCCGGCGGACTCGCAGGCGCCGAAAACTTTAGGGATTGTACACGATTGATCGAGCGTTTAATCAGGCAGCGGGATGAAGGCGCGCTTTTCGCCGCGATCTGCGCGTCTCCCGCCGTGGCCTTGAGTCCCCACGGATTGCTCGAGGGATACCGTGCCACCTGTTACCCCTCGATGTCTGACGCGCTCGGCGCAGCCTACATCGATCAACCGGTGGTCACCGACCGCAACTGCGTGACCAGCCAGGGACCCGGCACAGCCATCGATTTTGCGTTGGAACTGGTCACCCTCCTGCGTGGTGCGGACACCAGCGCCACGATTCGCACCGCGATGCTGGCAGGATAGCAACGCGCGCGGGCCCGATCGCAAACGCCGCAAACTCCGGACCATACCACTGGATCCGGACAATTCGTCTTAAATTTCAGGCAGTTAAAATTCCGTGCAGTGCGGACCTATTCCACGGTCTCGCCCTGCGCCTGCAGGTCGGCATGGTAGGAGGAGCGTACCATGGGGCCACTTGCCACCGAGGTGAAGCCCATCGCGCGGGCCCGGTCTCCCAGGTGCCGGAATTCATCGGGATGCACGAAGCGCTCCACGGGCAGGTGGTTCCGGCTCGGCTGCAGATACTGGCCGAGGGTCACCATGTTAACGTCATGGGCGCGCAGGTCCTCGAGCACCGCCTCGACCTCTTCAAGGGTTTCCCCCAATCCGAGCATCAGGCCGGACTTGGTGGGGACGGCCGGAAAGCGATGCCCGAAATCCTCCAGGAGGTCCAGTGACCAGTCGTAATCGGAGCCGGGACGGACCTGCCGGTACAGTCGCGGCACGGTCTCGAGGTTGTGGTTGAAGACGTCGGGCGGCTCTTCTCCGAGTGCGTTCACCGCCACGTCCATCCGGCCACGGAAATCCGGAACCAGCACCTCGATGCGCAGGTCCGGGTTGAGCCGGCGCGCCTCGCGGATACATGCGGCGAAATGCGCGGCCCCGCCGTCACGCAGGTCGTCGCGATCCACCGAGGTAATGACGACGTAGCGCAACTGCATGCGCTGGATGGCCTGGGCCAGGTGCAACGGCTCATCGGCATCGAGCGCCTCGGGACGCCCGTGAGCGACATCGCAGAACGGACAGCGACGGGTACAGATATCGCCCATGATCATGAAGGTGGCGGTCCCGTGACCGAAGCACTCCGGCAGGTTCGGACAGGAGGCTTCCTCGCAGACGGTGTGCAGGTCGAGTTCCCGCAACAGAGACTTGATGCGGCCGACCTCGCCGGAGGACGGCATCCGCACCCGGATCCAGTCCGGCTTGCGTGGCATGGTCTCGGTCGGAATGACCTTTACAGGGATGCGCGCGACCTTTTCGGCACCGCGCAGCTTCACGCCCGGCTCGGCACGCGGAACCCTCCCCTTGGCGGGAACACCGCTTCCTTCAGACAGGTTGCTCATCGAGAGGGAGTCCCCGGGAGAATGTTACGGAATTATAGCCGAGCAGGCCTGTCAGGCGCTCGCGCAATCCCGCCGCGACCTCCGCGACACCGGCATCGACACCCAGGTCGCGCATGCGGGTCATGGCCTGGCCGGCATAGCCGCACGGGTTGATGCGCCGGAACGGCTCCAGGTCCATGTCCACGTTGAGCGCCAGCCCGTGATAGGAGCGGCCACGCCGCACGCGCAGACCGAGCGAGGCGATCTTGGCCCCGTCCACGTAGACGCCAGGCGCATCCGGACGCGGTTTCGCGACAATGTCGAAATCGGCCAGCAACCCGACGATGCCCTGTTCGATCACGTCGACCAGGTCGCGCACGCCGATTCGCCGCCGCTCGAGATCCACCAGAAGGTATCCGACCAGTTGCCCCGGCCCGTGGTAGGTGACCTGCCCGCCGCGATCAACCTGCACCACCGGGATCTCGCCGGGGTTCAGGATGTGCTCGGGGCGGCCCGCCTGGCCCTGGGTGAACACCGGGCTGTGCTCGAGAAACCACAGCTCATCCGGCGTGTCCGCATCGCGCCCGTCGGTGAACGCCTGCATGGCGCGCCACACCGGCATGTATTCACACAGGCCGAGTTCACGGAACACGAGGGACTGCGGGATCTCCATGGGCGCCTCTACAGGATCATCTTGACCCGACCGCTCGCCTGCAGGTCCCGGGTGATTGCCACGAGCTGATCCTCGCCGGTGGCGCGAATCACCACGGTGACCGAAACGAAGCGGCCGCCGCGGCTGGCATTGATACGCACCAGGCTTTCGTCCAGGTCGGCTGCATGCCGTGCAATGGTTTCCACCACGAACTCGCGGAAATCCGGCGTCGCCGGTCCCATGACCTTGATCGGGTACTGGCAGGGAAACTCGAGATGTTCCATGGAACTCCTGCCGGGCCACGGCAGACCGTGCGGATTCAGTCCTGCAGGGACCGCTTGTAGTCCTGGTAAATGGTCGCCATGCGCTTCCATACCGCGCCCGGCGCACCAAGTCCCACCGGCTCGCCGTCCAACTCGACGACGGGCACGATCTCGCGGGTCGAACTGGTGATCCAGATTTCCTCGGCATCCACCAGCTGTTCCACGGTAATGTCGCTTTCGCGAAACTCGATCCCGTTTTCCGCAGCCAGTTCGAGGATCAGGTCCCGGGTGATCCCGCCAAGAATCTCGGGCCCCTTCGGCGGGGTCACCAGTTGTCCCTGGATCACCGCGAACAGGTTGCTCGCCGCTCCCTCGAGCGCGAGTCCGTCGCGCACCAGGATCGCCTCCTGGGCGCCGGAATCAACCGCCTCCTGGCGCAACAGGATGTTCGGGAGCAACTGGATCGACTTGATATCGCAACGCCGCCAGCGCGTGTCCTCCACCGTGACCGCGGTGATGCCCCCGGCCTTGTCGATGTTTTCTGTTTGTGCCGGCTTGATGGGGCTGGTCATCGCGAAAATCGTCGGCGCGATGTCCTTCGGGAAACCGTGGTCGCGCTCCGGCATCACGCCGCGGGTGATCTGCAGGTAGACGGACAGGTTTCCTCCCCCGTTTTTCTGCACCAGGGTCGACAGCAGTTCGCGCCAGAGATCCCGTGACAGGTCCACGCGGATGCGCACCGCGGCAAGACTGTTTTCGAGGCGCTGCAGGTGCTCGTCGAGACGGAACAGGCGGCCCGCATACACCGGGATCACCTCGTAAACACCATCGCCGAACAGGAAGCCCCGGTCCATGACCGATACCACGGCCTCGTCGGACTGCAGGAACTCCCCGTTCAGGTAGATAATGCTCATGTCGCGAACTTCTGCTCCGTTGTTGCGGCCACGCTCAGGTCTTCAGCATGTTGAAGAGGTCGAGGAAGAACAGCTTCACCCAGTCCAGGATGCGCTTGACCAGCCCCCCTTCAGGCACCGAGTCCAGCGCGACCAGTGGCACATCGGCAACCGGTTCGCTGTCGAGCCGGACCTTGACCGACCCACGCGCGTCACCGGCATTGATCGGGGCCCGGATGATACGCTCGACCTCGAGGGAGGCCTCGAGGTCGCCTGCCCGGCCGCGGGGGATCGTGAGGTACATGTCCTCGCTCACACCCAGGCGCACCTTGTCCACGGTTCCGCCCCAGATCCGCGTCTCGTTGAGTACCGCGCCGGCCTCGTAGGGCTTGATGGTTTCATAATAGCGGAAACCGTAGGCCAGCAGCTTGCGGGTTTCCCGTGCGCGGGAATCCTCGCTCTTGGCGCCCATGACCACGGAAATCAAGCGCATGTCACCGCGCTTCGCCGAGGCCACCAGGCAATAACCCGCCGCCTCCGTGTGCCCGGTCTTGAGACCGTCCACCGAGTCGTCCTGCCACAACAGGCGATTGCGATTGGGTTGGGCAATGCCGTTGTAGGTGTAGTTGCGCACCTTGTACAAGGCGTAATGATCGGGGTAACGGTAGATGATGGCCTTGGCGAGCACCGCCATGTCGCGGGCCGTCGTGTAATGGTTCTCGGCCGGCCAGCCGTGTGCGTTCTGGAAATGTGTGCCGCTCATGCCGAGGAGGCCGGCGTGGTGGTTCATGATCTGCACGAACGCGTCCTCGGCGCCGGCGATGTGCTCGGCCATGGCCACGCTCGCGTCGTTACCGGACTGGATGATGATGCCGTGCAGCAGTTCGTCCACCGTGACCTCGGTACCGACCCGGATGAACATTTTCGAACCGCCCATCTGCCAGGCCTTCTTACTGACGCGCACCTGGTCGGTCATGCGGATGTTGCCCTCGTGGAGCTCGTGCGCGGCGATGTACGCGGTCATCATCTTGGTCAGGCTCGCCGGCTCCACCCGCGCGCTGGAATTGTGCTCGACGATGACCTTGCCGCTGTCGGCGTCGACCAGCAGGTACGCATTCGCCGCGAGCCGGGGCGGCGCGGGAATCAGCGTCTGCGCCGCAACAGCGGCACCGGGAAACAACACGAAAAACAGGAAAAGGAGCGTGGGCCAGCTGGAGATCGGTTTTGCCATTCGCATCTGCATCATCAGGTACCGCGGGTCTGCCCTGGAAGTCGAAACGGCCCGGGATTGTAACACGGCCGGGGTCCGAATCCGCGGTGCGGAGAATCAGGGCACGCGAACCAGCAGGGGTTCTCCAAAGCGTGCGTCGGCGATCAACTGGCGCAGCCGGTTCGCCTCTTCGACACCGGGCAACGGACCGACGCGGACCCGGTGCAGGCCCGTATCCGGGTCGCCGTGGGTGTCCACGATCACCCGGGACCCGGTGAGGGTTTCCAGTTGCGCCACCAGCCGCATCGCGGCCTGGTAGTTGCGGAATGCGCCGACCTGCAGGAAGAAGCTCGGCGCGGTCGCAATGCGCAGGGCCTCTGACGCAAGGCGGGCCTGTTCCGCCGGTCCGGCAGGCGCCGTCCCCGGCAGGCTTGCAGGGCCCGCCGATGCCGGATCGGTCGCAACGGCTTCTTCTGTCACGTCCCCCGCAGTGGCGGTTCGTGGCAGGACGGGATCGATAACCCGCACCTCGACGCGCGCGGTGCCCTTGCGGGCAAACCCCAGTTTCAATGCCGCGGCATAGGACAGGTCGATGATCCGGTTGTCGTGGAACGGGCCACGGTCATTGACGCGCACCACGGTGCTACGACCATTTTCGAGATTGGTGACCCGGGCATACACGGGAATCGGCAACGAACGGTGAGCGGCGGTCATGCCCCATGCATCGAAAACCTCGCCATTGGAGGTCCTGCGACCATGGAACTTGCTGCCATACCAGGACGCGATGCCGCGCTCCACGTAGCCCCGCGAGGTGGGCAGGACGTGGTAACTGCGCCCATTGACCGTGTAGGGACTGCGGTTACCCGCAGTTCCGGGAATTTCCAGGCGCGGAACCGCGTCCGGGATCGATGCGGGGTCATGTGTGCCGGCCGGCACCCCGTCACGTTCGACGACTGCAGGCCGCATGGAGCAGGCAGACAGCAGGGCCACGCAGCAGCCAAGGAGAATCCGGAACCTGAACTGCCGATCCGCCACGCGCCGTTCGCCGTTCATAGGGCGTTGATGATTTCCCGGCTCAACTGGTAGACCGCCATCGCGTACAGGCGACTGCGGTTGTAGGTCATGATGACATGGAAGTTGTGCAGACCGATCCAGTACTCGTTTCCGTACTGACCTTCCAGGCGCAGCAGCGAAACCGGGGCGTCCGGATCCACCCCTTCAATCGGACCGACGCCCATGGCGACCAGTTCCGCAAAGCTGTGGCTCGGCTTCAGGCCCGGGTTGGCAATCTCGTCGACCGAGTTGTCGCTCACCGAGGCGCGCAGGGCGATTCCCTCGCCCGCCTTCCAGCCATGCCTGCCCAGGTAGTTGCCAATGCTTCCGATCGCATCCACCGGACCGGTCCAGAAATCCCTTCGTCCGTCGCCGTCGAAGTCGACCGCGTAGGCGCGAAAACTGCTGGGAATGAACTGCGGAAAGCCCATCGCGCCCGCGTAGGAACCCAGCATGGTGGTCGGGTCCCGGCTTTCCTCGCGCGCCATGATGAGGAACTCGCGCAGTTCCTTGCGGAAGAAATCGGCGCGTGGTTCGTAGTGGAACCCGAGCGTGGCGAGCGAATCAATGACCCGGAACGAACCCTTGTTCTGCCCGTAGCGGGTTTCCACGCCCATGATGGCAACGATGATCTCCACCGGGACCCCGTACTGGGCCTCCGCCTTTTCCAGCACCTCGCGATGCTCGCGAAGAAACGCGGCACCCTGCAAAGCACGCGTCCGGGAGATGAAAATCGGTCGGTAATCCTTCCAGGGCTTGGCCTCGGCTGGCCGCGATATGGCGTCGATCACGTTCTGCTTGTAGACCGCGCGGGCAAACACATCCTCCAGGTACCGCTTGTCGAAACCGTCCTTCTTGCTGAGGGAGGTAATGAACTCGCGCACATCGGCGCCACCGAACCGGGCGTCGTCGGCGTGACTGGAGATCGCACGAAACGCGACCAGCAGGCCGAGGGCCAGGGTCAGGGCGAGCACCTGCAGGTATCGAATGAAGTTTTTACGCTTGGACAGATTTTGCATCGCGAACCAGGTTTCCTTCCCTGTTTGGGGGCGGCTCAGACAAGGAGTTTCTTGTGGGTATGTATCGACATCAGGATACCGAAGCCGGCCATCAGGGTAACCACGGAGGTACCGCCATAACTGATCAGCGGCAGCGGCACGCCAACCACAGGCAATATACCGCTCACCATTCCGATGTTGACGAACACGTAAATGAAAAACGTCAACGTGATGCTCCCCGCCAGCAGGCGGGAAAAGGTGTCCTGAGCACGGATTCCAATATACAGGCCACGCCCGATGATCAGCAAGTAGAGACCGAGCAGGATCGCCACCCCGACCAGGCCGAATTCCTCGGCCAGGACGGCGATGACAAAATCGGTATGGCTTTCCGGCAGGAACTCCAGGTGCGACTGGGTACCCTGCAGCCAGCCCTTGCCTTCCACGCCGCCACTACCGATAGCGATAATGGACTGGTTGATATTCCAGCCGGCGCCGAGGGGGTCGGCACCCAGATCGAACAAGGTCAGGACACGCTGCTTATGGTAGTCGTGCATCTGGTACCAGAGCAGGGGCGCGCACAGGCCGGCGAGCGCCAGGAAGCCGAAGATATACCGCCAGCGCAACCCGGCCAGCCAGAGGACGAAAAGACCGGAGGCCGCGATGATCAGCGAGGTGCCGAGGTCGGGCTGACGGGCGATCAGGATCACCGGCACCGCGATGATGACCAGTGAGATGATGACCTGTTTCAGGCGAGGCGGCAGCGCCCGCTCGCTCATGTACCAACCCAGCATCATCGGCAGCGCGAGTTTCATCAGCTCCGAAGGCTGGAAAGTCGGCCCACCAGGCAGGCTGAGCCAGCGCCGCGCCCCCTTGACGTCGGTACCCACAAAGATCACCGCGACAATGCACGCAAGGCTGGCGAGATAGATCCATGGCGTCCAGTTGCAATAGAGGCGGGGGTTGAACTGCGCGATGACCACCATGCCCAGCAGTGCAACGAGCAGGCGCACCCCCTGCCGCGTGACGTGGTCAATACTCTGGCCGCTGGCGCTGTAAAGTACGATCAGACCGCCACCCATGATCACCAGCAGCGGCAGCAACAGGAAAATGTCGATGTGATAGCGCTCGCCGAAGCGGGGCTTGCGGCGCAGTTCACCGCCGAGGCCCGGGAGCTGGCGCAGGAAATCCTGGTTACTCGGCATCGACGAGTCCTTCCACCGCTGCGACCCGGGCCTCGGACGCGTCCGGGCCGAGGTATTCATCGAACAGGCGGCGCGCAACCGGCGCGGCCGCGGACCCGCCATGACCGCCGTTCTCGATCACCACCGCGATGGCGATGCTGGGATTGTCGAAGGGTGCGAACGCGATAAACAGCGCATGGTCGCGGTGGCGCTCGGCGACTTTGCTCTCGTCGTATTCCTCGTCCTCCTTCATGCCGATGACCTGCGCGGTCCCCGTCTTGCCGCCCATATCGAACTCCGCGCCGCGGGAGATCCGGAACGCGGTCCCGGAGACACTATGTACCACGTCGCGCATGGCATTCAGGACCAGTTCCCAGTCTCCAGGATTGCGCACCCGAACATTCTTTCCCGCTGCGGGTCTCGACGGCTGCTCCCCACCGCCCTGACTCACGACGGAGCCCGAGAGCTGGCTCACCTCGACCTTGATCTTGAGCGTGATCTCCTGGTTGTGGTGGATGCGGGGCTCGATGTCGAGCCGGATGCCGATGTCTTGATACTGGAACGAGGTGAT
>JBFGWM010000090.1:0-10325 GCA_041588495.1 Pseudomonadales bacterium | reverse complement strand
TCATGACCGCGCGCTGGGCCCACCTGCCCTACGAGTTCCTCGAGCGGGTATCCAACCGCATCATCAACGAGGTCGACGGCATCTCGCGGGTGACCTACGACATCTCGGGCAAGCCGCCGGCTACGATCGAGTGGGAGTAGATCTTTCAGGATAAATATTCGGCTGGAGCCGCGTATCGGCACCCGACCGGGGCCTCAGCGCAGTCCCGGGCCACGGCGGGATGCCGGGGGCAGTGGCGCTGATGATCACCAGGCCATTGCTGTCTCAGTCCGTTTATCTATGCTTAGTTTTCCGACTCAAGATTCATCCGCCGATATCGGTTGACCCTGGAAACGCCAACGCATGAACGCTTGCGCCGATGACCCGGAAATTTCGGTCATCATCGTTAATTACAACACCAGCGAACTCGTGCGCCGATGCGTCCGCTCCCTGATCGACCAGCAAGGTATCGGTATCCAGATCATCGTGGTCGACAACGCCAGTGCGGACGACAGCGTCGCGTCCCTGCAGGCCGAGTTCGGCGACCGGATCACCCTGATTCCCAGTGACACCAACCTCGGCTTCGGACGCGCCAACAACCTCGGTGCAGAGTCGGCGAGAGGACGCTTTTTCTACCTGTTGAACCCGGATACCCATTTCGAGGATCAGGACGCCCTGTCGCAGTTCCTGGCCTACATGGAGGCTCACCCTGAATGCGGGCTTGCCGGTTCACTGGTCTGGGAGCCACGCAAGAACCGCCACGCGGAGCCCGTGTATCGGTATCCCGGCCAGAAGGACATCCGGCATGCCGAAGTTCTCCAGAATCTTCCCGGAACCATCGCGTGGGTACTCGGCGCGAGCATGATGATTCCACGGGAGGTCTGGGCAAAGATCAACGGGTTCGACCCTGACTTCTTTCTTTATGGCGAGGACGCGGACATCTGCCTGCGAATTCGCCAGGCCGGTTACGAGATTCACCAGTTCCGGGACGTGACCGTCTACCACGCCAGCCAGGCCAGCGAAAAGACGGCGCCTCCCCTGCAAACGCGCCTGCGCAAGAAGCGTGGATTTTTCATGTTTTGCAGGAAGCACTACCACGTGGAGGACACCGGTCGGATTGCCCGGCGTGCCCTCCGCCGCAACAGGCTTTACATTTTCGGATTGCGGCTGCAGGGATTTTTTGGTGTCGATGTCGAGGAGAAGCTGCAGCGCCGTCGCGCCACCTTGATCGCGGCGCAAGAAGAACTGGAATACCTCCTGAAACACGCGGCCTGAGCGGGCCGTCTCCCGGTGGTCATTGAATCCGCCTGAACGGCCGCTGGATCGCGCGAGCGGTTCCCTGGAATTTCACGCTGAACGGACAAAACGCATGGAACTGGCATTCTGCCTGTACAAGTACTTCCCCTTCGGCGGCCTGCAGCGGGATTTCCTGCGTATCGCCGAGGTCTGCCAGGCACGCGGGCACAGCATCGTGGTGTACACGATGGAGTGGCGGGGGGACGTTCCCGATGGATTTGATGTGCGTTTCGTGCCGAAGGAGGGCCTGACCAACCATCGCAAGTACCAGCGCTACTACGATTTTGTGCAGGAGCGGTTCCGGGAAAAGCGGCCCGACCTGGTGATCGGATTCAACAAGATGCCCGGCCTCGACGTCTACTACGCGGCGGACCCGTGTTACGAGGCCCGCTCCCGCGAGGAGAAGTCGGCCCTTTACCGCATGTCGCCGCGTTACAAGCATTTCTCGGCCTACGAGCGGGCGGTGTTTGGACCGGAGAGCAAGACCGAGATCCTGATGATCTCCGAACGCCTGCAGCCGGTGTTCATGCGCTACTACGGGACCCCGGATAACCGGCTGCACATGCTGCCCCCGGGCATCTCCCGGGACCGGATCGCGCCGCCCGATGCCGGTGAGATCCGCAAGGCGTTCCGTGACGAATTCCGTCTGGGTGAAGACGACAAACTGGTGCTGATGGTGGGTTCCGGGTTCCGGACCAAGGGCCTGGACCGCACGCTGGACGCGTTGGCTGCACTGCCCAAAGCATTGCGTGACCACACGCGCCTGTACGTGCTGGGTGACGACAACCCGCGACGCTTCCGCGGGCAGATCCGCCGCCTCGACCTGGAACAGCGGGTCGAGTTCCTGGGCGGGCGGCCCGACCTGCCGCGATTCCTGCTCGGCGCGGACCTGCTGATCCACCCTGCCTACAGCGAAAATACCGGGACCGTATTACTCGAATCCATTGTCGCCGGCCTGCCGGTGCTGGCAACCGATATCTGCGGATACGCGCACTTTGTCGAGGATGCGAAAGCGGGCATGCTGGTCGGCTCGCCGTTTTCCCAGCAGGATCTCGACCACAAGCTCGCCTACATGCTGGAGGCGCCCGAGGTGGCTTCCTGGCGCGAAAATGGCATCCGTTTCGCCCGGGAAGCGGATATTTACAGCATGCCCGAACGTGCCGCCGACCTGGTTGAAAGTCTCGGCGCCCGTCAACGCTGAGTCAGTGGCCACGGCTTCCCGGTGCGCCCTCGCGCGATCGACCGGTGACCTGCCTCACTGCCGCGTTGCCGTTTTCCTCTGCGCGCGTGCTGCGGCGGGCCTGGAGCGCGGAACATGCTGATTCCGGTGATTTTTTCCGGGGTGCTCGTGGTGGAAGGGGGGGCGGCATTTGCTACGCTTAACGGGTATTGCGCCTTCGCTGTGAATTGGGTGCCGTCCGCGAGTACGGGCACCGGTGCGGTCCCGCAGCCGCGGCCTGCCGAATCCTCCCGCGGTGCGTGACCCCCGGGGGCGGCATTTCGCCATGTCCCGGCGAAAGCCGGACCCTGATTCACGTTTTTGGCAGGCCCGCTTGCAACGCACAAGAACCATGAGTGACCGCCTCCTGCCTGCACCAATGGCAATTGAATGAAACTGGGTTTCTGCTTGTACAAGTTTTTCCCCTTCGGTGGTTTGCAGCGGGATTTCCTGCGCGTCGCCACCGAGTGTCGCGACCGTGGCCACGAGGTTCACATCTTCGTCCTGAGCTGGGAGGGAGACCGTCCCGAGGGCATGACCGTGCATATCGTGCCGGTCAGCTCGCAGACCAATCACGGCCGCGCCCGGGACTACCACAAGCAGGTGAAAAAGCGGGTGCGCGACCACGCCATCGACGGCGTGATCGGCTTCAACAAGATGCCGGGGCTGGACGTCTATTTCGCCGCGGATTCCTGTTTTGAAGCGCGCGCACGTGAGCAACGCAGCCGGCTGTACCGGCGCAGCAACCGCTACCGGCATTACGCGGCCTTTGAGAAGGCGGTGTTTTCCCCGGACAGCAAGACGGTCATCATGGTGCTCACCGAGGCATGGATCGAGGTCTTCCACGAGTACTACGGAACCCAGAAAGAGCGCTTCCACATGTTGCCACCCGGCATCTCGAAGACGCGCATGGCGCCGGACAATGCGGAGGAGATCCGCGACGAGTTCCGCAAGGAGTTCGACCTGTTGCCGCACCACCGCATGGTCCTGATGGTGGGTTCAGGCTTCAAGACCAAGGGGCTCGATCGCGCGCTGGATGCCATCGCCAGCCTGTGCCCGGCGGCGCGCAAGGAAACCTTCCTGTTCGTGGTGGGCCAGGACAATCCCACCCCGTTCCGACGGCAGATCAAGCGGCTCCACCTGGAGAAGCAGGTGAAGTTCCTGTTCGGGCGGCATGACGTGCCGCGCTTCCTGCTCGGGGGCGACGTCCTGATTCATCCGGCCTACAACGAGGCCGCGGGGATGGTGCTCCTGGAGGCGATCGTTTCCGGCCTGCCGGTGCTGGTGACCGACGTGTGCGGGTATGCCCACTACATCACGGATGCGGGTGCGGGACTGCTGGTGGAATCACCCTTCCGCCAGGAGGACCTGAACGCCAAGCTCGCCTACATGTTGCACGCCGACGAGCGGGCCGATTGGCAACGAAACGGGATCGAGTTCGGCAGGACCCATGATCTTTACAGCCTGCCGCAGCGTGCCGCGGACATCATTGAACAGACCATTGCCGAATCCTGAACCAAACGAGCCCGATTCCAGCCTGCACGATGAACCGTGGATGCGGCGCGCTCTTGCCCTCGCGCGGAAGGGCGCGGAGCAGGATGAGGTTCCGGTCGGCGCGGTCGTGGTGCGCGATGGCGCGGTGCTTGGAGAGGGCTGGAACCGGCCGATCTCCGCGGTGGATCCCACGGCGCACGCGGAGATCGTCGCCCTGCGCGACGCGGCCCGTGCCGCCGGCAATTACCGGCTTCCCGGCGCGACGCTGTACGTGACCATCGAGCCCTGCACCATGTGCGCGGGCGCCATCGTGCATGCGCGCATCGCGCGCGTCGTTTTCGGCGCGCCCGAACCCAAGGCCGGCGTGGTGCACAGCCGCTCGAGGATATTCGAGGAATCCTATTTCAACTGGCGGCCCGAAGTGACCGGCGGGGTGCTCGGCGAGGAATGCGCGGCCCTGATGCGGGAGTGGTTTGCGGAGCGGCGTTCGGGCTGAGATCCCGACCTACAGGACCGAGGGTACCGAATCGTAGATGTCGTCGCCGGGCTCGTCCTGTGGCGGGATCACGGGGAGCGATTCGTCCCGCTGGCGCGTGTTCCAGACCAGCACATCGTAGTAGCGGCGGATGTTGGCCACGTAGTGGACCGGCTCCCAGCCGCGGGCATATCCGTAGCGGGTCTGCCGGTACCACTTTTCCTGCTGCAGCAGCGGCAGGCGCTGGGCGACATCGGACCACGAGTAGGGGTTGCCACCCTGGCGGCGCGTGATGTCCTGGGCGTCCTGCAGGTGACCGAGTCCGACGTTATAGGCGGCGAGGGCGAACCAGGTCCGGTCCGGTTCGCGAATGGCGTCGGGCAGGCGGGTGCGGATCCGTTGCAGGTAGTCGGCGCCGCCAAAAATGCTCTCGCGCGGATCGAGACGGTTCTTCACGCCGAGTTCGCGGGCCGTGGCCTGGGTCAGCATCATGAATCCACGTACCCCGGTGGGCGATACCGCATCCGGGTCCCAGTGTGACTCCTGGTAGCCGATGGCGGCCAGCAGGCGCCAGTCGATGTCGTAACGCTCGGCCGCGGCGCGAATCCACGGCTCGTACCTGGGCAGCCTCTTTTTCATGTGGAAGATGAAGGTCCGTGCGCCGACGTAATTAAGCTGGTCGACGTGACCGTAGAACTGGTCGCGCAACTGGGCCAGGCGGCCGCTCTCCGCGAGCCGGGCAAAGAATCCGCGCACCGCTTCCAGCAGGCTGTCGTCGCGTTCCTTGCGCAGGGCCCAGGCCAGCTGTTCCGCGGGAGCCATGTTGAAGGCCACGCGGACGCGCGGGAAAAAGGCCTGGTTGACCGCCCACTCGTTGCTGTTGACCACGGTGAAGTCGAGTTCGCCGTTTTCGACCATGCGCAGGAGGTCGACCACCTCGAGATCGGCGGTTTCCTTCCATGCCAGGTCGGGCATCTGCCGCTGCAGGTCGCGCAGGCGTTCGGCATGGCTGGAGCGTTCGCGGACCAGCAGGCTGCGGCCGGCGAGGTCGTCGAGGGTCTGCGGCCGGAAATTCCCGGTCCGATACACCAGTTGCTGGGTGATCTCCATGTAGGGCGGACCGAAGGTCACCTGGCTGGTGTGGGCAACGGTGACGATCAGGCCGGCGGCCGCGAGATTGGCGCGGCGGCGGGACAGGCTGTCGAGGATCTCCCCCGGGTTGGCCAGGGTGAAGATCTCCAGGTCGACGCCGAGTTCCTCGGCAAACAGCTTGCTGAGGGTGTATTCGAACCCGGTCGGGCCGTTGCGGTCCTGGTAATACGTCGTGGGTGCGTTGCGGGTGACCACCTTGAGGACGCCCTGCTGACGGATGCGCTCAACGGTGGTCGACTGGCGGCAGGAGGACACCGACGCCACCAGCGTCAGCGCGACCAGCGCGGCGGCCAGCAGGCGGGGTCCCTTGGGTCGCGCTGCGCGCATGGATCGTCCTGTTGCCGGTCGCGTCCGGGAACATGAGTGTCCTACGAAACGCGGGTGATTTGAAAGCTCCGAATGAAGTATCATAGTCGCCCATTCCACGGGGGAACTCGTGAGCCCATGCTGGTCCTGGACGGCCCCTGCGCTTTCTCAGAATTCCGCCGGCAGCGCCTGCTGCAGGCCCTCGCCGACGCCGGTGTGACCGGCGTCCGTGATGTCCGCTGTCGCTTCCTTCATTTTGTATCCGGTACGGTTGCCAGCGGTGAACCGCGGCAGGTCCTGGAGCGTCTACTGGCCTATGGCGAGCCTGCCCCGAAAACCCTGCGCGGTGAACTGCTGCTGGTGATTCCGCGCCCGGGCACGGTGTCCCCGTGGTCGAGCAAGGCGACCGACATCCTCCACACCTGCGGCCTGTCCGGCGTGAGCCGGGTGGAGCGGGGGATCGCCTGGTACGTGGACCGGGATCCTGCCCTGGATGCGGCGGCCCGGGCCGCGGTGCTGCCGCTCATCCACGACCGCATGACCCAGGCCGTGGTGAACGGCGTCGACGAGGCGGGTTGCCTGTTCGCCGAGAGCGCGCCGGCGCCGTCCGCGGCCGTGCCGGTTCTCGCCGAGGGGCGGGCCGCCATCGAGCGCGCCGACCGTGAGCTCGGCCTGGCTCTGGCCGCCGACGAGATCGACTACCTCGTCGACAGTTTCCGCGCCCTGGGCCGCGACCCGCGCGATGTCGAGCTGATGATGTTCGCCCAGGCCAACTCCGAGCACTGCCGGCACAAGATTTTCAATGCCGGCTGGACCATCGACGGCGAGGACATGGACAAGTCCCTGTTCGCGATGATCCGCAACACCCACGAACTGCACCCCGAGGGCGTCCTGTCCGCCTACAAGGACAACTCCGCGGTGGTCGAGGGACTGCCCGCCGGGCGCCTGTTTCCGGACCCGGAAACCCGCGAGTACGCGGTGGTCGAGGAACCCGCGCACCTGCTCATGAAGGTGGAGACCCACAACCACCCGACCGCCATCGCCCCGCATCCGGGAGCGGCGACCGGGGCCGGTGGCGAGATCCGTGACGAGGGCGCCACCGGGCGCGGGGCGAAGCCCAAGGCGGGACTGGTGGGTTTCTCGGTTTCCTCCCTCAGGATTCCCGGCTACGAGCAGCCCTGGGAGCCCGATTACGGCCGTCCCGGACGCATCGTTTCCGCCCTCGAGATCATGCTGGAGGGGCCGATCGGTGCGGCGGCCTTCAACAACGAGTTCGGGCGACCCAATCTTTGCGGATATTTCCGTACCTACGAGCAGGACTGCGGTCAGCCCGGCGCGCCGGAGATGCGTGGCTACCACAAGCCGATCATGCTCGCCGGCGGCATGGGCAATATCCGCCCCGGGCACGTGGAGAAGGGCGGAATCCCGGTCGGCGCCCGCCTGATTGTCCTCGGCGGGCCGGCCATGCGCATCGGCCTGGGTGGCGGGGCGGCATCCTCCATGGCCAGCGGCAGCGGTGACGCGGAGCTCGACTTCGCCTCCGTGCAGCGCGACAACCCGGAGCTCGAACGGCGCTGCCAGGAAGTCATCGACCAGTGCTGGCAGATGGGTGAGGGCAACCCGATCCTGTTCATTCACGATGTCGGTGCCGGCGGCCTGTCCAATGCCTTTCCGGAACTGGTCAATGACGGTGGCCGTGGCGGAATGTTCGAATTGCGCGACGTGCCGAACGCCGAACCCGGCATGTCGCCCCTGGAAATCTGGTGCAACGAGGCCCAGGAGCGCTACGTGCTCGCGGTTGAGCCGGCGCAACTGTCGGCTTTCGCTGCGCTGTGCGCCCGCGAACGCTGTCCCTGGGCGGTGGTCGGAACGGCCACCGCCGAGCGCCACTTGCGGGTGGGCGACACGCATTTCGGTGACGCGCCGGTGGACCTGCCCCTCGAGGTCCTGCTCGGCAAGCCGCCGCGGATGCATCGCGACGTGCAGCGGGTGGCGCGCGGCGGTCAGCCGCTCGATGTCGCGTCGCTGGATCTCCGCGAGGCCGCAGACCGGGTGCTGCGCTGCCCGGCGGTGGCGTCGAAAAGCTTCCTGGTGACCATCGGCGACCGCAGCGTCGGTGGGCAGGTGTGCCGGGACCAGTTTGTCGGCCCCTGGCAGGTGCCGGTGTCCGACGTCGCGGTGACCTGCAACGGTTTTCACGGGTACCACGGCGAGGCCATGGCCATGGGCGAGCGGACGCCGCTCGCGGTGCTGGACGCTCCGGCGTCGGGGCGCATGGCGGTCTGCGAGGCGCTCACCAACATCATGCTCGCGGATATTGGCGAGATCGGGCGGGTCAAGCTCTCGGCCAACTGGATGGCCGCGGCCGGGCATCCCGGCGATGATGCTGACTTGTACGCCACAGTACGCGCGGTGGGAGAGGAACTTTGCCCGGCCCTGGGAATCTGCATCCCGGTGGGCAAGGATTCCATGTCCATGCGCACCGCCTGGACGGATCCGGATTCCGGCGCGGAGAAGTCGGTGACCGCCCCGGTTTCCCTGGTGGTATCGGCCTTCGCGCCCGTCGATGACGTACGCCGCACGCTCACGCCGGAACTCGATCGCGACGTGGACAGCGTACTGCTGTGCGTGGATCTCGGCGCCGGGCGCAACCGCCTTGGCGGTTCGGTCCTCGCGCAGGTTTATGCAGGGACCGGTGACGTGGCGCCGGACCTCGATGAGCCGGCGCACCTTGCCGGCCTGTTCCGAGCGGTACAGCAATTGAATCGCGAGGGCCTGATCCTGGCCGCCCACGATCGCAGTGACGGTGGCCTGTTCGTGACCCTGTGCGAGATGGCGTTTGCGGCCCACAGTGGCCTGGACGTGCACCTGGATGCCATGGCCGCGGAGCCCGGCGCGGTCATACCCGTCCTGTTTGCCGAAGAGCCCGGGCTGGTGCTGCAGGTGCCCACGGGGGCCATGGAACGGGTGCGTGAATGCCTGCATTCCGAGGGCCTCGCTGGCCTGGTCCACGAGATCGGCTGCCTCGATGCACGGGAGCAGGTGCGCTTCTCGGTTGCCGGCCAGGTGGTGCTCGAGAACAGCCGCGTGGAGTGGCAGCGCGCCTGGACCGAGACCAGTTACCGGATGCAGGCATTGCGCGACAACGCCGACTGCGCCCGCGAGGAATTCGATGCCCTGCTCGACCGCGATGACCCTGGCCTCGCGGTGAAACTGGGTTTCGATCCGGATGACGATGTCTGCGCGCCCCTGGTCGGTGTCGGCGCGCGGCCCCGGGTGGCAGTGCTGCGCGAGCAGGGCGTCAACGGTCAGCTGGAAATGGCCGCGGCCTTCGACCGCGCCGGGTTCACCGCGGTGGACGTGCACATGACCGAGATCATTGCCGGCACGGTCAGCCTGGAAGGCTTCCAGGGCCTGGCGGCCTGCGGCGGTTTCTCCTACGGCGACGTGCTCGGCGCGGGGCAGGGCTGGGCGCGGTCGATCCTCTACAACCCGCGCGCCCGCGAACAGTTTGCCGATTTCTTTGCCGATGCGAACACTTTCGCCCTCGGCGTGTGCAACGGCTGCCAGATGCTCTCCGGCCTGCGTGAACTGGTTCCCGGGGCCGGGGACTGGCCGGATTTCGTGCGCAACCTGTCCGAGCAGTTCGAGGCGCGCCTGTCCCTGGTCGAGATCTGCGAGTCGCCGTCGATCCTGCTCGCGGGCATGCACGGTTCCCGCCTGCCGATCGTGGTGGCTCACGGCGAGGGCCGGGCCCGCTTCCGTGACGATGCGGGTCCGGACGCCGCGCTGGTTGCGCTACGCTATGTGGACAATCACGGCGAGGCCGCGGAACGCTATCCGGCAAACCCCAACGGCTCGTCGGAGGGCGTGACCGGGTTCACCACGCCCGACGGCCGCGTCACCATCATGATGCCGCATCCCGAGCGGGTGTTCCGCAGCGTGCAGAACTCCTGGCATCCGGCAGGCTGGGGCGAGGACGGTCCATGGCTGCGCATGTTCCGCAACGCGCGGGCATGGCTGGGGTAGCGGGGATGCCTGGCAAGAGGAGGTTCCGATGGCCGATCTGCCACCGATGTACGCGCGTCAGCGTCCCTGGGTGCGGACCGTCGACAAGAACACGCCGTTCCCGATCTGCACCTGCGGGATGACCGCCAGCGCGCCGCAATGTGATGGCAGCGGTCCGCCGGATGGTGCCTGCCAGCCGCGGGAGCACCTTTCGAAGCGCAAGGAGCAACTTTTCATCTGCGGTTGCGGGCGCAGCGGCAACCCGCCGTTCTGTGACGGCAGCCACAACAAGAACGACGGCAAGTCCGCGGGCCAGCTCATTCGCGAGTTCATCCGCAATCCGCGGGACGTTTGAAGACCGGCACAGGAACAATCCGATGTTTGATGAAAAGAACT
>JBFGWM010000089.1:0-10354 GCA_041588495.1 Pseudomonadales bacterium | reverse complement strand
GCAGGTCCACGGCGAGACGCACCATGGCCCGGTTCAGGGCCGGATTGACCTGGGTGAAGTCCATCGGCAGGAACGCCATTTCCAGGTCGAATTCCGGCAACCCGTACACCAGTTCGTCCGGCCCCCCGGAGGGCCACAGGCGTTCCACGCTGTCGGGGCCTCCCGGCTGCAGGTAGACCCGCAGGCCGCTGTCCATGGCAAACCTGGTGAGGCGTTCGCGGTCGACCTCGGAAAGCGGGTCGAGATGGCGGATCACCAACGCCCCGGCGTCGTCACCGAGAGCGACCTCGATCTGCGGTATCCGCGCCGGGGCCTCCAGGGCATTGATCACCGCGCGCAGGTCAGTAATCCGCTCGCCGACGCGGGTATCCAGGACGCCACAGGACTCCAGTTCAGCGACCCGGCTGCTGCCGCGCTCGCGGAACCCGACCAGGGCGCCGCCGCGACCCTCAACGTAACGCACGCCGAGGCGCGCCTTGTGGCGATAGCCCTGCAGCGGACCGGTCAGGGGCGGCAACCACGCCTCCGGCTCCACACCGCCCTCTTCGCGGAACAACTGGCGCAGGCGCTCTTCCTTGAAACGCACCTGCGCCGCAGGATCCATGTGCTGCAGCGAACAGCCGCCGCAGCGGTCGAAGTGTGGACAGAACGGGGTCACCCGTTGCCCGGCCGGGGTCAGCACCACTTCCGTGGCAAGTTCATCGACACCCTTGCGACGCCCACGAATGCGCGCCCGGACCCGCTCCCCCGCGAGGGCCCCGTGCACCAGTTGCCGGCGACCCTCCCCGCCCGCGATGCCGCGGCCGTCGGCGGCCAGGCGGACAATCTCCAGTTCAACGGGCTCGGTACTGAAACGGCGACGGCGGGACACGTTCGACGGAATAACGGGCAGGTGAGGAGCGGTTCAGCGCGCGCTGAACAGGCCGGTGGACAGGTAGCGGTCGCCGCGGTCGCAGATGATCGCCACGATCACCGCGTTCTCGACCTCGGCGGAGATCTTGAGCGCCGCGGCAACCGCGCCCCCCGAGGAGATCCCGGCGAAAATACCCTCCTCGCGGGCCAGGCGTCGCATCATCTGCTCCGACTCCTGCTGGGTGATATCGAGCACCCGGTCGACGCGTACCGATTCATAGATTTTCGGGAGATACTCCTGCGGCCAGCGCCGGATACCCGGGATGCTGGAGCCCTCGGTGGGCTGCAGGCCGATGATCTCGATATCGGGATTCCGCGACTTGAGGAAGCGGGAAACGCCCATGATGGTGCCGGTGGTGCCCATGGAACTCACGAAATGGGTGATCCTGCCCGCGGTCTGTTCCCACAATTCCGGGCCGGTGCCCTCGAAGTGGGCCTGCGGATTGTCGGGATTGCCGAACTGGTCCAGCACCTTGCCGCGGCCCTCGCGCTGCATGCGCTCGGCGAGGTCACGGGCGCCCTCCATGCCCGCCTCCCGGGACACCGAAACGAGTTCCGCGCCATAGGCCGCCATGGCCGCACGGCGCTCGTCGCTCATGTGTTCCGGCATGATGAGGATCAGGTGGTAGCCCTTGATCGCCGCCGCCATGGCGAGGGCGATGCCGGTGTTGCCGCTGGTGGCCTCGATCAGGGTGTCGCCGGGAGAGATGTCGCCCCGGGCCTCGGCGCGGGTGATCATCGACAACGCCGGCCGGTCCTTCACCGAACCGGCGGGATTGTTGCCCTCCAGCTTGGCGAGGATGGTGTTGCTGGTGCAGCCAGGGATTCGCTGCAGGCGCACGAGCGGCGTGTTCCCGACACAGGACTCAATGGTCGGAAATTCGATCCGGGGGCCGTCGCCGGCCCGTGGCGGCGCGGAATCTGAATGCGCAGTCATGCAGTATGGACCTCGCCCCCAGGGAGGGGTTCAGGGGATCGCCATGATACTGGCCCGCCGGACAAAACTGAACCGCGTGCCTGACCGCCCGATAATTGAACAGCGCCTGTCCACGATAGTACAATTTCTGCGCACTTTCAGGATGTAAAGTGTTCCCCGAAACCACGGACCGGTTGTGCCCGAATGTCCCGCTCAAAATCTTCGGCAGGTGACCCCGTCGCCGCCCGCCGCCCGCTGCAACAATCCGCCACCGGCGCCCTCGCGGGACACGCGCTGATCGTCGATGATCATCCCGTGAACCGGAGCGTGTTGCGCGGCCTGCTGGAACGGATCGGTGTGGACAGCACCTGTGCGGCGTCCGGAGAGGAGGCCCTGCGCGTCCTGCGCGGCCGACGCTTCGACTGGATCCTGATGGACCTGCAGATGCCGGGGCTCGACGGACTCGCCGCCACCCGTCGCATCCGTGGCGAATGCCTTGCCGCGGGCACCCCCATTCTTGGTATCAGCGCCGCGCGCAGTGCCCGTATCGCGGCCTGCTGCCGCGCCGCGGGGATGGATGCGTGCATCGAGAAGCCGGTTTCACTGCGCCGCCTGGAAGCCTGTTTGCGCAACCGGCCCCCGACCACCGACCCGACCCCGGGGCGCGATTCCGAGGAAACGGGGGCGATGCGGGACGCCGACTGGAGACGCTGCGTGAAACTCGCGGGGGACCGCGCCGAAGTCGCGGAGGAACTGCTTTACCTGATGCTGGAATGCCTGCCGCCCGGCATCGAGGCGATCCAGGCCGCGGCCGCGGCGGCCGACCCGGAGGGCGTGGCGCGACAGGTGCACAGCCTGCTCGGCGCGTGCCGGTATACCGGTGCCCCGCGCCTGCTCATGGCCTGCAGCGAACTCGACCAACTTTGCGCGCGCCACGAGTTTGGCCGCGTCCTCTTGCTGCTTCCGGGACTCTATGAGGCCGCCGAACACTTCGCCCGCGCCGCGGGAAACCTGCTCGCACAGCGCGCTCAGCGGCTCTCCAGGACCACGAAGGCAATCGCGTAGTCCTCTTCGTCGGCAAGGCTCACGTGGGCGGGAAGCAGGCCACGCTGTTCCGCCAGCTCGGCAGCGCGCCCGGCGAGCTGCAGTCGGGGTGCACCGCGGTCGTCATGCACCAGTTCGAAGTCCTGCCACGCGAGCCCGTCCGCCATACCGCGCCCCAGGGCCTTGGCAGCCGCCTCCTTGACCGCAAAGCGCTTGGCAATGAAACGGGCCGGATCGCGGTCCGCGGCCAGTTCGCGCAGCTCTGCATCCGCGAGAATCCGGCGGGAGAAGCGGTCACCGAAGCGTTGCAGGGCGCCGGCAATGCGCTCGATGCGAACCAGGTCCGTACCGATACCGGCGATCATGGGGCGAAGCTGCGGGCCCGTTCCATCAACTGGCGCATCTCGCGCACGGCCTCCCGCAGGCCGCTGAATACCGCCCGCGCAATGATGGCGTGCCCGATGTTCAGTTCGTTGATGTCCGGGTTCGCGGCGACGGGTTCCACGTTGTGGTAGTGCAGCCCATGACCGGCATTCACCACCAGCCCGCACTCGCGCCCCAGCGCCACCGCCTCGGCGATACGGGTCAGCTCGATTTCCCGCTCCTTGGCGTTGCGGGCGTCGGCGTACAATCCGGTGTGTATCTCGATGGCCGGCGCCCCGCAGCGCTGCGCGGCCTCGATCTGGGCAACCTGGGGGTCGATGAACAGCGAAACCTCGATACCGCGCTCACCGAGCCGGTCACAGGCCTGCTTGATGCGCGACTCCTGTGCCAGCACGTCAAGTCCGCCCTCGGTGGTCAGTTCCTCGCGTTTCTCCGGCACCAGGCAGCAGTGTTCCGGACCGACCTCCTCGGCAAACATCAGCATTTCCTCGGTGACCGCCATCTCCAGGTTCATGCGGGTCTGCAGCACGTCGCGGAGCAACAGCACGTCGCGGTTCTGGATGTGGCGCCGGTCCTCGCGCAGGTGCAGGGTGATGCCGTCGGCACCAGCCTCCTCGGCCTCGATCGCTGCCTGCACCGGGTCCGGGTAGCGGGTGCCGCGCGCCTCGCGCAGCGTGGCGACGTGATCGATGTTGACTCCGAGTAAAGGCCGGCTGTTCATGGTTCCACGTGGCTCCTGAAATGCAGTTCCCCGGGAATGCCCGGGCGGATTCCGATGCCGTTCATTGTCCCGCGCGCGGCGCGCCGACGCCAGCCAGCAGCCGGCGGCTGTGCAGCGGCTGGTCGCCGATGTGCGGCCGCAACGCGGCGCGGAACACCTGGCGCGCCAGCCGGCGTGCCTCCGCCGAGCGGAAATCACCGGCCTCGATCGCCAGCAAAACGCGCCCTGGCAGCGCACCCTCCGCATCGGCATCCGGCACCTCGGAAAGCTCGGCAAAACCAGTGATGCCACAGGCCACGTAGCGGCCGGTCGGGCGTACCGGCTGACCACTCAGCACCGAGCGGGAAAACGAGATGCCATATCCGAGTTCGCGTAGCAGCACACGCTCGAAACCGCGCAGCAATCCGTGCAGGCCGGCATCACCGGCAAGGCCCGCAAGCGCCCGGCCATAGGCCGCGAACAGCTGATCGTGGCAATCGCCCGGCTTCAGCGTGCGCATCAACAGTTCGTTGAGATACAGGCCACTGGCGAGGCGGTCACCCTGGAGGCGATGCCCGCCTCCGCCGGCCTCGACGCCGGTGAGGGTCTTCAACGCACCGCCGCCCTGCCAGTCGAGCAGAAGCGGCACGAACTGCGCCGGTGCCGGACTGCGCCGCCGCGCACCACGCGCACCGCGCAGGACCGCACCGACACGCCCGAAGTCACGGGTGAAGTACTCCCCGATCAGGCTGGTTTCGCGATAGGGTCGCGCGTGGAGCAGCCACGCCGCCTGCTGGGACACCCGGCGCTCCACGGCATCAGTCCCCGCCGTCCGTGAACCCGAGCCCCTGCAGCAGGCGCTCGTCATCCGACCAGGAAGGCTTGACCTTGATCCAGGTCCGCAACATGACCTTCTCCGCGAAAAACTGTTCCAGCACCCGGCGCGCCGCGGTGCCGACCTCGCGCAGGCGTGCCCCACGGGCGCCGATCAGGATTTTTTTCTGGCTGTCACGATCCACGTAGATCACCGCCGAGAGGTGCAGCACGCCACGCTGGCGGCGGAATTCCTCGATCACCACGGCGGTCTGGTAGGGCAGTTCGTCGCCGTAACCTCGGATGATCTGCTCGCGGACCATCTCCGCGGCGAGAAACCGCTCATCGCGATCGGTGACCTGGTCCGACGGGAACAGGAACGGGCCCTCGGGCAGCAACGCCTCGACGCTCTGCTGCAGAACATCCACGTTGTGACCGTCCGTCGCCGACAGCGGCAGGATTTCGCGAAACACGCCGCTTCCCGCGAGGGCCTGCATGCGTGGCAGCAACTCGCTCTTGTCATCCAGGCGATCGACCTTGTTGAGGCAGACCAGTGCCGGGGTGCCGCTGTCGCGAACCTGTTCGCAAATCTGCTCGTCCATCTCGGTCCAGCGTACGTTTTCGACGAGCATGACCACCACGTCGACGTCCGCCAGGACACTGAGCGCGGCACGGTTCATGTAACGGTTCATGAGGTGGCGCCCGGAATCGTGAATTCCCGGCGTATCGACATAAATGGTCTGCACGGTGTCCGTGGTGTGAATGCCGAGAACCTGGTGACGGGTGGTCTGCGGCTTGCGCGAGGTGATACTGATGCGTTGACCCAGGATGCGGTTGAGCAGGGTCGACTTGCCGACGTTGGGACGGCCGACGATGGCGGCATATCCGCAACGGGTTGTGCTGGCACCCGCCCCGGCATCGCTCAAGACCCTTCCCCCTCCGGCTCAAGTTCGCCGAGCACGATCAGCATGCGCCGGGCCGCGTCCTGCTCCGCCTGTCGCCGGCTGCGGCCCTCGCCGGGCACCGGCTCGTTTTCACCGGCGATGGCGCATTCCACGGCAAAGCGGCGTTTGTGCGGCGGCCCGGATTCACTGACCAGGCGGTATTCCGGCACCACGTCGCCACGCGCCATCAGGAATTCCTGGAGCCGGGTCTTGTGGTCTTTCACCGGGGTGCCCAGTTCCGGGTCGGCCAGGCGCACGGAGTAGAAGTCGAGCACCCGCTCGCGGCAGACCGCGAAGCCGGCATCCAGGTAGATGGCGCCGATCACCGCTTCCATGGCGTCGGCCAGGATGCTGTGCCGGCGATGGGCGCCCGACCGCAGTTCGCCACGCCCGAGGTTGAGATAGCGCCCCAGGTCCAGGTCCTGGGCCAGGCCGGTGAGGCTCTCGCGATTGACCAGGGAGGCACGGATGCGACTGAGCTTCCCCTCCCGCTTGTCGGGAAAGCGCGCGTACAGGAACTCGGTAATCACCAGGCTGAGAACAGAATCACCGAGAAATTCGAGTCGCTCGTAGTGGCCCTTGCCCGCACTGGAATGGGTCAGCGCCTGCTCGAGCAGTCCGCGATCGGAGAAATCATGGCCCAGGTTCCGGCACAACTGGACCAGGGGGTCATCCGGCGCGGTCACCGGCGCTTAGAATTCGGCACGGTTCTCGAACACGGCCACGACATCGAGATTGCCGTAGAAGTTCTCGCGACGTTCATAGTTCAGTTCGAGGATCATGACCCCGTCGCCGGGACGGACCTTGGTCTGCTTGGCATACTGGTCCAGGCCGTTGATGGTCAGGCGCCGCTCGACGAGGCTGCGAATCTCCGACTTCGACTTACTGCGCAATTCCGGATCCTCGGCAACGCTTTTCACCACCCCGGCGATGGTGAAGTTATCCAGGTACATGGGCATGACCTTGATCGCCGCCGTGGCGAAAAACGCCAGCATGACCAGGATCACCACGATCATGATGTTCGTCATTCCACGCTGTTTGTATAAATTTTTCATTGCCTGACCTCCGGTTCAGGAATGGGGCATCCTACTGGATACTCCCGTTACGTTTAAAGCTAGGTAAACTCCACAGCGATTTCCAGTGCACCCAGATCGCAAAGGCGCGTCCCACCAGGAAATGGTCGGGTACGGTGCCCCAGTAACGGCTGTCGTTGCTGTGGTCGCGGTTATCACCCATCACGAAATATTCGCCGGCCGGAACCTGCCACTCGCGGGCCGGCCCCGGGTTGCCGATATTACGATAGATCTGGTGCGTGATGGGGCCGATGCGTTCCTCGACCAGTTGCCGCTCCGGATTCCCGGGCGGCAACTCGGCGAGCACTTTCGGGTCGAAACGTTCGCCATTCACGTACAGCGTCTTGTCCTCGTAGCGGATGCGATCTCCCGGCAGGCCGACCACGCGCTTGATGTAATTGATGCGCGGATTGTCCGGAAAGCGGAACACGATGATGTCGCCACGCTCGGGATCGCCGATCTCCACCACCTTGTTGCCGATCACCGGCATGCGGATTCCATACTCGTACTTGTTCACCAGGATGAAGTCGCCGACCTGCAGGGTCGGCAGCATGGAGCCCGAGGGAATCTGGAACGGCTCCACCAGGAACGAGCGCAGCACCAGCACGATCAGCAGCACCGGGAACAGCGAGCGCGAGAAATCCACGATGCCGGGCTCGGCAAACCCGCGGCCGATCTTCTCGCGCGTCTCCTCGTCCTCGACCCCGCGGATCGCCTCCGCGAAACGCGCGCGGCGACCCGGCGCCCAGAATACCGCGTCGACCAGCCAGATCAGGCCGGTCACGAATACCGAGAGTACGAGCACCAGGGGAAAGTCGATGTTCATTCCGTCTTCCATGTCCGGGCGGTGGCGATCGGGGCGGTCACTTGTCCACCCTCAGCACCGCGAGAAAGGCTTCCTGGGGAATTTCCACGCGACCCACCTGTTTCATGCGCCGTTTTCCCGCTTTCTGCTTTTCGAGGAGTTTCTTCTTGCGCGTGACGTCCCCCCCGTAACACTTGGCGGTGACGTTCTTGCGCAGCGCCTTGACCGTCTGCCGGGCCACGATCTGGCCGCCGATCGCGGCCTGGATCGCGACATCGAACATCTGCCGCGGAATGATCTCGCGCATCTTCTCGGTGAGCAGGCGCCCCCGCGCCTGCACCAGGTCACGGTGCACGATCACCGCGAGGGCGTCGACCCGTTCACCGTTAATGAGGATATCCAGGCGCACCAGTTTCGCCGCCTCGAAACGTTCAAACGAGTAGTCCAGCGAGGCGTAGCCGCGACTGACCGATTTCAGGCGATCGAAGAAATCGAGCACCACCTCGCTCATGGGCATTTCGTAGACCGCCGAGACCTGGCGACCGAGGAACTGCAGGTTCTTCTGCACGCCGCGTTTTTCCACGCACAGCTGGATGACGCTGCCGAGGTAGTCCTGGGGTACCAGGATGCTGGCGCGCACGATAGGCTCGCGAATCTCCTCGATGTGATTCACCGGGGGCAGCCGCGAGGGATTGTCGATCTGCAGGGTCTCGCCGTCGGTGGTGAGCACCTCGTAGATCACGGTGGGCGCGGTGGTGATCAGTTCCAGGTCATACTCGCGCTCCAAGCGCTCCTGGATGATCTCCATGTGCAACATGCCGAGGAACCCGCAGCGGAACCCGAATCCCAGGGCATCCGAGGTCTCCGGCTCGTAGAATAGCGAGGCGTCGTTCAGGGACAGGCGCGACAGCGCCTCGCGGAAATCCTCGTAGGAATCCGAATCCACCGGGAACATGCCCGCGAACACCATCGGCCGCACCTTCTTGAACCCGGGCAGAGCCCCGGTGGACGCCGCGGCGCTGTGGATGATGGTATCGCCAACGGGTGCGCCGTGAATGTCCTTGACCCCCGAGACCAGGAAGCCGACGTCGCCGGCCGCCAGGACGCCGGTTTCCACGCGGCGCGGGGTGAACACGCCCAGCGCGTCCACCTGGTAGTCATGCCCGGTTGAGCGCATGCGGATTTTTTCGCCCTTGCGCACGCGGCCGTTGACAATCCGCACCAGGGAGACCACCCCGAGATAGTTGTCGAACCAGGAGTCGATGATCAGGGCCTGCAGCGGCGCCTCGCGGTCGCCCTTCGGCGGCGGAACCCGCGCCACCAGCTCCTCGAGGAGTTCATCGACGCCGACCCCGGTCTTGGCGCTGATCAGGCAGGCCTCGTGCGCCTCGATGCCGATGATCTCCTCGATCTCCTGGCGCACGCGATCGGGCTCGGCCTGGGGCAGGTCGATCTTGTTGAGCACGGGAAACACTTCCAGGCCCTGCTCGATGGCCGTGTAGCAGTTGGCGACGGACTGCGCCTCCACGCCCTGTGCGGCATCCACCACCAGCAGTGCACCCTCGCAAGCGGCGAGCGATCGCGAAACCTCGTAGGAAAAGTCCACGTGCCCGGGGGTGTCAATGAAATTCAGCTGGTAGGTCTGGCCATTCCGGGCCTTGTACTCGAGGCGCACGGCCTGGGCCTTGATGGTGATGCCACGCTCGCGCTCGAGGTCCATGGAGTCGAGAACCTGCGCCGCCATCTCGCGTTCGCTCAGCCCGCCGCAAGTCTGGATGAAGCGGTCGGCGAGCGTCGACTTGCCATGGTCGATATGGGCAATGATCGAGAAATTCCTGATCTGTTCGAGTTCGCTCACGCGGCGCGGTTTCCCCGGGGCTGGGATTGCACGAAAAAGGAGCGAATAGTAACCGATTTAGCGTGGCTGTTGCACGACTGTGAGCGACAACGGTAACCCGGGCACGGGCTGCGTCAGCCGTCTTCGACCCGCAGGGAACTGAAAAACGGCCGCCCGCGACGCACCACCCGGATCGGCAGGGCGCGGCCTTTCTCCAGGCCGGCCACCAGTTTCGCGAAGTGGGCGCTGTCGCGGATCGCATGACCGTCGATCATGGTCAGCACGTCGCCACGCTGCACACCGGCAGCCGCGGCGGGCCCCTCGCGCACCTGGGTCACGAGTACCCCGCCATCGAGTTCCCAGCGACCCGCCAGTTCTTCCGGGAGATCCTCGACGCCGAGGCCCAGGGGCAGGGGTTTCTCTTTCTTCTTCACCGGCGCGCTGGGCTTGTCGTTCCCATCCTCGGGCAACAGGCCCACTTCCACCGGGAGGGTGATCTTCTTCCGCTCGCGCATGACTTCCACCGGGACCGTCTTACCCGGCCGCGTGCGCCCCACGACGTGCGGCAAATCAGCGGACCACTGGATCTCGTGACCGTCGAAATCGAGGATCACGTCACCCTCGCGCAGGCCCGCAGCCGCCGCGGGGGTATTGTCGAAGACCTGGGCGACCAAGGCTCCCATCGGCTTGTGCAGGCCGAAACTCTCCGCCAGGTCGCGGTTCACTTCCTGAATCTGCACGCCCAGCCAGCCACGTTCGACGCTACCGCGTTCCTTGAGTTGCTCGACCACCTCGAGGGCGACCTCGACCGGAATCGCGAAGGACAGGCCGATGGACCCGCCGCCACGGGTGTAAATCTGCGAGTTGATGCCGACAACCCGGCCGTCCAGATCGAACAACGGCCCCCCGGAATTCCCGGGGTTGAT